>JALNWS010000047.1 GCA_023230755.1 Azoarcus sp.
AACTTCTGCAAAAACAACCGCTTTCTTGCCTCCACCCCGTTTCGCCAACTGCGTTTCGCGGTGAAGAGGTGCGCATTATAGACAACCCAAAAACTAATACAAGGGGAAAGTGAAAATAAACCGAAATTACCCTTTCGATTCACTCAGAACGGTTCAGAGAGCCTGATAGGCACGAAGCTCGAACCCCTGCCCTGACATCAATCCTTCCAGTTGCTTCAGCTTAGATACATGCCCCCCCGCATTCACGAACAGGGGTGCGCCTTCACGCAGCACCCCCACGGGAGCGATGACACGAACTGCTTCGCCCCGCTGCACAGGGTCACAAAAAAACAGATCTGTCGGGACGCGCCCATCATCGACCCTCACCAATTCAGGACGGACCGACAGCGTTTCGATACCAACCTCGGCATCATTCTTTGCGAAACGCACACGGCGGACGACACCCAGATGCCAGTTCGACCCGTCCGCAGGGCGAAACGCAATCAACTCTCCAGACTCAGGGATGGACTCAGCCTCTTCTTTATAGATCAACGCCCCGACCCCCCCCCGACTCAGATCGGTAATAAGCCAGGCCCGGTTGGTCAGTTCCCCCCTGGCCTCGAACAGGCTCTTGACGTTGACATATCCACGCACGACAAGCAACTGTCCGTCAACGAGGTGCCGCCGGAAGCGCCTTACAGGCGGCCGAGTCGACCAATGGCGGCGCAGATGCACGGCCGCATCCCGCAGCAGGCGCGGATCATGGCCGGCAAGCACCGGCGGCAGAACCCCCCTGATCAACTGCCCATGAAGTTCGGCGAGAAATTCGGTTGCGCCTGCTGGATGAAAGTACCAGCCAGGCGCTGCGAAAGCACGCGACAGTCGGACCGGTATCGGAGACGTTGGCGGGTTCACCGCATAGAGGGCGCCTTGCGGATCACCGAGCCGCATCACCAGAAATGGCAGAACCAGATCGACGAGGCGGCACACCCCCACAGCCCCGGCCTGCGGCAACTGGTCGAGCGCAGCCGACTGATAGGCGATAGCACGGAGATACTCGCGGACCACGCCACCATCGTCCGCACTCGCCTGGACATTCGCGGCTTCAACCGAGTCTACGAACAACTGCCCCAACAGTGCCCAGACATCAGCATCCGGGACGTGACGATCAACGAGTTCCCAGCGTACATATTGAGCGGCGATTCGGGCGAGCCCAAGCGACACGTCCGGGGTCAGTCTGTCGTCCTGCCCGGCCACAAAAGCCTGATAGGCGGAAAACACCTCTCCAACAGATTCGCGCACGGCCCCGATCCACTGCCCCCAGTCCGCAGCTGAATTGAGGTCATCGCTCCGGACCACACTGAGCGGGACAGTCTCATTGATCGCCATGAAGAAATCGTCGATGAACGCGGCGATTTCGACCGAGGCATCGGCGGGCAAATGCTCGGGGCGCAACTGGACACAAAGCACCTGTGCAGCTTCCTTGACGGCAGCAACGGGATCGCGATTCCGCGTGCGCCTCCCTCCCAAGGTAAAATCGAAGATGTCGCCCCTGCTTTTCACTGCCTCTCCTCCAGCGCCATCGGCAAGCATGCATTCCTGCGTCACGACCTGCCCATGCGCATCATGCACCGCGCGCGGAATACCGTCACTCGCATACATACCCATTTGTCACAAAGTGTGCAAGACCTCGCTGCCGACAATCAGTCCGCCAGCGGGTAGAATCCGGAACTTTAACCGGAAACTGCCATGAACCAATACCTCGACCTGATGCGGCATGTGCTCGAGCATGGCGATCGCAAGACCGATCGGACCGGCACAGGCACGCTGTCCGTTTTCGGATGGCAGATGCGCTTCCCGCTCCACCAGGGCTTTCCGCTGCTCACGACCAAGAAGCTTCATACCCGCTCGATCATCCACGAATTGCTCTGGTTCCTGCAAGGCGACACGAACATCCGTTACCTGAAGGAAAACGGCGTCTCGATCTGGGACGAATGGGCAGATGAACGGGGCGACCTCGGCCCGGTATACGGAAAACAGTGGCGACGCTGGGAAACCGCAGATGGCCGCAGTATTGATCAGATCTCAAATCTGATCGAAGCCATCAGGCGCACCCCCGACTCCCGCCGTCACCTGGTTTCTGCGTGGAACCCAGGCGAAGTCGACCAGATGGCGCTCCCGCCATGTCATGCCCTGTTCCAGTTCTACGTTGCGAACGGCAAACTCTCGTGCCAGCTGTACCAACGCAGCGCAGACATCTTTCTCGGGGTTCCCTTCAACATTGCGTCTTACGCGCTGCTGACGCTCATGGTGGCACAGGTTTGCGACCTCGAACCAGGCGACTTCATCTGGACCGGCGGGGACTGCCACCTGTACCTCAACCACCTCGAGCAAACCAAAGAACAGCTCTCCCGCACGCCTCGCGCCCTGCCCACACTGACGATCAACCCCGAGGTGAAGGATTTGTTCGCATTCCGCTTTGAAGATTTCACGCTAAGCGGCTACGACCCATACCCACACATCAAGGCACCGGTCGCAATATGAGCACAACACCCGAAATCGTACTGATCGCTGCAGTCGCCCGCAACGGAGTCATCGGCCGCGAGAACGCACTCCCGTGGCGACTGAAGGCCGACCTTGCGCACTTCAAGGCGGCCACGACCGGGCACCCAGTGCTCATGGGCAGAAAAACCTGGGAGTCACTCGGCCGCCCCTTGCCTGGACGTCGCAACGTGGTCATTACGCGCAACCCGGACTACGTTGCAGAAGGCGCCGAAGTCCACCCCGATCCCGCCAGCGCGCTACGTGCGCTCGAGGGCATGCCACGGGTATTCGTGATTGGCGGCGCAGATATCTATTCACAGCTGCTGCCCATGGCCAATGTGCTAATGCTGACAGAAGTTGCTGCCGACGTGACGGGTGACGCACACTTCCCCGCTTTCGACCGCGAGCGCTTCCTTGAAACCAGCCGCACCGCGTGCAAGTCGGACGCAGACAATCAGCACGATTTCGACTTCGTCGAATACCGGCGAAAGTACTGAACAAACACTGGACAGCAAAAGGGCCGCAGATGCGGCCCTTTTGCTGACTTGCTCGAATAACGCTGCGACTCAGTCCAGATGGACGCAGTCGACACAGTAGCGGCCATCCTCGCTCTTCACCAAGCCGTGGATATCGGTCTCGAATCCGGGAAAACGACCGTTCAAATCGCGCGCGAAGCGCAAATAGCGCACGATTGTCGCGTTGAAGCGTTCACCGGGGATCAACAGCGGGATACCCGGCGGATATGGCGTAAGCAGTATGGCTGTCACACGCCCCTCAAGCTCCTCGATCAACACGCGATCAATCTCACGGTGCGCCATCTTCGCGAAGGCATCGGTCGGCTTCATCGCCGGCACCATGTCCGACAGATACATCTCGGTGGTCAGCCGCGCAATATCGCGCTCCTTGTAGAAGGAGTGGATCTCGTTGCACAGATCCTTCAGCCCGACACGCTCATAGAGCGGGTGCTTGGCGATGAACTCGGGCATCACTCTCCACAGGGGCTGATTGCGGTCGTAGTCATCCTTGAACTGCTGCAATTCGGTCACCATGGTGTTCCAGCGCCCCTTGGTGATACCGATCGTAAACATGATGAAGAAGGAGTACAGACCGGTCTTCTCCACGATAATGCCGTGCTCGGCCAGATACTTGGTCACGATCGCAGCGGGAATCCCCGTGTGATCGGAGAAGTCGCCCTCCATGTCCAGTCCCGGCGTGATGATCGTCGCCTTGATCGGATCGAGCATGTTGAAGCCCGGCGCCAGATCCCCGAAACCGTGCCAGCGATCGCCGGCGTTCAGCATCCAGTCCTCGCGCTCACCCAGACCTTCTTCGGCAAGGTACTCCGGCCCCCAGACCTTGAACCACCAGTCTGCGTCACCAAACTCGGCGTCCACCTTGCGCATCGCGCGCCGGAACTCCACCGCTTCGGATAGCGACTCGTTCACCAGCGCGGGGCCTCCCGGCGACTCCATCATTGCCGCCGCAACGTCGCACGAGGCGATGATCGCGTACTGTGGCGACGTCGAGGTGTGCATCAGATAGGCCTCATTGAAGACATCGCGGTCCAGCTTCCTGGTCTCCGAGTCCTGCACCAGGATCTGCGAAGCTTGTGACAGGCCGGCGAGCAGTTTGTGCGTGGACTGGGTGGAGAACACCATCGATTCCTTGCAGCGCTGCCGCCCCTCGCCGATGGCGTGATAATCCCCATAGAAGTCGTGGAACGCCGCATGCGGCAGCCAGGCCTCGTCAAAATGCAGCGTGTCGATCTGACCGTCCAGCATCTCCTTGATGGTCTCGACGTTGTACACAACGCCGTCGTAGGTCGACTGGGTGATGGTCAGGATCCGCGGTTTCTTGTTCTTGGCCTCGCGCGCAAACGGATTGGCCTCGATCTTGCGCTGGATCGTCTCCATCGAGAATTCTTCGAGGGAGATCGGCCCGATGATTCCGTAGTGGTTTCGCGTCGGCGTCAGGAACACCGGCACTGCCCCCGTCATGATGATCGAGTGCAGGATGGATTTGTGGCAGTTGCGATCAACCACCACGATGTCCCCTGGCGCAACCGTGGTGTGCCAGACCATTTTGTTCGACGTCGATGTCCCGTTGGTGACGAAATAAAGGTG
This sequence comes from Azoarcus sp., assembly GCA_023230755.1. Classification (GTDB taxonomy): domain Bacteria; phylum Pseudomonadota; class Gammaproteobacteria; order Burkholderiales; family Rhodocyclaceae; genus Parazoarcus. Next base: position 4,647 of record JALNWS010000047.1, read on the forward strand.
ATCGCAATTGAAGATGCGAGCCGCGTTGCGCTCTGATGCTGCCACTGGTCCGGTGTGATCGAGCAACTGACCCAGTTCATCGACTGCGTTGCACACGTCCGCACGCAACATGTTCTCACCGAAGAACTGGTGGAACATCTGGCCAACAGGACTCTTCAGGAATGCCACACCGCCCGAATGCCCCGGGCAGTGCCACGAGTAGGAACTGTCCGCTGCGTAATGGACCAGTGCCCGAAAGAACGGAGGGGACAGCGATTCGAGATAATTGCGCGCCTCGCGCACAACATAGCGGGCGATAAACTCCGGCGTATCCTCGAACATGTGAATGAAGCCGTGCATTTCTCGCAGCACATCATTCGGGATATGCCGTGCAGTACGCGTTTCGCCATGCAGAAAGATCGGGATAGCGGCGTTGCGGAAACGGATCTCTTCGACGAAGGCGCGCAATCCGGAGATCGCCTCGGCCGCAGCCTCGGGAGAGCAGAACTCCTCATCGTCGATGGACAGGATGAAGGCCGAACCACGGCTCTGTTGCTGGGCAAACGAGGTCAGGTCACCGTAACTGGTCACACCCAGCACTTCGACACCTTCACCCTCGATGGCTTTCGCAAGCGCCCGGATACCCAGGCCCGACGTATTCTCGGAACGGAAATCCTCATCGATGATGATGATCGGAAAATGGAATCGCATCCTTCTGGCCTCCAACGCGGCGCATCTGCGGGCAAACGAGGATGGTACCCCGTCTATCATTTCCCGCTCGTTACCGGACATGTCCGGAAAAGACAAAAGGGCCGTCAGACGGCCCTGTTCATTGCATTCATTCACGACCAGACTCAGATCTTTGGCAGGGTAACGCCCGTCTGGCCAAAGTACTTGCCGCCACGATCCTTGTACGACGTACCGCAGACTTCGTCGGACTCGAAGAACAGCATCTGAGCGATGCCCTCGTTGGCGTAGATTTTGGCGGGCAGAGGGGTGGTATTAGAGAACTCGAGCGTAACGTGCCCTTCCCACTCAGGCTCAAGCGGCGTGACGTTCACGATGATGCCGCAACGCGCATAGGTACTCTTGCCCAGGCACACGGTCAGCACACTGCGCGGGATACGGAAATACTCGACCGTGCGTGCAAGCGCGAATGAGTTCGGCGGAATGATGCAGACGTCACCGGAAAAATCGACGAAGTTGCGTGCGTCGAAATCCTTGGGGTCGACGATGGTCGAGTTGATGTTGGTAAAAATCTTGAATTCATTGGCACACCGGACATCATAGCCGTAGCTTGAGGTTCCGTAGGACACAATCTTGCCGCCCTCATTGACCCGCACCAGATCCGGCGCAAAAGGCTCAATCATGCCGTGCTGTTCGGCCATGCGGCGGATCCACTTATCGGACTTGATGGACATGAGGCAAATTTCCTGTGCGGCCAGCCGGAGAGTCCGGCATCGAAAAATCCGCGTAGTTTAGGGCAAGCGCCGCCGATGCGAAAGCAAGCAGCGGCGCAAATTTTCGTCAGGTATTCTGAATCACGATATTCGGAAACTTGTGCGTCATGTCCTTGGACTTCTCCGCGATACTGACCGCCACTTTGCGGGCTATCGACCTGTAAGTTTCGGCAATGCGCCCGTCCGGGTCAGATACCACCGTCGGGGCGCCCTCGTCGGCCTCCTGGCGGATCTGTATGTCGAGTGGCAGGGCACCAAGAAACGGAATGCCATAGTCGTCACACATCGACTGGCCACCACCCGCACCGAAAATATGTTCCTCGTGACCGCACTTCGAACAGATGTGGATGCTCATGTTCTCGACGACACCCAGAATGGGCACACCGACCTTCTCGAACATTTTCAGCCCCTTGCGAGCGTCGAGCAAGGCAATATCCTGCGGCGTGGTCACGATCACTGCGCCAGTCACAGGCACGCTCTGCGACAGAGTGAGCTGGATGTCGCCGGTACCGGGCGGCATGTCGATCACCAGGTAGTCGAGATCCTGCCAGTGCGTCTCCTTCAGCATCTGGTTCAGCGCCTGAGTCGCCATCGGGCCACGCCACACCATTGGCGTATCGATATCGATCAGGAAACCAATGGACATCGCCTGCAGACCGTAAGCCTCGATCGGCTCCATGGTCTTGCCATCGAGCGACTCCGGACGACGGTCACCAATGCCCAGCATCTGCGGCTGTGACGGCCCGTAGATGTCCGCGTCGAGCATGCCGACCCTGGCCCCTTCGGCGGCGAGGGCCAGCGCCAGATTCACGGCAGTGGTACTCTTTCCCACCCCGCCCTTGCCCGATGCGATGGCAATGATGTTCTTCACTCCCGGCAGCAACTTCACCCCCTGCTGAACCGAATGCGCTACCACCTTGCTGGACACCTCAATATCCACGCGACCCACGCCCGCCAAGCCGGACAAGGCCTCGCGCAACATCTGCCGGATCGGCTCATGCTGGCTCTTTGCCGGATAGCCGAGCTCAACCTCAAAACGCACATCTGCGCCCGTGACCACCAGGTTTCGAACGCAGCGTGTCGAAACAAGATCCTTTCCGGTATTCGGATCGATGACGGATTTCAGTGCTTCGGTAACGGCTTCCTGGGTCAGACTCATGTCAGCTTCCTTCAAGATCGGTCCATCCGCAAAACAGCGGGGTCGGGCGAAATCATACCGGACACCGGGCATTCACTCACCCTCTCCGACGTCAGGGTTTCCGATTAACAAGATCCGGCCGATAATATTCATTTTTCATACCTGCGCACTGAATCATGCTCAACGACACATCCTACTTCCTTCGCAAACACATTCTGCTCCCGCTTTGCCTCGGCGCAGCACTACTGTCGGCCTGCGCAACCCCGGGTACCACGGGCGGCAGCACCTCGACATCCACCACGGCACCGGCCCCCAGGCCAAGCCCCCGCATCGACTGGCGGGGCCTGCGGCAGAGCCTCGACGGTGCGCTGGGCGACATCGCCGGCGCCGAAGTCGACGCACCGACCGATAACAGCCTGCACCTCCGCATCCCGGTCTCCAACGGCTTCGGCTCGGACAGCGCCGATCTTCGCGCACCTTTGGCCCACGCGCTCGACACCCTCATTCCGACTCTGAATGGCTTCCCCGACGTAGCCATTCATATCGTAGGCCATACCGACAGCGTCGGCAGCGAGATGTACAACCTGCAACTGTCGATCCGGCGCGGCGAAGCGGTCATGGAGTACCTTCGTACCCGTGGCATTGCGCTCGACCGCATGTCGGCCGACGGCAAGGGCGAGGCGGAATCGATCGCCGACAACAGCCGCGAGGCCGGGCGTGCGCGCAACCGCAGAGTGGAATTTTTCCTGCGCCCGCTCGAATGAGCCTGGCGACGCCCCCGAAAGGCGTCGATTCTTTGTACGGCCGACCTCATCCGGTAACGGGATAGGCGGCCGGCTTTGCTAAACTCTCACCTTTCGATCCAAGCAAAGCCATCATGTCCCGCAAGATCCTCGTCAGCAACGCACTGCCTTACGCCAATGGCGATATCCATCTCGGCCACCTGGTCGGATACATTCAGGGCGATATCTGGGTGCGCTATCAGCGCATGCGAGGCAATACGGTGTATTACGTCTGTGCCGATGACACCCACGGCACGCCCGTCATGCTGCGCGCCGAAAAAGAAGGAATCACCCCCGAGGCGCTGATTAACCGCGTACATGACGAACATCTGCGCGATTTCACCGACTTTAGCGTTGCTTTCGACCACTATCACTCGACGCACAGCCCAGAGAACCGTGCCTACGCCGAGGACATCTACGGCAAACTCAACACCGCTGCGATGATCGACACCCGCTCGATCGAGCAGTACTACGATCCGGTCAAGGAAATGTTTCTGCCCGACCGCTTCATCAAGGGCGAGTGCCCGAAGTGTGGCGCGGCCGACCAGTACGGCGACAACTGCGAAGTGTGCGGCGCTGCATACGCGCCGACGGAACTGAAGAACCCGTACTCGGCGGTTTCGGGCGCCAAACCGATTCTCAAGACCTCCGAGCACTTCTTCTTCCGCCTGTCAGACGAACGCGCCGTGGCCTTCCTCCGCGAATGGACGCGTGGCAGCAACGCGGCCGGCGCGCGCCGCCTGCAGGCCGAGGCGGCCAACAAGATGAAGGAATGGCTGGGCGAAGAAGGGGAAAACAAGCTTTCCGACTGGGATATTTCGCGCGACGCCCCCTACTTCGGCTTTGAAATCCCCGGCGCACCGGGCAAATACTTCTATGTCTGGCTCGACGCGCCGATCGGCTACCTGGCCAGCTTCAACAAACTGGCGCAGAAGCGCGGCGACATTAACGTTGAAGATTTCACCGATGCCACACGGGCTGAAGCCAGCGGCACCGAGATGGTCCACTTCATCGGCAAGGATATTCTCTACTTCCACGCCCTGTTCTGGCCCGCCATGCTGAAGTTTGCCGGCTACCGCACCCCGAGTCAGCTGTGTGTAAACGGTTTCCTGACCGTAGACGGGGCAAAGATGTCCAAGAGCCGCGGCACCTTCATCACTGCGCGCTCGTACGTTGAGCAGAAGCTCAACCCGGAGTGGCTGCGCTACTACTTTGCGGGCAAGTCCAACGGCACCATGGAAGACGTCGACCTCAATCTCGACGACATGATCGCAAAGGTCAATTCCGACCTCGTAGGCAAGTTCGTGAATATCGCCAGCCGCTGCGCAGGCTTTATTACGAAACGCTTCGATGCCTGCCTGTCTGCACCAGACGCTGCGGCAATCACCGAATTCTCTGCGGCATGGAACGCAGGCTTGATCGCGAACTGCTATGAGGAACGCGACTACAGTCGCGCTCTGCGCGAGATCATGCATCTGGCCGATCTCGCGAACCAGTACGTCAACGAACACAAACCGTGGGAGTTGGCCAAACAGGAAGGCCAGGAAGCGCGGCTGCATGAAGTATGCTCGACCGCACTCACCATGTTCCGTGACCTTACCCGCTACCTCAAGCCGGTTCTGCCCACGCTCGCCAGCCAGGTCGAAACCTTCCTGTCCATTCCGGAACTGACGTGGGCCGGCGCCTGGTCGCCGCTCCCCGCCGGTCACACCATCAATGCCTACGCGCACCTGATGACCCGTATCGAACGCAAGCAGATTGACGCCTTGCTAGCCGCCAATCGTGAATCACTGACACCAGCGACCGCCGCTGCAACGGCGAACGATACAAAGGTCTCGTCTTCGCAACAACGCCACGCCGAGAAGCAGCAACATGCCGCCCCTGCGACCGAGACATCAACAGGCCATATCTCCATCGACGATTTCGCCAAGATCGACCTCAGGATCGCGAAGATTATCGATGCAAGCCATGTCGAAGGTGCAGACAAGCTGATCCGCCTGCAACTCGATATTGGCGAGGAGCGCCCGCGGCAGGTCTTCGCCGGCATCAAATCGGCCTATGATCCAGCTACGCTCGTGGGCCGGTTGACGGTAATGGTGGCCAACCTCGCCCCGCGCAAGATGAAGTTCGGCATGAGCGAAGGCATGGTACTGGCCGCGTCCGATCCCGAAGGCAAGACTGGCGGACTGCATATCCTGTCACCCGACAGTGGTGCAACGCCCGGCATGCGGGTGAAATAAACCCATGCCGCTGACGCCCTCGAAACGGTGGATCGCGTTGCGACGCGCCGGGCGAGGGCGTCTGTCTCCGTGAGCATCATCAACAGTGCCACGTCGCAAGACCGCATTTCGGAGACACCATGAACATCAGATTTCGCCCCAAACTACTGGACACCCTGCACGGCTACGATCGCAACGCCTTTACCCAGGATCTGTCGTCCGGCATTACCGTGGGCGTGCTCGCGCTCCCCTTGGCAATGGCCTTTGCCATCGCCTCGGGCATGTCACCAACGGCCGGCATCTGGACAGCCATCGTTGCTGGCCTGTTGATTGCCCTCCTCGGCGGGTCGAGGGTCCAGATCGGCGGCCCCACCGGCGCGTTCATCCCGATCATCTACGCGATCGTGGTCGATCATGGCGTGCAGAACCTGCTGGTTGCAAGCATGATGTCGGGCGTCATGCTGCTCGCGATGGGTGCCTTTCGCCTCGGCAGCATGATCCGATTCATTCCGCTGTCCGTTGTGATTGGCTTTACCAATGGTATTGCGGTCGTGATCTTCATGTCACAGATCAAGGACTTCCTGGGCCTCAGGATCGACAACCTGCCGGGAGAGTTCTTCGCCAAGCTCAAGGCACTCTATACGGCGCTTCCCACGCTACATCTGCCCACGATTGCAGTCGCATGTGCCTCGCTCGCCGTTCTGGTGCTGTGGAACAAAAGGGCGGCAAGGGTTCCATGGATGAAACGTCTGCCGGGACCGCTCGCGGTGCTGATCATCGGCACGCTGGCAAATGCGATCTTCAGTCTTCCGGTCGACACCATTGGCAGCCGCTTTGGAGGCATTCCGCAGGAACTGCCCGCGATCGGCCTGCCTGAACTCTCGCTCGGCACCCTCGGCAAGCTGATCGCCCCTGCCCTGACCATTGCGCTACTGGGCGCGATCGAATCCCTGCTTTCGGCGCGCGTGGCCGACAGCCAGATCGACGACCGACACGACCCCAACCAGGAATTGATGGCACAGGGCATCGCCAACATGGTGGCCCCCTTGTTTGGCGGCTTTGCTGCGACCGGCGCAATTGCCCGCACCGCAACCAACATCCGGACCGGTGGGCGGACGCCAATCGCCGGCATCATTCACGCCCTGGTGCTGCTGGCCATCGTCCTCGTCCTCGCGCCATTCGCAAGCTACATTCCGCTCGCAACGCTTTCAGCGATCGTCGTCATCGTCTCGATCAACATGGGCGAGTGGCATTCGTTCAAGCCGACCCAACTCGCACGCTACACCCTTGCCTATCGCACGATCCTGCTCGGCACTTTCTTCATCACCGTAATCTTCGATCTGACGCTTGCAGTGGAGTTAGGCATGCTCATGGCCAGCCTGTTCTTCATCTACAGGATGTCGGATCTGACCCGTATCGAGCGCATTGCGCTTGAAGACTATTACGGCGTAGAGGGAGTGCGGCGGGCAGACGGCACGCCACGGATTCTGGCCTACCGCATGTTTGGCAGCCTGTTCTTCGGTGCAGCCAACAAGCTCGAAAACCTGTTGTTGATGCAGGACGGTCATCCAGATGTCGTCATTCTGGATACAGACAAGGTCATCAACATCGACACCACCGGCCTGGATATCCTGCAGACGCTGCACAGGAACCTGCAGAAACGGGGCGCCACACTGATTCTGTGCGGACTGAATTCGCAGCCCGGTTCGCTGGTTTTCCGCTCCGGGTTTCTCGATCAGCTCGGTGACGACAATGTTACTTCGAACATCACCGAAGCCTTGATCCGGGCCCAGCGCATTCATGGCGCCGGCCCCGAAATCGCCTATACCTGACATACCCGGACGGGCTAGCAGCAGGATCTCGTCCGGCCAGCCGGTAACTTAAGGTGTTGATTCAGGGCTGCTGAAGAGCCAACAGCGCTTTATTTTCGCGGGTTCAAGCGACGGAGATATTTCCGTGCGTAGAAAAGGCCGCAATCCCTTGCAGGACGCGGCCTTCAATCAAACCATCAATACCTGCTTATACCGCAACGCGCTCGGCCGCAGCGCGGTAATGGCGCTGAGCGTCTTGTGGCCGTTCCAGTTGCTCCAGCAGGCGCGCGAGCGCAAGGTGGGTTTCAACCGTCGGTTGGAGATTGAGCGACGCTTCGAGATAACTCTGCGCCTTGCCCCACAACTGGGATGCAATACACAGACGGCCAAGTGCGAACAGCAAACCGGCATCGCGCGGATGCAACTTGAGCCACCCCTCAGCTTTCGCAAGACAGGCAACCTCGTCTCCCTCGCCCTCACCGCACCCCGCATACAGACGTGCTAGACTGTCGTCCCACTCGGCATCGAGCAATCGCTCCAGCGTGCGCCGCGCCAGCGCGCCCTTTCCGGCGGCAGCCAGCAAGGGCACTGCCCGCTCGACCAAGCGCCGGTCAGCGAGTTCATCGGCGGGAATCTCGGACCACAGATGGGCCAGAGCCGCACCATCGCCCGCGCACTCCTGCAGACGCTCGATATGGGCGCGCCGCAACAGAGGCAAGGCCTGCTCGGCCGACAAGGCCTTGTGCTTACGCAACTGACGGGTCAGCTTCAACGCCTCTTCCCAGCGCTTGAGTGCCGACGCCACACGCAGCGACAGCCTGAGGGCCGCAATATGACGGTACCCCGCAAGTTTGAGTGACTCCAGCGTATCTGCGGCCTCGACAAAACGTCTTTGCTCGATCGCCAGCTCGGCTTCGGTCATCAATCGTGCCACCCGTGCTTCCTCGCCCTGGTCAGCGGCACGACCGAGCCAGATCCGGTAGCGTGTATCGTCATGCAGGGCATGTGCAGCGCGCGCAGCCACCAGCGCCGCCATCGCCTGACTCTCACCGGAGGAAAACGCAACCGAGGCAAACTTGAGTGACTGAGTGAAACGCCCCTCAAACAGCGTCCGCAGGGCGTCGCGCAAGGCCTGCCCCGCTTTTTCCCGGCGGCGACGCTCGCGCCACTGACCGACGACCGCTGGCAGCGCCAAGGTGCGTCGAATCAAACGGATCACGAAATAGCCGAGCATGAAGCCCAGGACGAGCAGCACCAGCAACAGGTTGAGCGACAACTGTGCCCGCCAGGGCGGGAACACGACAAGCACGTAGCCGTCATTGGCACCGGCCAGCATGGCTGCACCCGCAGCAAGTGCGAAAAGGGCAATTAGCCAGAGAAGGGCTCGCATGTTCCGGCCCTCAGGACTGTGGTGCCGCAGCGGGCTTGTCGCCAGCCGGAGCGGGTTGGGCGGGCGCAGCATGCGCAGGCACGGGCGCAACTGTCTGAGCCGCCGGGACGGACGGTGCCGGTTCCACAGCAGCAGGCGGAGGCGACACTGCAGGTTTCGCTGCCGGCGCAGGGGCTGGATGTGCCGGCCCCTCACCACCACGTGACTGCAGCAGACGCAGCGCCGCGAAGCTGTTGGTCAGCCCCTTGCGCTCAATGCTCACCGGCATCGCCTCAAGGGTACGCAACTCATCGAGCACGAAGTTGACACGCTCGTCGCGCACATCGAAGAAACGCTCAACCCAGCTACGCGCCTGGGCAAGGTCGGCAGCATACGTCCGTCCATCGTGCGCAAGCAGTGCCAGCCGGGCAGTGAGCAGACGAATCTTGAGGTTCTCCCGCAGGAAGGTACTTTGAGCGGGCGCGAGCAGAACCGGTTCGGCAGCCGGGTCGAGACGCTCGACCCGCACCAGGCCGCGCAAGTCGTGCCAGACATCCAGCGCAAGCTGTTTGGCAAAATCCAGCGCCGGAATGCCACTGCTCTGTTCGATCTTTTCCGGCTCGCCCTGCGTGCCCTGCGGCCCCCCTACAAAGGCCAGTGGCAAGGCATCGGCGCGCTCCAGCAGTCGCTCCAGACGCAGCGCCATGCCAGGCACGTCGACCACGGGCATCTGTTTGAGCTGTTCGATATCGCTGACAAGCGCCCTGCGCAGCGGCGCAAGCTGTCCGCGGTCCTGCATCGCGAGCCGGGTTTCCGCCCCCTGCAATGCAATCAGCGCGGCCTCAATATTGCCCGCAAGTTGAAGTTGCTGGGCAGCGATGGATACGGCCTGTTCAATCTCGGCCATCATCCCGTCCTCGCGCGATCGGGAAAATTGTTGATACAGGGTTTCGAGTGCCGCGGCCTGGCCCTCGGTCTCCTCGACCTTGGATTCGAGCGCGCCCAGCTTACCCTGCAGACTCGAAATCAGCTCCTGCTGCTGGCGGGCAATGACACGTGTCTCGGTGACGACGGTGTCGCCCTCGCTAAGCCTGCGCGCCAGTTCTTCGCGCAAGTCCGACGCCTGTCCGCGACTCTCCCACGATTGCCACACGGCAAAACCGGCACCACCAACAGCCACGATGGCCAGCAGCATGGCCCAGCCGGCCACACCACTTTTGCTCGATGACTGCTCGCGACTTGGCGCATCTTCCCGGCCGGACATCTCCGGCGCCGGGGCATGTTCATGGACCGCTTCGGCTTTGGGAGCGGAGGACTGAGTCGCCTCTGGAGGCGGCTGAATGAGCGCAGGCGTTTCTTCTTTCATGCCGAGAGTTTAACCAAAATAGGAAATTATCGTGCGCAATGCGCCGTCGTCACCCGCCCCGGCCTCGATAACCCGGGCAAATCCGAGCTCACGACATTGCGCTGCTATGCGCGGATGCGAAGCAAAAACGGGCACATCGGAAAGCTGCTCCATTCCCTCCGCTCCGACGATATCCGCCAGATTCCGCGCCCCCTCGCTGCTGGTAAGCAGCAGGCCATCCACCTCACTCCGTTTCACCGGATCAAGCAAGCGAGCTGGCTCGATATCCGGACAAAAACGTCTGTAACAGCTTAGATACTCGACCTCGGCGCCCCGCGCAACAAGGGTTTCACCCAAGAGGTCACGACCACCATCGCCTCGCAGCACCAGAATCCGGCGCCCACACACCTCCGCGGGCGAAAACGCAGGCAGTGCAAGAACCGATTCAGTGTCAAACCCAGCCTCAGGCGCGATGATCTTGTCAAAACCTCGCGCGCTCAGCGCTCTCTCGCTGCCCTTGCCCACGGTTGCCGCAGTCACCGAAGCAGGCCAGTTACGTGCTGCCAGCAAGCCATCGAGCGCAAAGTTGACTGCGTTTGGGCTGACAAAAAAAGCGATATCGAAGTCATCGAGCCGGCGTGCAACATGCGCCATCCCAGTGCGATCATCAAGCGGACCGATCTCGAGCACGGGGAAACGCAATGCCGTGCCACCGTGTTTCTCGATCGCCCGGCACAGGCTTGCAGCCTGCCCTTCCGGCCGGGTGACGACGATCGTGCGCCCGTGCAGTGCATCCGAAGCCCGCTTGCCCGTCTCCACGACTGCGGCCTGCCCTGGTCAGCCCAGTTCGGCCAGAATTTCCTCCGCGCCCTGGGCGCGAAGATCCTCAGCCAGAGCACTGCCAATTGCCTCGGCATTCTCCAAAGCGCCCTCACGTTCGGAACGCAGGATGCGGCTGCCATCGGGCATCGCCACGAAGCCGCGCAGCCACAGCACCCCAGCACGGATTTCTGCATAGGCGCCAAGAGGAACCTCGCAACTGCCTGCAAGCGCACGCGCTACCGCGCGCTCCGCACGCACGCACGCTGACGTATCGACATCGTTGAGCACTTGCAGCCACTGCACGAGATCGCCACGAGCCGACAGGCACTCAATCCCGAGTGCGCCCTGACCGGCAGATGGCAACGAAATTTCGGCGGGCAGCGTGGAACGGATACGCTCGCCGAGCCCCAACCGCTTCAGACCGGCTGCGGCGAGAATGATGGCATCGTACTGACCCTCATCGAGCTTGCGCAGTCGGGTATCGAGATTGCCGCGCAGGCTGGTAACGGCAAGAAACGGGTACTGCGCATGAAGCTGCGACTCACGTCGCAGCGACGACGTCCCAACGACGGTGCCTGGCGGCATGTCAGTCAGCGACTCATAGCGATTTGAAACAAAGGCATCGAGCGGCACCTCGCGGGCGGAAATACAGCCCAGCGTAAACTCTTCTCCCAGCGTCATGGGCACGTCTTTCATCGAATGTACGGCGATATCGGCCGAGCCATTGAGGAGCGCCGTCTCGAGCTCTTTGACAAACAACCCTTTCCCACCGACCTTCGCGAGCGGACGATCAAGGATCTGATCACCCCTCGTGGTCATCCCCATAAGTTCGACCCGGCAGGCGGGATACAATGCCTCAAGACGCGCCTTCACATGCTCCGCCTGCCAAAGAGCTAGCCGGCTCTCGCGGGTCGCAATGACGATGCGTTCAGGGGAGGAGATCGAAGAAGAACCGGGGGCGGAAAGGCTCACGATAGGAGGACTCATGCTGGAAGATCGATTGTCATGCTGCTGAAGACACGCTTATGCGGCAACGCAACATCAGGGTTCGCACCAATAGCGCGCAGTTTGCTTGCGATTCTAGCATGCGTACCAATGACCCTGAGCGCTGCGCAGGGACTGCCCGCGGCAGAGAACCTGGCGCAGGATGCAAGCCAAATGCGGGCGGGCGCCTTGCCAATGGTCGTGCTTTACAGTCAGGCCGGTTGCACCTGGTGCGAAGAAGCACGTCGCTATCTGGTGCCGATGTCGACGGCTGCCGAAACGCGGAATCATGCCTTGTACCGGCAGGTGGATATAGATTCAGATGCCGGACTGATCGACTTCGGCGGTGCCCGCACGACGCACCGCGCGTTTGCGCGCGACAGAAAGGTGCGGCTGACCCCGACCGTAGAGGTCTATGGACCGGACGGCGCCAGAATCGGTGACGCCATTGTCGGCATGAGGTTGCCCGACTTTTACGGGCAATATCTTGGTAACGCGGTTGAAGCCGCGCGCACCACACTAAAGACAGAAAAACGCTGACGCTACCCCCAATCCACCTCCTCTTTCCAGACTGCCCATGACTCAAGACAAGGACGCGCCCCTGCGCGAAGACATCCGGCTGCTAGGCCGTCTGCTTGGTGACACGGTTCGTGATCAACAGGGCGACTCGAGCTTCGACCTCATTGAACGCATTCGTCAGACCTCGGTACGCTTCAGACGTGACGCCGATCTGGCCGCACGTCGCGAACTAGAAGGCATCCTGGACGCCCTGTCGCGGGAGCAGACCATCCAGGTCGTGCGCGCCTTCAGCTACTTCTCGCACCTTGCCAACATCGCCGAAGACCAGCACCACATCCGCCGCAGCCGCGCCCACCTGCTGGCCGGCTCTGCACCTCGCGAAGGCAGTCTCGCCCACGCCATCGGTCACGCCATCGAACAGGACATCGCCAGTCCCGCCGAGCTCGCAGCCTTCTTTGACACCGCACTGATCTCGCCCGTGCTGACGGCACACCCCACCGAAGTCCAGCGCAAGAGCATCCTCAACTGCCAGACGGTGGTAGCCCGTCTGCTGGACGAACGCGACCGCGTGCAGTTGACGCCGGAAGAGGCCGAAACCAACCTTGAGGCGCTGCGCCGGGCGGTACTCACCCTGTGGCAGACGCGCATGCTGCGCCCGACCCGTCTGTCGGTGATCGATGAGGTCAGCAATGGCGTGTCCTACTTTGAAAGCACCTTCCTGAGCGAACTCCCGCGGCTCTACGCCAGCCTCGAGGACCGCCTGAGCAAGGCCGACCCGGCCCTCGGCGCACTCGAACTCCCCTCTTTCCTGCAGGTCGGCAGCTGGATTGGCGGCGACCGCGACGGCAACCCCTTCGTTACGGCCGAGGTGCTCGAGCAGGCCCTGAAGATGCAGGCTGCTGCGGCACTTGGCTACTACCTCGACGAACTGCACACGCTGGGCTCGCAACTGTCGCTCGCGCTCGGCCTGGTCAGCGCATCCGACGCATTGCTGTCGCTCGCCGAGCACTCGCCAGACACCTCGCCGCACCGCAGCGACGAACCCTACCGACGTGCCATCTCCGGCATCTATGCCCGCCTCTCGGCGACACACCGCGCGCTCCTCGGCAGCGATCCGGTACGCCATGCCGTGGCCGATGCGGAGCCCTACCCGAACGTAGAGGCCGTCTCGGAGGATCTCGACATCCTGCATCGCTCACTTCTGGCCAATGGCAGCGCTGCGCTGACGCGCGGGCGTCTGCGCCACCTGCGCCGCGCGCTGAAGGTTTTCGGCTTCCATCTGGCGCCGATCGACCTGCGGCAGAACGCCGACGTACACGAGAGAGTCATTGCTGAGCTACTCGAGGTTGCCCGCCCGGGCACGGGCTATCTCGAACTGGATGAGGACGGCCGCTGTGCGTTGCTTCTCGAAGAACTCGACACCGCGCGTCCGCTCGCATCACCGCACGTGCAGTACTCGGACGACTCTGAATCCGAACTGGCCATTTTCCGCGCTGCCCGCGCCGCCCACCTGCGCTACGGCAAGGCAGCCATTTGCAACTGCGTCATTTCCAAGACTGACAGCGTGTCCGACCTCCTGGAACTCGCAGTGCTGCTCAAGGAAGCCGGCCTGCTGCGACCGCTGGAAAACGCGCTCGACGTAAACCTCGTTCCACTGTTCGAAACCATCGACGACCTTGAGAACGCAGCCATCATCATGGATCGCATGTTCTCGATTCCGGGCTACCGCAAACTGCTGAGCGAAGCGCGTCAGGACACTCAGGAAGTGATGCTGGGGTACTCCGACAGCAACAAGGACGGCGGCTTTCTGACCTCAGGCTGGGCGCTCTACAAGGCTGAAGGTGAACTGGTCGAGACCTTCGCCCGTCACGGGGTGCGCCTGTGCCTGTTCCACGGACGGGGCGGCTCGGTTGGTCGCGGCGGCGGCCCAAGCTACCAGGCAATCCTCGCCCAGCCTGAAGGCGCGGTACAAGGGCAGATCCGCCTCACCGAACAGGGCGAAGTCATCGCGGCCAAGTACGGCCACCCGGAAGTGGGCCGGCGCAATCTCGAAGTCCTGATTGCAGCAACCGTGGAGAGCAGCTTGCGTCCGGCAGACGCTGACACCACGCCGCCCGCCTTCCTCGAAGCCATGCAGGCGCTGTCGGACACCGCCTTCAAGGCCTATCGCGGACTGGTCTATGAAACACCGGGCTTCGAACAGTATTTCTGGGAGTCGACGGTCATCTCCGAGATCGCCGGCCTCAACATCGGCTCGCGACCGGCATCGCGCAAGAAAGGCACGCACATCGAAGATCTGCGCGCAATTCCCTGGGTCTTCTCGTGGTCGCAATGCCGCCTGATGCTGCCGGGCTGGTTCGGCTTTGGTTCAGCGGTCAAGGCGTGGCTGGACGCGAATCCTGACGATGGCCTCGCAACGCTGCGGACGATGTACCGCGACTGGTCCTTCTTCGCCAGCCTGCTGTCCAACATGGATATGGTGCTGGCAAAGACCGACCTCGCCATTGCCTCGCGCTATGCGGCGCTGGTCAAGGACGCCAGCCTGCGTACGAGCATCTTCGACCGCATTCGCGCCGAATGGAAAGATACGGTAGAGGTCCTGCTGGCGATCACCGGGCAAGATGAGCTGCTTGCCGCCAACCCGCTGCTCAAGCGCTCGATCCGCAACCGCTTCCCCTACCTCGACCCGCTCAATCACGTGCAGGTCGAGCTCTTGCGTCGCCACCGGGAACAGAACGAGGACGAACGCATCCGCCTCGGCATTCACATCTCCATCAACGGTGTCGCAGCGGGCTTGCGCAACAGCGGGTAGCTACGCACATCTAGACCCCAAGCGCCTGCCGCAGCACCGGCCACTGCCGGCGACTCACCGGCAGGTGCTCATCGCTGTCGCGCAACAGTACATCCCAGCGCCCCTCCCCGTCCCCTTCACCGACTCTCTCCACGCCTGCTATCGCAGTACGCGCAACCAGACAACTGCGGTGAATGCGCAGAAAGCGCTCGGGAAACTCTTGCTCGATCTGCATCAGGGTCTCATCCAGAAGATAATCCCGATCCTGGGTGCAGGCGGTCACGTACTTCTGCTCGGCCTTCAGATATCGCACATCCGTAACCGGAAGCAGAAGTATGCGACCGCGCTCAGTGACGCTGAAATGCTGGCGTTCGCCCGGTGCCAGAGTTACGAGCACATCATCTGCCGGCAAAATGCGCTTGAGCTTTTCCAGCGCCTTCGCCAAGCGCCCGGCTCGCACCGGTTTCAACAGGTAATCGACCGCAGCCACATCGAACGCCTGAACCGCATATTCGTCAAAAGCGGTGGTGAAAATCACCGCAGGTGGATTCTCCCTGCGGGCCAGATGCCGGGCAAGCTCGACACCGTCCATCGCCGGCATGCGGATGTCGGCCAACACCACGTCCACCTCGGACGTTTCGAGCAGGCGCAATGCTTCGACACCGTTCGAGGCCATTCCCACGATGCGGGCAGGGTGCGTCTCGGCGATGTCCCCCAGCACGTCCCGCAGCCTGTTGCGCGCGGGCGCTTCGTCGTCAACAATCAATACGCGCAAGGGTAAGGCCGTCATGCGGACGAACTCCTGATCGGCAGGCGGATACGCACACAATACCGCCCCTTGCTGCAATCACTTTCAAGCCGGCCTTCGAGATCGTAAAACAGCATCAGGCGCTCCCGAATGTTGTCCAGTGCCATGTTGTTTCCGGCATGGTGCGAAGCCTGGGCGACAGCCTCATTGTCCACCTCCAGCAACAGATCGCGCCCTTGTTGCGCAACCCTCACCACCACCTCCCCCGCGTCAAGCCGGGGTTCGACGCCGTGATAGACGGCATTCTCGACGAGGGGCTGCAACAGCAGCGCAGGCACCAGCGCACGGGCCAATTCGTCGTCAGCACCGAGTGACACTTCCCAGCGAACCCGGAGCCGCTCGCCCAGTCGCAGTTTCTCCAGTTCCAGATACCGCTTGCACAGCGCAATCTCGTCTCCGAGTGGAACCAGCTCCCGGTTATCGCGCATGAATACACGGAACAGATCAGCGAGTTCTTCGAGACCGCGCTCGGCGCGCAAGGGGTCAGTGCGAATCACGCCAAGTACGCCATTGAGTGTATTGAACAGAAAATGGGGCCGAATGCGCGCCGTCAGTGCCAGCAGGCGGGCTTCCGTCAGCGCAGGCGAGAACAGCCTGCTGCGGTAATCGAAATAAAGGAGACACAGCAGTGTTGCCCCCAAGGCCCACCCCAGGCTGCGAAAAAGGCTACCGCCTTCACTTTCCTGAACAAGCGGCCAGGTCAGCACAACGGAAACAAGCGCTACGCCGCAAACCCCCGCAAAGGACCACTCCGCCGTCAAGGCATGCAAGCGCAGGGCCAGCGAATAGAGCAGCAAAACCGAAAGAAACAACGGAAGTTCGACGCGTCCCGCCATCAGGACCAACTCGGGCAGCAACATGCCGGGATCGTCCACACGCACCAGAACCGTCAGCACGGCAAGCAGGTTAACGGCCAGCAGCAGGCGCAAGATAACCCCCAGATTACGGAAATCCGGGCGGGCAGCATACGCGGGAGGGCCGAGCTTTTGCTTTATACTTTCCATAGTTCCTGCGGGCAAAACCGCTCGCCCCGAAGATAGCAAGAATCACTGCCGGCCGCGCCAGAACGATTGCTTGCAGCCGTTACTTCTCAGCACAGACATTATGACAGATCAAACCTCGCCCTCCGCATCCACTCAGCCCGCCAAAGCCTGGTCGGGTCGCTTTTCCGAACCGGTCTCCGACCTGGTCAAGCGCTACACCGCATCGGTCACCTTCGACCAGCGCATGGCCGCACAGGACATCCGCGGCTCGCTGGCCCACGCAAAGATGCTCGCCCGCCAGGGCATCATCGGCGCCAATGACTTTGCGGACATCGAGCGCGGCATGGCTCAGATTTCGGGTGAGATCGAGCGCGGTGAGTTCATCTGGAACCTGGACGACGAAGACGTTCATCTGAATATCGAAAAGCGCCTCACCGCCCTCGTGGGTGACGCCGGCAAGCGCCTGCACACCGGCCGCAGCCGCAACGACCAGGTCGCGACCGACATCCGCCTGTGGTTGCGCGACGCGATCGACCAGACCCTCGTGCTGATCAGCGACTTCCAGCGCAACCTGCTCGACATCGCCGAACAGCACGCGGATACGCCGATGCCCGGCTTCACTCACCTGCAGGTGGCACAGCCAGTCACCTTCGGTCATCACCTGATGGCCTATTACGAGATGAGCCGGCGCGATGCAGAGCGCTTTGCCGACTGCCGCAAGCGCGTCAACCGCCTGCCGCTCGGCTCGGCCGCGCTCGCCGGCACCAGCTACCCGATCGACCGCGAATTTGTCGCAGCGGAACTCGGCTTCGACGAGGTCTGCTACAACTCGCTCGACGCAGTCAGCGATCGCGACTTCGCCATCGAGTTCTGTGCTGCTGCCGCACTGCTGATGACGCACCTGTCGCGCCTGTCCGAAGAACTCATCCTGTGGATGAGCCCGCGCGTCGGCTTCATCGACCTGGCCGACCGCTTCTGCACTGGCTCGAGCATCATGCCGCAGAAGAAGAACCCCGACGTCCCCGAACTCGTGCGCGGCAAGACCGGCCGCACCAACGGCAACCTGATTGCGCTGCTGACCCTGATGAAGGGCCAGCCGCTGGCCTACAACAAGGACAACCAGGAAGACAAGGAGCCGCTGT
>JALNWS010000048.1 GCA_023230755.1 Azoarcus sp.
GCTGATCAGGGTGTTGTGGGACATCTGCAGGTGGCTGTTTGGCCAGTTGGGGCCTTCAGCGCCAAAGGCAACCATGACCGGGTTCTGACTCGTGGAACTCTGGCCGATGATATTTCCGATGAGCAGGGCATCGCCACCGTTTGGCAGATCTACCTCATATGAGGCTTCACCACCCGGTCCGTCGAAAATGAGGTTGTAGCGAAGATCGGTGTGGCGTGCGCGGGACTTGATCAGGTGCCCCTTGAAGCCACTATGGAAGCGGCTGCCTGTAATCGAGACACGGGTAATCTTCCCTACGTAGAGCAGATGGTTGAGTGTCGGGCCGTCGTGCGGGGCGGTGCTGAAAGTGCTGTCGCTGATCATCAGTTCGGCATCTTCAAAGTTGGCGGTGAGCAGCCCCATCTGGTTGTCTTCGAACAGACAGTTACTGACCGCAAGCTTCCCGTGCTCGAACCGGATCCCCGCCCCGTTTCCGTCCGCCACGCGCGCGCCGCGAAACTCGATGTTCTCCACGGTGTAGTCCCCGTTGCGGAACACCCAGATGGCTTTGCCTTCTGCGCTCTTGCCGTCGGCAATCAGGACCGGGCGCCCTCCGACACCGCGGATCTCGAGCTGTTTCTGCGTCCACACGGCGACGTCACCACGGTAGATGTCTGCCTTGATCAGGACCGTGTCGCCGTCCTTGGCGATGCGCGCAGCGTCCGCGATGCGGCTTACGGTTTCTCCCGGACCGACGGTGATGATGGCTGCGTGTGCGCCCGTTGTCGTCAGGGCGAAGAGGAGGGCTGCGCGGCGCAGGAGCATGGCGGGCTTGTGGGGTCGTTCCAGGCAAAAAAACGGAGGCCTCGGCCTCCGTCATCATGGTTACTTGCTCTTGATCATCGTCCCCACCCCGTGATCGGTGAGGATTTCCAGCAGCAGGCAGTGTTCTACGCGGCCGTCGATGATGTGCACCGCCTTTACACCGTTGCGGGCAGCGTCCAGCGCGGATCCGATCTTTGGCAGCATGCCGCCCGATAGCGTGCCGTCGGCGACGAGATCGTCGATCTGGCGCGGCGTGAGGCCGGTGAGCAGCTTGCCGGCCTTGTCGAGCACGCCGGGGGTATTGGTGAGCAACATCAACTTCTCGGCCTTGAGGATTTCGGCGAGTTTGCCGGCGACGACGTCGGCGTTGATGTTGTAGGTTTCGCCTTCTGCGCCGACGCCAATGGGGGCGATGACCGGGATGAAGTCCCCTTTGTCGAGGAAGGAGATCAGGCTGGGGTCGATACTGGTAATTTCGCCGACCTGACCGACGTCAATGAGGTCGCCCAGGGGCGCGTCGAGCCTTTGCATCATCAGCTTCTTGGCGCGGATGAAGCTGGCGTCCTTGCCGGTGAGGCCGACTGCCTTGCCGCCGTGCTTGTTGATCAGGTTGACGATCTCCTTGTTCACCTGACCGCCGAGCACCATCTCGACCACTTCCATGGTTTCGGCATCGGTCACGCGCATGCCCTGGATGAACTCGCCTTTCTTGCCGACCCGGCTCAGCAGGCGCTCGATCTGCGGGCCGCCGCCATGTACCACGACCGGGTTGAGGCCCACGAGCTTGAGCAGGACGACGTCGCGAGCGAAGCAGTCCTTGAGCTTGGGGTCGGTCATGGCGTTGCCGCCGTATTTGATGACGATGGTCTTGTCGAAGAAGCGCTTGATGTAAGGCAGGGCTTCGGCAAGGATCTCGGCCTTGAGGGCGGGAGGGGTGGATGCGGTGATGCTCACAGCGGACATCGGGTTTCTCCGGGAACGATGCGTCGATTGTAGTGGTCGTCGATGTAAACAAAAAGCGGAAGACCGGGGTCTTCCGCTTTTGTGAGGAAATGAAGTCCGTAAATCAGTCGATCGTCAGGCGCTTTGCCTGTGCGGCGAGCTTCTTGGGCAGGGTCAGCGCCAGCACGCCATCGTTGAACTTGGCTGAGGCCTTGGCTTCGTCGACATCCTGGCCGAGTTGGAAGCTGCGCGAGACCTTGCCGAAGTAGCGCTCGGTGCGCAGGACACGCTCACCATCCTTCACTTCCTTTTCCTGCTTGCGCTCGGCGCTGATAGAGACGACCGGGCCATCGATATGGACGTGGATGTCTTCCTTCTTCATGCCCGGCAGTTCGGCGTGAACCTCGTAGCCTTCGGTGTTTTCCTTCACGTCGACGCGCATCTGCGGGGCTTCGGTGGTGGCAACACTGCCAAAATCCACCGGGCGGACGAAGAAGCCACGGAAGAGGTCGTCGAGGGGGTCGCGGCGGGAAAGGTTGTTCATGTTCGCTCTCCTTGTCTAGTTTCTGGCCGGTGACTTCTCCGGCCTCATAACAAATATAGGGCCGAGTCGGACAGTTTCAAGTCCCGCAGAGAAGGTCGTTGAAATTCTGATGAAACAAACACTTGAAGGCGTTGCAGCAGGCTTTCGTGTTCAGGCAGGTTCGGGGCCGGAGAGGTCGGCAAAGGCCCAGAACGCAATCTGTTCGTCGGCCCGGGTTCTGGCACACTCACGCAGGATGGCAAGCAGGGTCTCGAAGTCTTCGCTATGACGTTCGCGAAAACTGCCGGCATGTTCCAGGAGCAGAACGTAGCCCTTTGCGGGCAGCCAGTCGAGGTCGCCCAGGCAGTCGGCAAGGGCGTCCCAGTTGTGACCGAACCATCGGGGAAACTTGAGTGCGGTGGCGATGCGGGTCAGCAGCGCAGCCTTGTCTTCGCAGTCGCCGAGGTCGATGCGCGCGCAATTGAAGCCGATCTGCGACGCGGCGGCGGCGAGACGTTCGGCGCTGCCCGGTGGCAGGGGGCGTACGCCGGCGCGGGAGATGTCTGCAAGCAGTGTGCTCAGGGGCAGGGGGGCTGTGGGTGTGCTCATGGGCGGGGCTCGATGCGGCGGAAGCTGCGGTAATGGTCGGCGGTGTAGTAGAACACTTCGGGTGGTCTGCCGCCGGTCACGATGCGCCTGGCACCCCGATCATTCGCGCCCGGAGTCGGAACGGTGTACTCACGATAGTAGCCGCGTGGGCGCGCGGGCAGCAGGCGCTCCCTGTTCTGAAAGGTCGATCCGTCCTTGCGGTACGGGAAGGGGCCGCCATCCTGGATGAGACTCAGGGTGGCGATGGCTTCAGGCGGCAGACCTGACGAACTGGTGTTCGACTCTGTCGGGGCGCAGGCGACGAGCAGGAATAGCAGCGGCAGGATGCGCACCGCACGCTGCACGGTGCGCAGGATCGGGGCAAGTGTCATCTGCGTGCGTTCGCTCTGCGGAACAGCGCAGCCTTGTCGGCGCTTTCCATGATTCGTTCGGGTCGGATACCGTAGCGCTTGATCAGGCCGTGCATGAAATCGGTGATCGCGGACAGACGGTTGCTGGTGGGGGCGAGCTTGCGCGCCCGCTCGATCAGTGAGCGCGCCTGCTTGGCAAAGGCCTCGTTCCAGCCACGGTGTTCGATATGGCGCAGCAGTGCCAGCGCAGCGTTGAACAGGACATGCGGATTGCCCGGCATCTTGCGTGCTGCGTTCATCATCTCGGCCACGGCGCCGTCGAAGTCTCCGGCGTGAGCCTTCTCGGCGCCGACCGAGATCAGGTCTTTCACCTCAGCCTGGATGCGTTGCTCGATTTCCTTCGACAGCTTCTCGAGGCCACGGGATTTCAGCAGCGTGCGGGTGGTTTCCACCGTGCGCTCGTCGGCCGATGTGCGCAGGATATTCATCACCATTTCGCCGCCCGCATCCCCGAGCTGGTGATCGAAGCAGGCCTTGATGAGCTCCTGCTTGAGGCCGACCGACATGTCTGCCGCGCCCGGGGCGGCTCTTGCGGCCCCGAGCAGGGCTTCGCGGGCGCGGGCGCTCTCTCCGATGTGGTTCTGCAACATGGCGGTAGACAATGCCTTGCACAGGTCTGCCTTGGGCTGCCCCCCCATGCTGCGGTCGAGGTCGCTGATGGTTGCGCTCGCCGCGTCCACCCGATTCAGCGCCAGCTGCGCCTGCACCAGGCGAACGTGGTCTTCGGGGTCGCGAAAGTCCGAGTACTTGCCCTTGCGCACGACCTCGGACAGGGCTTCTTCGGCCGCGCCCGGGTTGTTTACCGCCAGCGCCAGTGCGCCGACGTGACGCAGTCGGGCGACCCGGTAGGGGGAGCGTTCGGTTGCGGTGCGAAGTACGTCGAGCGCGGCTTCGGGGCGGCCGCTGTCTTCACGCACCTGGGCCAGCAGGTCATATGCGGAAATGAAGTTTTCATTTCCGGCGATCAGCTCGCTCAGGATTCGATCCGCTTCGTCGCGTTGCTTGCTCAGGAACAGCGTGCGTGCCAGACCGAGGTGTGCCCAGGGAATATCCTTGCCACTGAGAATTTCGCGGTAGATGGCCTCCGCCTCGCTCATCTGCCCTGCGGAAATGTGCAGCTCTGCCTGCAGGCGCATGAAGTCGACGATGTACTGCGGATGGTTGTCGACCGCTTCCTTGCAATAGGCGATGGCTTCCGGCGTGTCGCCGATGGACATCAGGCGCCACGCGGGGAGAAAGGCGTCGCGCTTGTCGAGCACGCGCATCAGCCGTGCGCGTAGCGCCTCGGCAGCGAGTGGCTTGAGAATGTAGTCGTTGGGCGTCAGCTCGGCCGTGCTCACCACGCGCTCATAGTTGCGCTCGCCGGTAATCATGACGAACAGGGTGTCGAGCGGAATGATCTCGTGGCTGCGCAGGTCTTCCAGCAGGTGCTGCCCGTCCTGGCCGTCGCCGAGGTTGTATTCGCACAGGATGAGATCGTAGCGGTGCTCACGCAGGCGCCGCATCGCCATGCCTGCGGAAACCGCATACTGCACTTCGGCCAGACCGATCGAGGACAGCATGGTCCTGAGCTGCGCACGCATGGTGGGCTGGCTTTCGATGACAAGTACGGTGAGCTGATCCAGTGAGGCCATTTATGGCGGGTCCTGTTGCACCCGGGTCTGTTGAGAGGCGCTTGGAAATGTTACGGCATTCCTCAGCAAAAGCTTGAGGGAATTGCGCTGGCTGTGGTGTCATTCCGGCTCGCATCGGGGCGCAGCGTTCGTTGGGCCCGCGACGATGAGCGCGCTGTGCGTGCTCAGCCCGTCTCGCTGACCACTCTCAGAATGTCTTCGCCGTAAGCTTCGAGCTTGCGGTCGCCAATGCCGGTGATGCCGCCGAGTGCCGCCATGCTGTCGGGGCGGGCGAGGGCGATTTCGCGCAGCGTGGCGTCGTGGAAGATCACGTAAGCGGGCACGTTGCGCTCTTTTGCCAGTGCCGCGCGCCAGGCGCGCAGGCTGTCGAACACGGTGGTGGGAATGCCGCCCGGGATGTCGAGGCGGGCGGCGCTGCGTCGACTGCGTCCGCGGGTCTTCTCGGTCGACACCCGCAGCAGGAACTCCGCTTCGCCGCGCAGCAAGGGGCGGGCAAGATCGGTCAGCGTCAGTGCGTTGTAGCGTTCGTGATCCACTGCGACCAGTTCCCGCGCGACCAGTTGTCGGAATACCGTGCGCCAGCGTTTTTCGTCGAGATCACTGCCGATGCCAAAGGTGCTGAGTTCGGCGTGGCCGCGTTCCACCACTTTCTCGGTGCTCTCGCCACGCAGTACATCGATCAGGTGCCCGGCGCCGTAGCGCTGGCCGGTGCGATAGACACAGGACAAGGCCTTGCGCGCGGCGTCGGTGGCGTCCCAGGTCTGGGGCGGGCTGATGCAGTTGTCGCAGTTGCCGCAGGGGGCCGAGCTTTCGCCAAAGTAGGCCAGCAGGTGTTGGCGTCGGCAGGTGGTGGCTTCGACCAGGCCGACGAGGACCTCGAGCCGGTTGCGTCCCAGGCGCTTGAACTCCTCGCTGCCCTCGGATTCGTCGATCATGCGCCGCTGCTGGACCACGTCCTGTGCGCCCCAGGCCATCCAGGCCTGCGCCGGCAGTCCGTCGCGCCCGGCACGGCCGGTTTCCTGGTAATAGCCCTCGATCGAGCGCGGCAGGTCGAGGTGGGCGACGAAGCGTACGTCGGGTTTGTCGATGCCCATGCCGAAGGCGATGGTGGCGACCATCACGATGCTGTCTTCGCGCAGAAAGCGGTTCTGGTGCTCGGCGCGCACTTCCTGTGGCAGGCCGGCATGATAGGGCAGGGCGTTGATGCCCTGTTCCTGCAGCCAGGCCGCGGTTTCCTCCACCTTGCGCCGCGACAGGCAGTAGATGATGCCGGCGTCCGATGGGTATTCCTCGCGGATGAAACCGATCAGCTGGCGGCGCGGGTCGTCCTTTTCGACGATGGTGTAGCGGATGTTTGGGCGATCGAAGCTCGAGATGAAGCGCCGCGCCTGATCCAGCCGCAGGCGGGTGGCGATCTCTTCACGGGTCTGGCGGTCGGCGGTTGCGGTGAGGGCGATGCGCGGAATCGACGGGTAGCGCTCGGGCAGGATGGAGAGTTGCAGGTATTCCGGGCGGAAGTCATGTCCCCATTGCGATACGCAATGGGCTTCGTCGATGGCAAACAGGGCGAGCCGGTTGGTGTCGCGCAGGTGGTCGAGCTGGTCGAGAAAGCGCGGCGTCATCAGACGCTCGGGTGCAACGTAGAGCAGGTCGAGACTGCCGTCGTAGAGCGCACGCTCCACTGCACGCGCCGATTCGACGTCGAGGCTGGAATTCAGAAATGCGGCGTTGACGCCCGCCTCGACCAGCGCGCTCACCTGGTCGTGCATCAGCGCGATCAGCGGCGACACCACGATGGCCGTGCCCTCGCGCATCAGCGCCGGCACCTGGTAGCACAATGACTTGCCGCCGCCGGTCGGCATCAGCACCAGCGCGTCGCCGCCGCCGGCCACCTGCTCGACGATGGCTTCCTGCTCGCCGCGGAAGGCGGTGTAGCCGAAGACGTGTTCGAGGATGTGGAGTGCGGAGGAGGACTTAGCGGTCATCGGGTGACATTTTAGCGGCAAGGGGGCCGGGGCGCAGCGGTAGTTTGGCGCCCGTGGCGCGTATCGGGCTCACCTGCCGTCGCGGATGCGACCGATCAGCGCGGTCGTGGAGCGATCGACCTCGAACGGAATGGAATGTACCGTGCCGCCCCAGGCAAGCACTTCGGGGGCGCCGACGATGGCCTCGGGTGCCCAGTCGCCGCCCTTGACCAGAATCGCAGGGTGGGCCGCAAGAATGCGTGCGATCGGCGTGTCCTCGTCGAACCAGGTGACAAGGTCGACGCTCTCCAGTGCGGCCATGACCGCCATCCGGTCTTCAAGCGGGTTGAGCGGACGATCGTCTCCCTTGCCGAGTCGCTTCACTGAGGCGTCGGTGTTCAGTGCCACCACCATCGCCGCGCCCAGCGCCCGCGCCTGTGCAAGATAGGTGACGTGGCCGCGGTGCAGGATGTCGAAGCAGCCGTTGGTAAACACCAGCGGTTGTGGCAACTGCGCGCAGCGGGCTGCCAGGGCGTCGGGCGGGCACAGTTTGGATTCGAAGGCGGGGCGGCTGTAGCTCATGAGGGTCTGGCGTGGGGGAGACTGGATGCCGATTGTAAGCGATCGCGGCTGTCTGCACGGGCGTGGATGGCTAAGGCATGGGAGGCGGTGTGCGCGCCCGCTGTGCGGCGATCGACTAGAATCCCCTGCCGGGGCCCGGTTCGCGGTTCGGGCTGGCGTGCTAGCAGACAAGGGAGTGATCAGTGTGAAAGGCTGGATGCGAGGGGTGAGACGGATTGCGTCCCCCAATTTCGACGCCCGTCCGGCGGGAGAGCGGATTTCGCTGGTTGTCATCCACGCCATCAGCCTGCCGCCCGAGCGTTTCGGTGGCCCCGGTGTGATTCAGCTCTTCACCAACGCCCTCGATCCGGACGAAGACCCCTATTACGCAACAATCGGCCACTTGCGCGTGTCGGCACACTTTTTTATCCGGCGTGACGGCGAACTGATCCAGTTTGTGTCCACCGAGGCGAGGGCCTGGCACGCCGGCGTGTCGTGCTGGCGTGGGCGGGAACGCTGCAATGATTTTTCGATCGGTATCGAGCTGGAAGGGTGCGACAGTCGCCCGTTCGAAACGGTGCAATACGATGTGCTTGCTGCGTTGCTGAAACGCCTCCGGCGACGCTATCGCGGGCTCGAGATTGCCGGCCATTCGGACATCGCGCCAGGCCGCAAGACCGACCCGGGGCCGTGCTTTGACTGGGGTCGAGCCGGAATTGTGGCGCCTCTGCAACAGGGGTGTTTTGACAAAAGTCAATCAGATCAATAGACTCCGGTCGCATTGCATTGCAACATTTTTATAAATTAATCAATTTTCGGTGCGTTGCCGGGGTTCGCTAAAGCGACACGGCACTTCAGTCATGGACGTGCGCACCGCGGGATCGGAGTCTGGTTGCGGCTCTGCTCTTACACCTACTGGCGACCGAACATCTCGCACGGCTTCCTGGCTTACCGGCCATCAAGCCGCCCCCACCCCGGGTGACCTTCCCGGTTTCGTCATGGCTCCCACCTGAGTCTGGCAGCGATGTGTTCCGGCCACAGCACGGAGGACACCATGAATCACGCAACGTCTTTTGAACGCGTCTGGCGCACTGCCAGTGCAGGTCTGTTTCGCATGGCGCACGGCAGTTTGCTGGCGCTTGGTCTGGTAGCCGTCGTATTCATCGGCTCCGGCCGTCTCGACAGCGAACAGGCCACTTCCTTTAACGCATTGGTTTCCGAAGCCAATGCAGCAGAAACCCCTGTTGTGGTCGCAGAACCTGCCGCCAAGACCGTGGACACCAAGCTCGCCGACGAAGATGTCACGCTGTCGCGGGAAATGGCCCGTGTGCGCGACTGGGTTTCGCGGCGTTACAAGGTCTCGACCGTTGCCCTCGAGCCCGTACTGCTTGCGGCCGAAGAGTCGGGGCGGCATGTGGGTATCGATCCGCTGCTGATCGTCGCAGTCATGGCGATCGAGTCGAGCTTCAATCCGTTTGCGGAAAGCACGATGGGCGCGCAGGGCCTGATGCAGGTGATCCCGCGTTTCCACATGGACAAGATCGGTGACGAGCGGGGCGAAGATGCGCTGTTCGACCCCGAACTGAACGTTCGAGTGGGCACCCTCGTGTTGCAGGAAGGTCTGCGTCGCTACGGCAGCATGAAGTCCGCCCTGCAGTACTACGGTGGCGCGCTGAGTGACCCGGCCGCTTCCTATGCCCGCAAGGTGATGGCCATGCAGCAGCGTCTGACCACTGCGGCCGGCCGCAAGTCCGACGGCGCTGCCTGAGGCCAAGGCTGACGCCCTGGCCGCTTAAAGAACGGTACGCATGCGAGCGACTGCCTCAAGCAGTCGCTCGCTTCGCGTTGTATAGGCGATGCGCAGGTGCTGCCGCGGCAGGTGATGGCCGAAGTCCAGCCCTGGCGTGGCTGCCACGCCAGCCTCCTCGATCAGGCGCCGGGCCAGTTGTTCGCTGTCCGGGGCCAGCGCCGAAATGTCTGCATAAATGTAGAAAGCGCCCTGTGGCTCGGTGGCGATCTTGAAGCCAAGCTCCCGCAAGGCTGGCACCAGGGCATCGCGTCGGTGTCCGAATTCGAGCCGGCGCGCTTCCAGGATCTCCAGCGTCGCGGGTTCGAATGCTGCCAGTGCAGCGTGTTGCGCAGGGGTCGAGGGCGAGATGAAGAAGTGTTGCGCGAGCTTCTCGATCTCCCGCACATAAGCCTGCGGCGCCACCATCCAGCCCAGGCGCCAGCCAGTCATCCCGAAATACTTCGAAAAACTGTTCACGACGAACACGTTGTCCGCCGCGGCCAGCTCCGCCTGCGACAGTGCGGTTGCGCTCTCGATTCCGTAGGTCAGCCCTTGGTAGATCTCGTCGACCAGCAACAGTCCGCCGTGTGCCGTTGTGCTGCGATGCAGCGCGAGCAGCTCCGCGTTGGTCAGCACGGTGCCGGTAGGGTTGGATGGGGTGGCAACCATGAGTCCGCGGGTTCGTGCGCTCCAGGCGGCATCGGTCTGATCCGGTGTCGGCTGGTAACGAGTGGCAGCATCCACCGGCAGGCCTGTGGCTACGCCCTCGAAGGCTCTGATTAGGTGGCGGTTCGACGGGTAGCCGGGATCCGGCAGCAGCCATTCGTCGCCGGGATCGGTCGTCGCCGCCAGCGCCAGCATCAGGGCGCCCGACGCGCCGGCGGTGATGATGATGCGCTCGGGTGCGACCTCGGCATTGAAGCGTGTGCGGTAGAAGCCCGCAATGGCTTCGCGCAGCCGGGGTAGCCCAAGGCCTGGGGTGTAGTGCACGTCGCCGCCGGCAATGAATCGGTTTGCCGCTTCGATGACCGGCTGCGGGGTGGGGAAGTCGGGTTCGCCGACTTCCATGTGAATGATGTCCCGCCCTGCGGCCTCCAGTTCGCGTGCACGGCGCAGCAGTTCCATGACATGGAAGGGCTGGATGTCGGACATTCTGCGGGCGAGTTGCGGGGGCGTCATCTGGTACTCCTTGAAAAGAAAAAAGCGCCGACGGAGCGGCGCTTTGTCGTCCGTGCCGGCCGTGAAGGCCAGCGTCGGATCAGTCTGCGTTCATGGCGAGTTCGAACAGCTCGCGCTTGAGCATGAACTGCTTCGGCAGACGGTCCTCGAGCTTGTCGAACCATTCCTTGTGCAGCGCCAGCTCCTGCTTCCAGGCGACGGTGTCGACTTCGGTCAGGGCGTCGAACTCGGCCTTGTTGACCTCAGCGCCGGTCCAGTCGAGGTCCTCGAAGCGGGGCATCCAGCCCAGTGCGGTTTCCTTGGCGGCGATGCGGCCCTTGCAACGGTCGACGATCCACTTCAGCACGCGCATGTTGTCGCCGAAGCCGGGCCACATGAATTCGCCCTTCTCGTTCATGCGGAACCAGTTCACGCAGAAGATCTTCGGCGTGTTCTCAACCATGTGACCCATCTTCAGCCAATGGTTGAAGTAGTCGCCCATGTGGTAGCCGCAGAAGGGCAGCATGGCGAAGGGATCGCGGCGTACCACGCCCTGGGCGCCAAAGGCGGCGGCGGTGGTTTCGGAACCGAGGGTCGCGGCCATGTAGACGCCGAAGTTCCAGTTGAAGGCCTGGTACACCAGCGGTACGGTGGTGGCGCGGCGGCCGCCGAAGATGAACGCGGAGATCGGCACGCCTTCGGCCTTTTCCCAGTTTTCGTCGATCGACGGGCACTGGCTGGCCGGCGCGGTGAAGCGCGAATTCGGGTGTGCGGCCTTGCGTCCGGTTTCCTTGGCGATTTCCGGCGTCCAGTCCTTGCCCTGCCAGTCGATCAGGTGAGCGGGCGCTTCCTTGGTCATGCCTTCCCACCATACGTCACCGTCGTCGGTCAGGGCGACGTTGGTGAAAATGATGTTTTCCTTCAGGGTTGCCATGGCGTTGAAGTTGGTCTTCTCGGACGTGCCCGGGGCGACGCCGAAAAAGCCGGCTTCGGGGTTGATGGCGTAGAACTTGCCATCCTTGCCGGGCTTGATCCAGGCAATGTCGTCGCCGACCGTGGTGATCTTCCAGCCGTTGAAGCTCTTGGGCGGGATCAGCATGGCGAAGTTGGTCTTGCCGCACGCCGACGGGAACGCCGCCGCAACGTAGGTCTTCTCGCCTTCGGGGCTTTCCACGCCGAGGATCAGCATGTGTTCGGCCAGCCAGCCTTCGTCGCGTGCCATGGTCGAGGCGATGCGCAGCGCGAAGCACTTCTTGCCCAGCAGGGCATTGCCGCCGTAGCCCGAACCGTAGGACCAGATCTCACGCGTTTCCGGGAAATGGACGATGTACTTGGTGGTCGGGTTGCACGGCCAGCGGCTGTCTTTCTCGCCGTGGGCGATCGGGGCGCCGACGGAATGCACGCAGGGCACGAACTCACCGCCGGTGCCGAGCACGTCGAACACGCCCTTGCCCATGCGGGTCATGGTGCGCATGTTGGTCACGACGTAAGGACTGTCAGTGATCTCGATACCGATGTGGGCAATCGGTGAGCCGATCGGGCCCATCGAGAATGGCACCACATACATGGTGCGGCCATGCATCGAGCCCTTGAACAGATCGTTCAGGGTGCCGCGCATCTTGGCCGGTTCTTCCCAGTTGTTGGTGGGGCCGGCGTCGCCCTTTTCCTTCGAGCAGATGAAGGTACGATCTTCGACTCGCGCCACGTCCGACGGGTCGGAGAAGGCAAGGTAGGAGTCCTTGCGTTTTTCGGGGTTGAGCTTGATCAGCATGCCCGACTCGACCATCTCCGCGCAGAGGCGATCGTATTCTTGCTGGGAGCCGTCGCACCACACAACCTGATCGGGCTCGGTAAGGGAGGCGATTCCGGCGACCCACTGCTTCAGGCCTTCGTGATGGACGTAATCGGGTGCTGCAGCCAGGGCTGCGTCGGCGAAGCGTTGACTCATGGCGAAAAGCTCTCCAGTTTGCTGAAGCGAAACCGTTCCCCGTCGATCGACCCCCGTTGGTATCGAAAGGCCTTGCGGCCGGCCGGGTGTCAGTCCTGTACAGGGTTGGCCAAGGTTGGCCGCACTATGCATCCTGCAATACGGCATGCGGAAAATCACAGGATAGTCCGCAGCCGGCGAAAGCCTAGCATTATGCCACGGGTCCCATTTGCCGGAAAACGCCATTGATTGAAAATGCTTTTTCGCAATGTGAAAGCGTGTTTCACAGGTGTATCCTTGGAGGCTTGCGACCCGCGCAATGGCCGACGCCTGAAGTTTTCCAGGTGCCCGGTACAGCACGCGAGAATCCACAGGAACCACAAAACAGACGAGATGGATGACACATCATGGATGAACTGATTCGCGCTGCGGCGCTTGATTACCATCGCTACCCGCGTCCCGGAAAAATCTCGGTTACGCCGACCAAGGTGCTGTCCAATCAGCGCGACCTCTCGCTGGCCTATTCGCCTGGCGTGGCGGCTGCCTGCGACGCCATCGTCGAGGATCCGGCCGAAGCCGCCAACCTTACTTCGCGCAGCAACCTGATCGGCGTCATCACCAACGGTACGGCCGTCCTCGGCCTGGGCAACATCGGCCCCCTCGCGGCCAAGCCCGTGATGGAAGGCAAGGGCGTGCTGTTCAAGAAGTTCGCCGGGATCGACGTGTTCGACCTCGAAGTCAACGAGCCTGACGCCGACAAGCTGATCGACATGATCGCTGCGCTCGAGCCCACCTTCGGCGGCATCAACCTCGAGGACATCAAGGCGCCGGAGTGCTTCTACATCGAACGCAAGCTGCGCGAGCGGATGAAGATTCCCGTCTTCCACGATGACCAGCATGGCACCGCAATCGTCGTCGGTGCGGCCATCCTCAATGGCCTGAAGATGCAGGGCAAGGAACTGGACAAGGTCAAGGTCGTCACCTCCGGGGCAGGGGCGGCAGCGCTCGCCTGCCTCGAACTGCTGGTGATGCTGGGCATTCCGGTCGAGAACATCTGGGTGACTGACATCGAGGGCGTCGTCTATGAGGGCCGCACGACGCTGATGGATCCGATCAAGGACCGCTACGCCAAGAAGACCGATGCGCGCAAGCTGACCGAGATCATCGAGGGCGCTGATGTCCTGCTCGGCCTTTCGGCCGGCGGCGTGATCAAGCGCGAGATGGTGGCAAAGATGGCGCCGAAGCCGTTGATTCTGGCGCTCGCCAATCCGACCCCCGAGATCCTGCCGGAGGAAGTGCTGGCGGTGCGCAGCGACGCGATCATCGCTACCGGCCGTTCGGATTACCCGAACCAGGTCAACAACGTGCTGTGTTTCCCCTTCATTTTCCGCGGCGCGCTCGATGTCGGTGCGACCACGATCACCGACGAAATGAAGCTCGCCGCAGTCAAGGCGATTGCCGAACTTGCACGTGCCGAGCAGAGCGATATCGTTGCCGCTGCATATGGCGAGAAGGTGGCGGGCTTTGGCACCGAATACATCATCCCGCGCCCGTTCGATCCGCGCCTGATCGTGAAGATCGCGCCCGCGGTGGCGGAGGCGGCAATGGCCTCCGGTGTGGCAACCCGCCCGATCACCGACTGGGATGCATATCGCGCGCAACTGAACAACTTCGTGTGGCACTCCGGTCTGATCATGAAGCCAGTGTTTGCCGCCGCCAAACGCGCGCCCAAGCGCATCATCTTCTCCGAAGGTGAGTCAGAGAAGGTCCTGCGCGCGGTGCAGACCGTTGTCGACGAAGGCCTGGCGCGTCCGATCCTGATCGGCCGCCCCGAGGTGGTAGCCAACAACATCAAGCGTTTCGGCCTGCGCATCGAGGCGGATCGCGACTTCGAGATGGTCAACACCGAGTCGGATCCGCGCTTCCACGAACTGTGGGAGCACTACCATTCGCTGATGGAGCGCAAGGGTGTGTCGGTCGAGTACGCCAAGAAGGAGGTGCGCCGCCGCACCACGCTGATCGGTTCGCTGTTGCTCAAGTTCGGCTACGGTGACGGTCTCATCTGCGGCACCTATGGCATGCACCGCTTGCATCTCGACTTCATCGAAAATGTGCTCGGTCGCCGCCCGGATGCCAAGCATTGCTACACGCTCAACCTGCTGAGCCTGCCCGGGCGCACGCTGTTCCTCGCCGATACTTACGTCAATTACGACCCGACGCCCGAACAGGTGGTCGAGATGACGTGCCTGGCGGCAGAGGAGATGGTGCGCTTCGGCGTTGAGCCGCGCATCGCGCTGCTGTCACACTCGTCCTTCGGTTCGGCCGACTCGCCGACCGCCGAAAAGATGCGCATCGCGCTGCGCATGCTGCACGAGCAGCATCCCGAGTTGCAGGTCGAGGGCGAGATGCACGGCGACTCGGCACTCGACGCCAAGCATCGTCTGCAGGTCTTCCCCAATGCGCGCATGCGCGAGGATGCCAACCTGCTGATCTTCCCCACGCTCGATGCCGCCAACATTGCCTTCAATCTGCTCAAGAGCTCGGGGGGTGAAGGCATGACGGTCGGCCCCATCCTGCTTGGTGCGGCCAAGCCGGTGCATATCCTGACGCCGTCGGCGACCGTACGCCGGATCATCAACATGACCGCACTTACCGTGGTCGAGGCGGGTCAGGAGGACTGAAGCGGTCCGGATCTGTTTTCTCGTCTTCGTGCCTGTGCCATGATGGATTCATGGGAGGTTGGGCATGGACGAGAAAACAGGGCGGGCAGCGCTCGTATTGACGGGTGGCGGCGCACGGGCGGCCTATCAGGTTGGCGTGCTGCAGGCTATCCGTCACATTCGCGGGCCGCGCCCCGGAAACCCGTTTCCCATTCTCTGCGGCACTTCGGCCGGTGGCATCAATGCGACGGCGCTGGCGGTGTACTCGGCCGATTTCAATGGCGCCGTGCGCAAACTCTCGTGGATCTGGCGCAACTTCTGCGCGAGTCAGGTCTATCGTACCGATGCGGCTGCCCTGCTGGGTTCCGGAATGCGGTGGGGGTCGGCGCTCTTCGCCGGATGGGCGTTCAGGCAGACACCACGCTCCCTGCTCGACAACAGCCCCCTGCGTACGCTGCTCGAACGTACGCTCGACTTCAGTGCCATCGATCACGCTATCGACGCTGGCCACCTGCACGCGGTGAGCGTCACCGTGTCCGGCTATACCTCGGGCGAAAGCCTGGCATTCTTTTCCGGACATCCATCCATTCAACCCTGGCGCCGGGCACAACGTATCGGCACGCGCACCCGCCTCGGGGTGGATCACCTGCTGGCCTCGAGCGCCATCCCCTTCGTGTTCCCCGCAGCCAAGATCAATCGCGAGTTTTTCGGCGATGGCTCCATGCGCCAACTGGCGCCGATCAGTCCAGCGATCCACCTCGGGGCCGACCGCATCCTGGTGATCGGCTCGGGGCGTCTGGCGGAGGAGGGGCGGCAGCGCACGGAAAGCTATCCATCGCCGGCGCAGATTGCCGGACATGCCTTGTCGAGCATCTTCCTCGACGGGCTCGCAGTCGACCTGGAGCGCATGGAGCGCATCAACGAGACGCTGTGCGGGTTGAACGCAGCGCAGCGCGCCGCTGCGGGCATCAAGCTGAGACCGATCGAAACGCTGGTGATCTCACCTTCGCAGCGCCTCGATGCAATTGCGGGCCACCATCGTGAATCCCTGCCGCCGCTGCTGCGTGCGGTCCTGCGCGGGCTTGGTGCCATGCGGCGCGATGGCTCGACGCTGTTGAGCTACCTGCTGTTCGAGCAGAGCTTCACCCGTGCGCTGATGGACCTCGGCTACCAGGATACCCTGGCGCGGCGCGACGAAGTCGCGGCATTTCTGCGTCTCGATGCCGCGGATTGAACTCGGGCCTTTTTCGAGACAATGCTTTTTTTGCTCAGATTGCGTCATCTCAATACGGTGTTCGAGCGTTGATGTAACAATCGATCAGGCCTTTTTCGCAAGTTACTTCAAAAAAGCTTGATATCTCCCTATTTTCGTTAAGAATTAGCGTACACGTCGTTTTCGGTCAGAGCCCCATCATGAAGCCCAGAATTCTCTTCGCCGCGTTACTGTCCCTGGTGCTTGTTCATGGCGGGCTGAGTCCGGCGCTGGCAGCGTCGTCAAAAACGACCTCGGCCGCGTCGAGCAAGGTCACGCAGAAGAAGGCGGTTGCGAAAACCGCGCCCCGCAAGGCCAAGCGCAGCGTAACAAAAAGCTCGACCAAAAAAGTGGTGGCAAAACGCAGTGCGCCGGCGGCCGAGGAGTCTGCGACCTTGGCGGTGGACGGAAAAGGCAACCCCATACTCAAGTCGTCCGCCTTTTACGTGGCGAACCAGGCGACTGGTGAGGTGTTGCTGGAAAAAAATGGCGGGGCGGTGCTGCCGATCGCGTCGATCACCAAACTGATGACCGCCATGGTTGTCCTTGAGGCCAGCCCCAGCCTGACTGAAGAACTCTCCATCGACGAAGAGGATATCGATCAGCTCAAGGGTACCGGGTCGCGGCTTTCCCTGGGAACGCGCATGACGCGCGAGGAGCTGCTTCGCCTCGCCCTGATGTCGTCGGAAAACCGTGCGGCGTCGACGCTTGCGCGGCACTACCCGGGCGGGCTGCCCGCCTTCGTGAATGCCATGAATATCAAGGCACGCCTGCTGAGCATGTCTGACACCCGCTTTCATGACAGCACCGGGCTGAATCCGGCCAACGTCTCCAGTCCGCGGGATCTGGCACGGCTGGTTGCCGCCGCGTCGCGTTATCCTCTGATCCGGGAGTTCTCGACGACGGCAGAACGCTATGTCGAGGTGCGAGGACGGCAGCTGCGTTTCGGCAACACCAACTCACTGGTCAAGAACCCCGACTGGGAGATCAGTGTGTCGAAGACGGGCTATATCACCGAGGCCGGGCGTTGCCTGGTCATGCAGGCATGGATCAACCGGCAGCCAGTGGTCATCGTGTTGATGGATTCGGTTGGGCGCTATACCCGCACGGCCGATGCGCAGCGTGTGCGCAAGTGGCTCGACAGTCGTGCTGCCGAGCGCCTTGCCGCTGCGTCCAAGGCGAGACAGGGATGAGCCTGCTGGCGGCCGGGGTTTCTGGCCGCCAGTTGCCTACTTGGCGATGTAACCCAGCGATCTGGAAATCTCGTCGGCGGTGTCTCGCACCAGCGGCGCCCAGTCCGGATTGAAGCGCTCCGACGGGGTCGATAGCGACAGGCCAGCGATGAGTTCGCCGCTGTCGTCCCGAATGCCTGCAGCGATGCAGCGCACGCCGGCTTCGACTTCGTCGAGGTCGAAGGCCACCGCGTGACGGCGTACCTTGTCGAGTTCCTTCTCCAGTGCCGGCATCGTTGTCAGCGATTCGGGTGTGGACGGGGGGAGGCCGGTGCGACGCGCGTAGTCGCGGATCTTTTCTATCCCGTCTTCAACCAGGAAAAGCTTGCCGGTGGCGGTGGTGTGCAGCGGCGCACGGGCGCCGACAATGTGCACCACGCGCACCGAGGAGCGACCGCTTGAGGTGCGTTCCACATACACGATGTCGTCACCTGTGCGGATACCGAGGTTTACGCTCTCACCGGTCGCCGCATGCAGCTTGAGCATTGCTGGCATGGCGGTTTCCCGCAGCGAAATCCGCGATTTGACCAGGCTGCCCAGTTCCAGGAGCCGAATGCCGAGGCGATAGACGCCGGGGTCGGAGCGATCGACGAATCCGCTTTGCGTCATGGCGCCCAGGATGCGGTGTGCAGTCGACGGATGCAGACCCGTCTCCAGCGCCAGCAGCTTGAGTGGCACCGGGTCGGCATGCTCGGCAAGGGTGTCGAGCAATTTCATCATGCGCTCGATTACCTGGATGGGGTTCTTGGCCTCCACCGGTGCGGGGGCTTCGTCGATTCTTCTGGCGGACACGTTGACCTGCAGGGTTGTGTAACGCGTGAATGGTAACTGCGGGACTCGATTTCGCCTAGTGAAATGAAACAGCAAAAGCTGATGGATCGGGTGCTTCAGGGGGACGCAGGGACGCACCGAAGTCGTGCCCGTTCGGCCCGGTGAGGCGGGGCGGGTGCGCAGGGCGTCCGCGGAGCATTCGGGACGGAGGGTCGTGCCACTGCCGAGCCCTGCGAGACCTCGTGTGCATGCGGAGTCAGGACATGACAAGTCACTTTCTGCACGCAGTTGGCGAGGCTCTGCTGGACCGCAATGCACGTGCCACAGTCATTTTGTGTTGCCGTATGTTGGATGCAGCGTTTACCTGCAGATATACTTTTGTTCAATAATGCCCGGCTGGACCGGGTTGTTTTTCGTTCGCGCCACCCGCCACGCAGTGGAACCGAAGTGATTTTCCTGGAATCGGAATGAGTCTTCTCCTGATCGTGCTCCTGCCTTTCCTCGGCGCGCTGCTGCCCGCGCTGATGATCCGTGCCGGGCGCAATGCCTGTGCGACGGGAACCTTCGTCACCACGCTGCTCGCGTTCATCGGCCTCATGTCGCATGCGCCGGCGCTGTTTCGCGGTGAGGTGATTCATGCCGGCTGGGACTGGCTTCCCGGTCTCGGTCTCAACGTCAATTTCTTTCTCGACGGGCTGGGCTTTTTCTTTGCGGCGCTGATTCTCGGCATTGGCTTGCTGATCATCGTCTATGCGCGTTACTACCTGTCCAAGGATGATCCGATGGGCAGTTTCTATGCCTATCTGCTGCTCTTTCAGGGGGCGATGGTGGGTATCGTGCTGTCCGACAATATCCTGCTTCTGCTCATTTTCTGGGAACTCACCAGCCTGTCGTCCTTCCTGCTGATCGGATACTGGAAGCACCTGCCCGAAGGCAGGCAGGGCGCGCGGATGGCCCTGACCGTGACTGGCGGCGGTGGTCTGGCGATGATCGCCGGCATGCTGATTCTCGGCAACATCGCGGGCTCTTACGACCTCAGCGTGATTCTGCAGCAAGGCGAGTTGATCCGCTCTTCGCCCGACTATCTGCTGGCGCTGGTGCTGATCCTTGTCGGCTGTTTCAGCAAATCGGCACAGTTCCCCTTCCATTTCTGGCTGCCGCACGCAATGGCTGCGCCCACGCCGGTGTCGGCCTACCTGCACTCGGCCACCATGGTGAAGGCGGGCCTGTTTCTGATGGCGCGACTGTGGCCCGTGCTCGCCGGTACCGACGAGTGGTTCTATCTGGTGGCCACGACCGGACTGCTGACCATGTTGCTCGGTGCGGTGGTTGCCCTGTTCAAGGACGACCTCAAGGGGTTGCTGGCGTACTCCACCGTCAGTCACCTCGGTCTGGTAACCATGCTGTTCGGGTTCGGCACGCCAATGGCTGCGACCGCAGGGGTGTTCCACATTCTCAATCACGCCACCTTCAAGGCGGCGCTGTTCATGAATGCAGGCATCATCGACCACGAAGCCGGCACGCGTGATGTCCGGCGCCTCGGCGGCCTGATGCACCTGATGCCGGTTACCGCCACGTTGGGCATGCTGGCTGCAGCGTCGATGGCCGGGCTGCCCCTGCTCAACGGCTTCCTGTCCAAGGAGATGATGCTGCACGAGGCGGCCAACACCACGTGGGGCGGGCAGGCCTGGCTGCTGGCTGCAGTGGCGACATTTGCGGCCTGCTTCTCCGTCGCGTATTCCTTCCGCTTCATCGCGCATGTGTTCATGGGGCCGGCACGCAACGACTATCCCCATCATCCCCACGACCCCCCCGTCGGCATGTGGCTGCCGCCTGCCCTGCTGGTGGTGCTGGTGGTGCTGATCGGGATTTTTCCCGACACGACGGCCGGGGCGCTGGTGGCGCTGGTATCGCGGGCGGTGACGGGGGGCGAAGTGCTCGACTATCACCTCGCCCTGTGGCACGGCGTGACGCCGGCGCTTGGGATGAGCGTGATCGCCGTGCTTGCTGGCACGGTGCTGATCCGTTCCTACGGGCGTGTGCGGCGCGTATGGCTGGCTGGTCCTCATCCCGAAGCAAAGCGCATTTTTGATGGGCTGACCTCAGGCGCGGTCAAGCTTGCCCAAGGCTTCACGCATGGTCTGCATAACGGGTCCCTGCAACGTTACCTGGCCTGCATGCTGGCCGCTTTCCTCGTGGTCGGTTATGCCGTGTTCGAGAGCAGTTCGCACGCGGCGGGCACGCGTATGCTGCTGGCAGCAACGCCGATCGCCATCGTGGGCTGGATTCTGTTGATGGGGGCCTGCATTGCGGTTGTGCTGATGCACCGCCAACGTTTGCTGGCACTCGTGGTCGTGGGGGTGGTCGGCCTCATGGTGTCGATCGGATTTGTCTACTTTTCGGCCCCGGATCTGGCGCTGACCCAGATTTCGGTCGAAGTGGTCACGGTCATTCTGATGTTGCTCGCGTTGAACTTTCTGCCTAAGCAGTCCCCGCGGGAATCCAGCACTGGACGCCGCTTGCGGGACGGGGTGCTGGCCGTCGCCGCAGGGCTCGGCGTGGGTGGTGCGGCGTGGGCGGTGCTCACCCGCGACTTCGAGACCCTGTCCGGCTACTATCTTGAGCAGGCCGTTCCTGGTGGCGGTGGAACCAATGTGGTCAATGTGATCCTGGTGGATTTTCGGGGCTTCGATACTTTTGGCGAGATCATTGTGCTCGGTATCGCCGCACTGTCCATCTTTGCGCTGCTCGACGGCCTCATGGCCAGTGCGGCCGGTCGCCGCCTGCAGTCCTGGGAGCCTGATCAGGCGCGTGCTGCCGACCGCCACCCGATGATGCTGGCCGTGGCAACGCGGGCGATGCTGCCGCTGGCGCTGATGGTCGGGGTCTATATCTTCCTGCGCGGACACAACGTGCCTGGCGGTGGTTTCATTGCCGGTCTGGTCGTCGCGGTGGCGCTGATCGTGCAGTACATGGCGAGCGGATTCGGTTGGGCTGCGCAGCGCATGAAGATGGATTATCACGGGCTGGTCGGCACGGGCGTGCTGGTAGCTGCAGCGACCGGTCTGGGGGCGCTTGTGGTGGGCTATCCCTTCCTGACCAGTACGGTCTGGCATTTCGATCTTCCGCTGATTGGCGAGCTGCACATCGCCTCTGCGATGTTCTTCGATACCGGCGTCTTCCTGGTCGTGGTGGGCGCGACAATGCTTGCACTGGCCAACCTTTCCCGGGTCGGGCGTCACGCCGAACATCTACTGGTCAATCGCGAGCCGATGGATGTCGATCCTTCGCATTCGCTTACCGTTGCGGGAGAGCATTGAGATGGAGTTCCTGTTGGCGAGTGCCGTTGGCGGGCTGACCGCGGCCGGGGTCTACCTGCTGCTGCGTGCCCGCACCTTTTCCGTCGTGCTCGGCGTTGCACTTCTGTCCTACGCAACCAACGTATTCCTGTTTGCGATGGGGCGTCTCGCGGCGAATGCGCCACCAGTGATCTCGGATCACGCGACGGTCTACACCGACCCGCTGCCACAGGCGCTCGTGCTGACGGCGATCGTGATTTCATTCGGCATGACGGCGGTGGTGGTAGTGATGGCGCTGCGCAGTTACCTTGAGAGCGACTCCGACCATATCGACGGCACGGGACTTGCGCAGGCGGGGCAGCCAGAGCCGGTGGTGGTGCCGGTTGAGGTTTCGGAGGGCGGGCGATGAATCAGTGGATCATCTTCGCCATTTTGCTGCCTGCGTTGATGGCGCCAGTGCTGGTGCTGGCGGCGCGCCACGACATCGTGCTGGCGCGGGCGCTGTCGGTTGCGGCCAGCGTGTGTCAGCTCGTGCTGGCGGTGGGGCTGATGGTGTCAGCTTCGTCCGAGCCGCCGCAAATGTACGCGCTTGGCGACTGGCCGGCGCCGTTTGGCATCGTCCTTGTGCTTGATCGCCTGTCGGCCCTGATGTTGCTGTTGTCCGCGTTGCTGTCGCTGCTGGTCCTGCTCTACGCCATCGGCGGATGGGATACCCGCGGTCGCCACTTTCATGCGTTGTGGCAGTTCCAGCTGATGGGCATCAACGGGGCATTCCTGACCGGTGACTTCTTCAATCTGTTCGTCTTCTTCGAGATTCTGCTGATCGCATCCTATGGATTGATGGTTCATGGTGGTGGGCGCGACCGCATTGGTGCCGGCGTTCAGTACGTCGTGGTGAACCTGCTGGGCTCGACCCTGTTCCTGATTTCGGTGGGCATGATCTACAGCGTGACCGGCACGCTCAACATGGCCGACCTTGCGCTCAAGGTGCCGGAGCTGGCCGCCGGGGATCGTGCCATTTTGCACGTCGGCGCCTTGCTGCTGCTG
Source organism: Azoarcus sp. (assembly GCA_023230755.1). Classification (GTDB taxonomy): domain Bacteria; phylum Pseudomonadota; class Gammaproteobacteria; order Burkholderiales; family Rhodocyclaceae; genus Parazoarcus. The sequence continues at coordinate 22,583 of JALNWS010000048.1, forward strand.
CTGGTGTTCGGGGTCAAGGCGGCACTGGTGCCCCTCCATTTCTGGCTGCCGGGCACTTATGCCAATGCACCCGCGCCGGTCGCTGCGCTGTTTGCGATCATGACCAAGGTCGGCGCGTATTCGATCATCCGGCTGTATGTGCTGGCTTTCGGTGCCGAGGCC
>JALNWS010000049.1 GCA_023230755.1 Azoarcus sp.
ATACGGCGGCACAATCTCGCCGGTCACTCCCTGACTCGCGAGGCTCTGACCAGCCATGCAGCGGGCTGCGATCTTGGCCAGTGGCAACGAGCATGCCTTGGATACGAAGGGAACGGTACGCGACGCACGCGGATTCACTTCGAGCACATAAACAACCGCATTGTCCCCCTCGCCCTGAATCGCGAACTGCACGTTCATCAGGCCGACAACGTTCAGCGCGCGGGCCATGGCCTCGGTCTGACGGCGCAACTCGTCCTGCAGCTTGGCGGACAAGGTATAAGGGGGAAGAGAGCACGCGGAGTCGCCCGAGTGCACGCCAGCCTGCTCGATGTGCTCCATGATGCCGCCGATGATCACCTGATGACCATCAGACAGGGCATCAACGTCGACCTCGACCGCGTCGTTGAGGAAGCGGTCGAGCAGCACCGGCGATTCGTTCGACACCTTGACTGCTTCACGCATGTAGCGCTCAAGGTCTTTCTGTTCGTGCACGATTTCCATTGCACGACCACCGAGCACGTAGGACGGGCGCACCACCAGCGGGTAGCCGATTTCGGCTGCCAGACGAACAGCGGCCTCCGGCGTACGCGCAGTGCGGTTGGGCGGCTGCCTCAGGCCGAGATCGACCAGCAGTTTCTGGAAGCGCTCACGGTCTTCTGCGGCATCGATCATGTCCGGACTGGTACCGATGATCGGCACGCCGTTGGCTTCGAGCGCGCGCGCCCTCTTCAGCGGCGTCTGGCCACCGAACTGGACGATCACGCCTACCGGTTTTTCGATATGCACGATCTCCAGGATGTCCTCGAGCGTGATCGGCTCGAAATACAGACGATCGGAGGTGTCGTAGTCGGTCGATACGGTTTCCGGGTTGCAGTTGACCATGATGGTCTCGTACCCGTCTTCCCGCAGCGCCAGCGCAGCATGCACGCAGCAATAATCGAACTCGATACCCTGTCCGATGCGGTTCGGACCGCCGCCGAGCACCATGATCTTTTTCTTGTCGGTCGGCAGCGCCTCGCACTCATCCTCGTAAGTGGAGTACATGTAGGCGGTCGATGTGGCGAATTCAGCGGCGCAGGTATCCACGCGCTTGTAGACCGGTCGCACACCTAGGGTGTGGCGATGCAGGCGCACCGCGGTTTCGTCGGTAGCAAGCAGCTTGGCAACGCGACGGTCGGAGAAGCCCTTGCGCTTGAGATCGCGCATCTCGACTGCCTGGATGGCCTTGAGCGAACGCCCCACCAGCGCCTTCTCGGTCAGCACGAGGTCTTCGATCTGAGCCAGGAACCACGGATCGATCTTGGTCAGGTTGAACACCTGCTCCTGCGTCATCCCTTCGCGGAAGGCCTGACCGACATACCAGATGCGCTCGGGGCCGGGGCTGGCGAGTTCGCGCTCGAGATCCTCGCTGTCTGCCTCAACCTCGTCGAGGCCGTAGACGCCGACCTCAAGCCCCCGCAATGCTTTCTGGAAGGATTCCTGGAAGGTGCGGCCCATGGCCATCACCTCACCCACCGACTTCATCTGCGTGGTCAGGCGGTCATTGGCCTGCGGGAACTTCTCGAAGGCGAAGCGCGGAATCTTGGTGACGACGTAATCGATCGACGGCTCGAAGGCCGCGGGCGTCGCGCCACCGGTAATGTCGTTGCGCAGTTCGTCCAGCGTGAAACCGACTGCAAGCTTGGCGGCCACCTTGGCAATCGGAAAACCGGTTGCCTTCGAGGCCAGCGCGGACGAGCGCGACACACGCGGGTTCATCTCGATCACGATCATGCGACCGTCGACCGGGTTGATCGCGAACTGCACGTTCGAGCCACCGGTATCCACGCCGATTTCGCGCAGCACGGCGATCGAGGCGTTACGCAGGATCTGGTATTCCTTGTCGGTCAGCGTCTGCGCCGGCGCGACGGTGATCGAGTCGCCGGTATGAACGCCCATCGGATCAAGGTTCTCGATGGAACACACGATGATGCAGTTGTCGGCGCGGTCGCGCACGACTTCCATCTCGTATTCCTTCCAGCCCAGCAGCGACTCTTCGATCAGCAGTTCGTTGGTCGGGCTGGCCTCGAGACCGCGCTTGCAGATCTCGTGGAACTCTTCCATGTTGTAGGCGATGCCACCGCCCGTACCACCGAGCGTGAAGCTGGGACGGATGATGGCCGGAAAGCCGATCCCGCCCTGCACCTGCAGCGCCTCTTCCATGCTGTGGGCGATCCCCGAACGCGCCGAGCCAAGACCGATCCTGGTCATCGCGTCCTTGAACTTGAGACGGTCTTCGGCCTTGTCGATGGCCTCTTCGGCCGCACCGATGAGTTCGACGCCGTATTTCTCAAGCACGCCATGACGGGCGAGGTCGAGCGCGCAGTTCAGTGCGGTCTGCCCACCCATGGTCGGCAGCAGGGCGTCGGGACGCTCTTTCTCAATGATGCGCTCGACGACCTGCCAGGTCACGGGCTCGATATAGGTCACATCGGCCGTACCGGGATCGGTCATGATCGTGGCCGGGTTGGAGTTCACCAGCACGACCTTGTAGCCTTCCTCGCGCAGGGCCTTGCAGGCCTGGGCGCCGGAATAGTCGAATTCACACGCCTGCCCGATGATGATCGGACCAGCACCGATGATCAGGATGGTCTGGATGTCTGTACGTTTGGGCATTGCGTTGCCTCTGAAATTCTTGGGCGGCGGGCGGCGCCCGCCGGGGAGTGCTGTATTACTTGCCGGCTTCGATCAACTTGATGAAGCGGTCGAAGAGGTAGGCCACGTCGTGCGGGCCCGGGCTCGCTTCGGGGTGTCCCTGGAAAGAGAATGCTGGCACATCGGTGCGTGCGATGCCCTGATTGGATCCGTCAAACAGCGACACATGCGTTACCCGCAGCGTCTCGGGCATGGTCTCCGGATCAATCGCAAAGCCGTGATTCTGACTGGTGATCAGAACCTGACCGGTATCGACGTCCTTGACCGGGTGGTTCGCACCATGATGACCGAACTTCATCTTCATGGTCTTTGCACCCGAGGCCAGCGCGAGCAACTGGTGCCCCAGACAGATGCCGAAGGTCGGCACGCCTGCAGCCAGAATGTCGCGAATGGCCTCGATGGCGTAGTCACAGGGCTCCGGGTCGCCAGGACCATTGGACAGGAACACGCCGTCAGGCTTGAGCGCCAGCACGTCCTTCGCCGGCGTCTGCGCAGGCACCACGGTCAGGCGGCAGCCACGTGAGGCAAGCATGCGCAGGATGTTGCGCTTGACGCCGAAATCGTAGGCGACGACGTGAAAGCGAGCATCGGCCTGCGGCACATAACCGCTGCCCAGCGCCCATTCGCCCTCCGTCCACTCGACCGTCTCTGTCGCACTGACCACCTTTGCCAGGTCCATGCCGGCCAGACCGGGAAAGCCGCGCGCCTGCGCAATGGCTGCTTCGGCGTTCAGCGTATCGCCTGCTGCAGCGCTGACGATGCACCCCGCCTGCGTGCCCTTCTCGCGGAGCAAACGGGTGAGTTTGCGGGTATCGAGCCCGGCAATCGCCACCACATTATTATCGGCAAGATAGGCGTCGAGACGCTGGCTCATGCGGAAGTTGGAGGGAAGAATGGGTAGATCACGGATCACAAGGCCGGCGGCATGCACTCGACCAGACTCGACGTCCTCGAGGTTGACACCGGTATTGCCAATGTGAGGGTAGGTCAGCGTCACGATCTGGCGGCAGTAACTCGGATCAGTCAGAATTTCCTGATAACCCGACATCGAGGTGTTGAACACCACCTCGCCGACCGTACTGCCAACCGCACCGATACCCTTGCCGTAGAAAACCGTTCCGTCGGCAAGCGCAAGAAGGGCGGGCGGGAAAGCAGTCACGAAAAACTCCTGGATTCAGCCGAAAAGACCGGAATGAGCCCGATTCGGGCCACTCCATATGCGAAAAAACGGGACGAGCCTATGGGCCAATCCCGCCATCAAATCGGCGGAATTCTAACGTTTTTCGAGCGCTGAAGCAATGTGAACCGCCCATCCGTCGTCCGCACTCAACCTTGCGGTCGCACCAAAAAGGCAATCGTCATGCGAAATCATGTCGTACCGCGGGGTTACGACTAATGTCGGAGCGATGGGCGTAAGGCGCTGGCGAGCGCATTCATCTCACGCAACAGAGTTTCGAGCAGAGCCCCTGATGCTGCGGGATCGGCATTTTGCGCAGCGAACTCAACCGCCCTAGAAGCCTCGGTCGCACGCTGCCCACCGAACAGGCCGACCGAACCCTTGATCGAATGCGCCAGCTCTCCGAGCTTCACCAGATCTCCCCGCGCGCCGGCGCCGCGCAATTCGGAAAGCGTACCACCAAGATCGCGAAAGAATACCCCAAGAAGCTGCTGCACGATTTCCTCGTCACCATCGAACAACGCACGCGCTTCCCCAAGATCGGCCACGCCATTCCCGCCGGGCACTTCAGCCTCGAGCAGGCTCTTGTCACCCGTGGTCCCGGCGCCGGATACGTGCTCGCACATGCGGCCGATCGCTGCAACGAGGTCCGCCGGCCTGATCGGCTTGCTCACGTAATCGTCCATGCCTGCCTCGAGACAGCGCTCGCGGTCGCCTGCCATAGCATGCGCGGTCATCGCGACAATGGGAATGGGGCGCCAGTCGCCCTGAATCGCCCAGCTTCTTCGCGCCTCACGTGCGCGTATCGCCTGGGTCGCTTCCAGCCCGCCCATCACAGGCATCTGCAGATCCATCAGGATCAGATCAAAATGTCCGCCATCGAAGGCCTCAACAGCCTCTTCGCCGTTGTTTACAACCGTCACCGCATGCCCGATCTTCTCCAGCATCCGGGTGGCGACCGTCTGGTTTACCGGATTGTCCTCCACCAGCAGAATTTCCAGTTTGCGCGGCGGCGCGTCCATTTCGCACAGCATCTCGCTCAGCGACTTCTCCGGATCAAAGACGCCGATCCCCTCGTCGCCCGCCGGCTCCCCACAGTGCGCCATCTGTAGCGCCTCGATCAGGTCGTCGCGCGAAAACGGTTTGGAGATGCGGGACTTGAGTCCGAGTTGCTGACAGCGTGCGAGGTCGTTACGTTGCGAATGACTGGACAGCATCATCACGATCCGGTCCAGCCACGGCGCAGCCTCCTGAAAGCGGCGAGCGAGATCAAACCCACCTGGGTCGGGCATGGCCGCATCCATCAGGACGAACGCAAACGGATCGTTGTCTTCATGTGCGGCGGCAAGGGCCGCAAGCGCCGCCTCACCCGACTCGACGCAGTGCGAAGACAGACCGCATGTCTTGAGCATGACGCAAATCGACCGCCCGAAGCCCCCGTTGACAGCGGCTACAAGGATGCGCGCACCCCGCAGAGGCCCCAGCATTGGCGGCTTCGCGTCGGCCACGACATCGAGACGCACAGTAAAGGAGAAACAGCTGCCAACAGCAAGTTCGCTGCTGACGTGAATCGCCCCGCCCATGAGATCCACCAGATGGCGGCAGATCGCCAGGCCCAGGCCGGTGCCACCATACTTTCGCGTTGTTGAACTGTCCGCCTGCGAAAACGCACCGAACACGCCTTCCTGCTTATCTACTGCAATCCCGATCCCGGTGTCACGCACGGAGAACGCGAGACTGACCTTGCCGCCTTCTCTGCCCTGCACGGCGACATGGACCTCGACCTCGCCCTGATCGGTGAATTTGATGGCGTTGCCGATCAGATTGGTCAGCACCTGACGCAAACGCACGGGATCGCCACGCAGGACAGAAGGCACCTCAGGATCGATAACCGAATACAACTCGACCCCTTTCTGGTGCGAACGCAATGCCAGCACACGAATCGTCTCGGAAACCACGGATGCAATCGAAAAGTCGATGTTTTCGAGCGTCATCCGGCCCGCTTCGATGCGCGAGAAGTCGAGGATGTCGTTGATGATGGTCAGCAGCGCCTCTGCCGAGGACTTGACCGTCAAGAGGTATTCGCGCTGCTCTGATGCAAGCGCCGAATCGAGCAACAATTCGGTCATGCCGAGAATGCCGTTCATCGGCGTACGGATCTCGTGACTCATGTTGGCGAGAAAGTCGCCTTTCGCGCGACTGGCAGCCTCGGCTTGCTCCTTGGCCTGCAGAAGCTCGATTTCGCGCGTCCGCTCACGCGTCACATCGGTATAGACTCCAACCACACGCTGCCAGCGACCGCCGGACATCCGGTCCCGCACCTGCCCACGCACGCTGAGCCAACGCCACTGTCCGTCAGCGGCCTGAATTCTGAACTGAACCTCAAAAAGGGGGCTCTGCCCGCGCAGATGAGCAAGCAGATGCTCGTTCATCCGCTCCCTGTCCTCTTCGTGGACGAGCGGCAACCAGTTGTCGAAAGGCGCCTCCTCGGAGCCCTCCTCGTACCCGAGCCAGCTACGCCAGCGTGAGTCGACAATCAGACTCTCAGTCGACGTCTCCCACTCCCAGACCCCGGTATGCGCACCAAGCTTGACCAGCTCCAGACGATCGTTAACCCGATCGAGCTCGGCACGGGTCGCTTCGAGCTCCGCACGCAGGTGCTCGACAGTAGCGTCCTCGCCAGACATCGCCGGGCGCTCGCTCATGAAGCCGGCTCAGCGCAGGCCGAGCACATCCTGCATGTCGAAGAGCCCATTGCTGCGGCCCGCCAGGAAGCGTGCTGCGCGCATCGATCCGAGCGCGTACGGCATGCGGCTGCCCGACTTGTGCGTGATCTCGATACGCTCGCCGATACCGGCAAAGAGCACAGTATGGTCACCAACGACATCACCACCGCGAATCGTGGAGAAGCCGATGGTTTCGGCCTTGCGCTCGCCGGTCACGCCTTCACGGCCGTAAATGGCGCAGTCCTCAAGATCACGCCCCAGCGCTTTCGCCACGACCTCTCCCATGCGCAGAGCCGTGCCCGAGGGTGCGTCGACCTTGAAGCGGTGGTGCGCCTCGATGACCTCGACGTCATAGCCCTCGTTGAGGATTTGCGCGGCCACCTCAAGCAGACGGAAGACGGCGTTCACCCCCACCGCCATGTTGGGCGCGAAAACGACCGGCACCGACTGCGCCGCCGCAGCAATCGCAGCCTTACCAGCAGCATCGAAACCGGTGGTGCCGATCACCATGGCCTTGCCGAGCCCACGCGCAATCTCAAGATGCTCGAGCGTACCCTCAGGCCGGGTGAAATCGATCACACAGTCTGCGGCCGCAATGGCGGCCGAGGCATCGTCACCGATCGCAACGCCACTGTGGATGCCGAGCATCTCCCCTGCGTCCCTTCCGATAAAGGGCGTACCGGGACGGTCGAAAGCGGCGGCCAGCACGATGTCTTCGTCCTTGTGGGCGGCCTCGATCAACATACGTCCCATACGGCCGGATGCACCGGCAATCGCAACGCGGATAGGCGTCATCTTCAAAATCCTGTCAGTCATCGGGCCCGTCTTCGGGCATTGAAAATCAGTCCTTGGGTGCCGCAGGCACTTCGACCACCCGGGTGCGGGCCGCCTGCTGGGCATCAACTGTCGACTTGGCATCACCGCCGATCACATCACCGTCAATGTGATCGAGACGATCGTCGACGAAGAATACCGAGATCACCCGCTGCTCGACCTCCCCCTGCCCGGGGCGGAAGCGATACACATAATCCCAGCGATCGGTGCGGAAAACATCGGTCACGAGCGGCGACCCGAGGACGAAACGCACCTGATCGCGCGTCATGCCGCGCTTGAGCTGCGCGATCATGGGCTGGTCGACGTAGTTGCCCTGCCGAATATCGATGCGGTAAGGCGTGATGCGATCGGTGATAGAGTCAAACGAGCAGCCTGCAAGCAGGCTGGCGGCGGCAAGCGCCGAAATAAGCGATAAACGCATGGACAGGGTCACTTTAACGCGCACGGAACTGCGCATGGTTCTCAGTAAAGGTCAAAAAATATAACATAGCGACGCAACACAACGTTGTCTTGCTCCTCAGCCACATCGACAGGCGACCATGTCCGAGAACTCCCAGAACCTAAAAAACATCGGTCTCAAGGCCACCTACCCGCGTCTCAAGATCCTCGATCTGTTCCAGACCACGGAACAACGTCACCTTACCGCAGAAGACGTTTTCCGACTGCTGATGAACGAAGGCATGGATATCGGGCTGGCAACAGTCTATCGCGTACTGACGCAATTCGAGCACGCGGGGCTGCTCGAAAGACACTACTTCGAATCCGGCAAAGCCGTCTTCGAGCTCAACAAGGGTGGACATCACGACCATCTCGTCTGCCTGCAGTGCGGAAAGGTCGAAGAATTTTTCGACCCCGAAATCGAGCGCCGCCAGAACATCGTGGCAGAGGAGCGCGGCTTTGTGGTGAAGGAACACGCCCTCTATCTCTACGCCGAATGTCTGCGCAAGGACTGCCCCAACCGCAACGACTGACCTCCCCGGCTACCGCACCAACCCACAGGCACACCGCGCATACCTTGCAGCCCGGTGTGCCGTCAGGCATGGCCCAGCATTTCAGCCGCATGCCTTCGCGTCGTAGCGGTGATGTTCAGGCCGCCAAGCATGCGTGCGATTTCCTCGACCCGCTGCCCGGCATCGAGCGCGGTCACCTCGCTCAGGGTCTCTCCTCCCCGTTCCGCCTTCGCGATCTGCCATTGCCAGTCCGCACAGGCCGCGACCTGCGGCAAATGGGTGACACACAGAACCTGGCGGTCGCGTCCCAGTCGATGGAGGAGTTTGCCTACGATTTCCGCCACCCGCCCGCCGATCCCGACATCGACCTCGTCGAAAATGAGCGTGGGTGTAGCCGAGTCGCGACTGGTCAGAACCTGAATCGCGAGCCCGATGCGTGAGAGCTCGCCCCCGGACGCAACCTTGGCCAACCCGCGCAGACTCTGACCTTGATTGGCTGCCACCCGGAACTCAACGCTCTCCACGCCGTGAAGCCCGGGTTCGCACGGTGTCAGCGACACTTCAAAGCGCCCCCCTTCCATTGCCAGGGACTGCATGGCCTCGGTGATCTCTTCCGAAAGCTTGACAGACGCAGGCACACGCGCCGCCGACAAGCGAGCGGCAGCAGCGCCGTAGGCTTCACGCGCCGCGGCCTCGGCAGCCTCGAGACGGGCCGGATCCGCACTTGTTTCGAGCTCGGCGAGGCGTTGACACCAGGCCGCCTCCAGCTCGTTAAGTGCTTCAGGCGCGACGCGATATTTGCGTGCGACATCCATCACCGCAGTGATCCTGCGTTCGATCTCGCTCAATCGCTGGGGGTCAAGATCGAGTCGCTCGCGATACCGGCGTAACGCATGCAGTGCTTCATCCGCCTGGATTGCCGCCGAGGCGAGCAAGTCGCGTACTTCGTTCAGCGAGGCGTCGATGGCACACATCTCATCGAACCTGGCATCCAGTCGGCCGAGCACGACTGACACCGCGTAATCACCCTCGCCCAGCACTTCAAGGGATTCGTCCGCGCCTTCCATCAAGCCCGCGGCGTGAGCGAGCCGGCCATGTTCGGCGTTGAGCTCGACCCACTCTTCGGGATTGAAGGCAAGCTCCTTCAGTTCCTTGAGTTGCCAACCAAGAAGCTCGCGTTCACGTGCAGACGCGGCGGAGTCGAGCTCCGCACTGCGGCGCAACTCGCTCATGCGCTGCCACTCACGCCAGCACGCGGCCACATCTGCGCCAAGCAGCGAGGCATTCGCATGCATGTCGAGCAACTGGCGCTGGGCATCAGCGCGCAACAAGGCATGATGAGCGTGCTGACCGTGAATGTCCGCGAGCCAGTCCCCGGCCGTCCTCAACTGTGCCAGCGTCACCGGGATGCCGTTAATCCAGGCCTTGCCGCGTCCATTTGCGTCGACCACCCGACGCAGGATCACCGCATTGTCTTCGGACGGCAGCTCCTGCTCGGCAAGCCAGTCGGACAGCCCGTCAGCGGACGGCAGATCGAACTCGGCAACGATATCCGCTTTCGCCTGCCCCACGCGCACGACGCCAGCGTCGACGCGACTACCGAGTGCGAGTCCGAGCGCATCGAGCAAAATCGACTTGCCCGCACCGGTTTCGCCGGTCAGGGCGCCAAAGCCTGCGCCGAACTCAAGTTCGAGACGATCGACAATGACGAAATCACGAATAGTCAGGCGGCGCAGCATGGTCTCGCGTTCAGGTTGGTCGAACCGCACGGCTCAGGGCAGTGCGGTCCATCGATCGGACGGTTCAATTGTGCCGCGGCGCAGCACTCCAGTGCAGTTTCTCACGCAGCATCGCGAAATAACTGTAGCTCTTCGGATGCAGCAAGCGCACAGCGAGCGGCGAGCGGGTCAGACGAACACGGTCGCCCGCCCGTGCATCGAAACGCGCCTGTCCATCAAAGTGCACCCGCGCGTCATGCGGTGGCAGCAGCTCGATTTCGATGCAGCACGAGTCCGGCAGGGTTACCGGGCGTGCAGTCAGAGCATGCGGACACAATGGCACGAGCGCAATGCCGCCCACACTCGGGTGCAGAATGGGACCGTTGGCCGACAACGCATAGGCCGTCGAACCAGTCGGAGTCGATACGATCATGCCATCGGAACGCTGGGTGTAGACAAACTCGCCGTCAATTGACAGATCGAACTCGATCATGCGCCCCAGATCGCCCTTGTTCACCACGACGTCGTTGAGCGCCAGGGTGTGAAACACGCGTTGCCCGCCGCGCAACACCTCGGCGTCGAGCATGAAGCGAAACTCCTCGCAAAAGCTGCCATCGAGGATCTCCCCCAGTTTCAGCAGCGCATCCTTGCGCGCGATATCGGTCAGAAAACCCAGGCGCCCAAGGTTGACGCCGACAAGAGGTACCGAACGCTCGGCAAGCCGCCGGGCCGTCGTGAGCATGGTGCCATCGCCGCCGACGACCACCGCAAGATCACAGCTCGCCGCGATCTCTTCATAGGCAGCAACCGGATACCCCTCGGCCTGACCGATGGAACTCGCAGTGCCCTGCTCGATCCATACTTCAAGCCCCCTTTCGCGCAGATAGCGTGCGATCAGCAGCACCGACTCCGCCACATCCGGGCTCTGGTACTTTCCGATCAGTGCAACATTGGCAAAACGCATAGTCATGGCTGCGGATTAAACCACATTCGGATTACGTCATGCGCGACCTTGCAGTGGATTGCCGCTTGGCAGCAAGCCACGCAGTTCCATAGAATCGGGCTATATTCCAGGCCAACCATGAAACCGCTCGACACCCGCTCCCAGATCCTGCTCAAAACGCTGATCGAACGCTACATCGCCGAAGGCCAGCCCGTCGGCTCACGCGCCCTTTCGCGCTTCTCCGGGCTTGAGCTCTCACCCGCCACCGTGCGCAACGTGATGAGCGACCTCGAGGAAATGGGCTTTATCTCCAGCCCGCACACCTCGGCAGGGCGGATCCCGACCGCGCTCGGCTACCGCTTCTTTGTGGACGCGCTGCTCACCGTGCAGCCGATGGAGAGCAAGCGGGTTCAGGCATTGAAGGGGCAGTTTCAGCCGGACCAGCCGGGACGGCTGATCAGCTCCGCGTCGCACATGCTGTCCAACCTGACCCAGTTTGCCGGGGTCGTGGTCACGCCCCGCAAGGATGCGGTGCGAATCAGGCAGATCGAGTTCATCAGCCTGTCGGAAAACCGCATCCTGCTGATCATCGTCACCACCGCGGGCGACGTTCAGAACCGCATTCTCGTTACTCGCCGCAGCTACAATTCAACAGAACTCGGTGCAGCGGCGGGCTACCTGAACGAACATTTTGCCGGACTCGCATTCGAGGACATCCGCAGGCGCATCCGCGAAGAGCTCCAGCAGTTGCGCAGCGACATGAGCGAACTGATGACGGCAACCGTCGAAGCCGGCTCGGAGGCGGCGGAGGAGTCCGAGCTCAACTACGTCATCTCGGGCGAAACCAACCTGCTCGACGTCGAAGACCTCTCGTCCAACATGAAGCGTCTGCGCGAGCTGTTCAAACTCTTCGAGCAACGCACTGGCCTCATGCAGTTGCTGGACCTGTCGAACCGGGCGCAGGGCGTCCAGATCTTCATCGGGGACGAGTCCGGTCTGGCCCAGCTCGACGGCTGCAGCGTGATCACGGCCCCCTACGAAGTCGACGGCCAGCTGGTCGGCTCGGTCGGCGTGATCGGCCCTACGCGAATGGCTTACGACAGAGTGATTCCGATCGTGGATATCACGGCGCGCCTGCTGTCAAACGCACTCTCGTCCAATTCCTGATCCGCTGCTGCAGACCTTCGCTGCGGACGCTTGCTGCCTCACCTGACTGAAGGAAGATTATGGCCCGCTACTGGCCCGAGCCGGAATACAAGCACGGAACACCCGCACGCACAGGCGTGCTGCTGGTCAATCTCGGCACGCCCGAAGCGCCGACCGCACAAGCCCTGCGCCCCTACCTCAAGCAGTTTCTGTCCGACCCCCGCGTCGTAGAGATCCCGCGTGCGCTGTGGTGGCTGATCCTCAACGGCATCATTCTCAACACACGTCCGGCCAAGTCAGCAGCCAAATATGCCAGCGTGTGGATGGATGCCGGCTCACCACTCAAGGTTCATACCGAACGTCAGGCCAAACTGCTCGACGACCAGCTGAATGCCAGCTCCAGCGGTGACATCGAAGTGGCATGGGCGATGCGTTACGGCGCGCCATCCATCCCCGACGCGCTCCAGGCCCTGCGCGTGCGGAATTGCACCCGCATTCTCGTCGTACCGCTCTATCCGCAGTTTGCCGGCAGCACCACCGCCAGCGTCATGGACGAGGTCGCGCGCTGCATGCTGCACTGGCGCAACCTGCCCGAGCTTCGCTATGTACGCAGTTTTCAGGACGATCCGGGCTATATCGCCGCCATCGCCCAGAGCGTGCGCGACAACTGGGACAAGCACGGTGAACCCGACCGGCTGCTGATGAGTTTTCACGGCATCCCCAGGCGCACGCTCGACCTTGGCGACCCGTATCACTGCGAGTGCCACAAAACGGCCCGCCTGGTGGCCGAATCACTCGACTTTCCTGCCGAGCGGATTCTTGTCACCTTCCAGTCCCGCTTCGGCAAGGCCGAGTGGCTCAAGCCATACACTCAGCCGACACTCGAGAGACTCGCCCGTGAGGGCATCGGCCGGGTGGACGTCATCTGTCCCGGCTTTGTTTCAGACTGCCTGGAAACCCTTGAGGAAATCGCCATCGAGTGCAAGGAGGCCTTTCTCACGCACGGCGGCAACACCTTCCACTACATCCCCTGCCTCAATGATCGCCACGACTGGATCACAGCGCTCACCGGACTCACCCGCCGCCATCTCGGTAACTGGCTCGATACATCGTCAGACACAACCGAATCGCTTGCCGGCGCGCGTCAGCGTGCGCTAAACCTAGGAGCAAAGCAGTGATGAGCCCGGGACTGCGTCTGCTGCTACGGTGGGCTCTGAGCGCCGTCGCCCTGCTCATCATTCCCGAAATTGTCGCCGGTATCGCGGTCGAGAGCTACGTCTCGGCGCTGGCTGCAGCCCTGCTGCTCGGTCTGATCAACGCCCTGATACGTCCCCTCCTGATCCTGATCACACTGCCCATCACCCTGCTCACGCTGGGTCTGTTCACGCTGGTGATCAACGCGCTTCTCTTCTGGGGCGTTTCAGGCCTGGTTGGCGGCCTGCAGGTGAGCGACTTCGGGAGTGCGTTCTGGGGAGCATTGCTCTACAGCGTGCTGACCTGGCTGGTCAATCTGACGCTTGGCGACCCCGAACGCAAGGTGCGCATCATCGTCGATCGGCGCCCCTGAGAGCGGTAATCTCACGGCACAACGCACTGCATCCTGCCGAAAAAGATCAGTCCTCAACGAGCTGCAGATCAAGCCCGCCAGTTGCGGTGTAATCACCTCGGACGGCGGGTTCCGCCTGCTGCGCCGCAACCCGGGCCATGTCTGCCAGCCGCCTGACCACAACAGTGGACACCTGACGCCTGAACAGATCCTGCACCTCGTCTGTCGCCAGCGCCAGCGCGGGTGGATTGATTTCGAGATAGGTCGAGGGTTCGAGCGATACCGCGGTCATCATATGGCGATGCTCAAGATGATCCAGCCAGGCCTGCTCACCAAACACTTCGCCCGGCCCGAGCGCCAGCACCCGGCGCCCGTCGATCGACACTTCCACCTGGCCCGACAGCACGATGCCGAAGCGCTGATCGGCATCGCCCTCCCGCATCAGGGTCACATGTTCGTCCACCTTGCGCCATGAACAGATGCGCAGAACCTCCCACAACTCGATGTCGTCAAACTCGGTAAAGAAGGCCAGCCTGCGCAGCATCGCGAAGCGGCTCGTATCAGGCGGCACGCACTTGTCATCGACAATCTTGTAGCGCACCGCGGCGAGATCCTTCGCGAACTCCGCCCCGTTCTTGTAGCGGGAATAGAGGTCTTTCTCGAGCGCCTTGCGAATGACCGCATCCATCTGCTCGGGAATCTCGGGGTTGAGTTGCGATACCGAGGGCTGGTCGGCATTGATGATCTTGTAGATCAGTTGCGCCGGATTCGCCGCCCGGAAAGGCAGACGCCCCGTGAGCAGGTGAAACAGCACCACACCAAGTGAATAGAGGTCGGTCTTCTGGTTGAGCGGATAGCTCTTGATCTGCTCCGGACTCATGTAGGCCGGCGAGCCGACCCCCATGATGAAGGTGGAATCGGTTTCGATCTTCTTGCTGATGTTCAGCGCCAGTCCGAAGTCGGTGATCTTCACATTGTCGTTGTCGTCGACCAGGATATTGGCGGGTTTGATGTCACGATGGACGATCCCCTGCCGATAGGCATGATCGAGCGCCATGCAGCATTTGAAGATGATCCCGATGACGCGGTGGATGGGAAGCAGCTTCTCGAAAGTGCAATAGCGTTCCAGCGTGTAGCCGGGAAAATACTCCATCACCACATAGGCCTGATCGGCCTCAACCACCGCTTCGAAGATGCGGATGATATTGGGGTGGTCCAGCCGTTTGGACACCGCACCTTCGGCCTTCAGCAGCTTCAGCAGGCGTCGATTCCATTTCGCGACATCGCGCGCCTTGTCATCAAACTTGACGAGCTTTAGCGCAATCTGTTCCGGGTAATGCGGATTCTCGGCGAGGTAGACAACAGCCGTCGCACCGCGACCCAACTCGCGCAGTATTCGGTACTTCCCGACTTTTTCGGGCATTGTTCCCATGGCATCCGTGTGGTGCGCAATGCACCCCGCACATGTCTGTTTCGATATGTTGATTGTGTCACGTTACCCGCCTACAGAGAATCACCATTGCGCACACACGGTGGCCTGCACGCGCCTTGACGAATCTTGTTAACTGCTCGCCGGGTGTGATTAAATCGACCGGAGAAGAGAGCGCCTCACCCGCGCGCAGATGAAGGCGAACACCGGCCGGAGGATGATTCGTGCAGAAATGCGCCCCTTGCCGCAATGAACGCACGCATTCCCGCACAGTGCGCGCGTCACATTCCGGAGGCGAAGCAGCAACCAAAGGCCTTATGGACGACCGCTTCCAAAAACTCCGAAACCAGCGGTTACAATAAAACACCACAAATCACCGACGCCCTCGCACCAGAACAGCCATTGTTCCACCCTCCCCGTGCAGCACCCGGGGCCGTCATTCCGGAGCACCATTTTGAGCGAACCCGTCGATCAACTCATCCATGCCCGCTGGCTGATCCCGGTATCCCCTGCAGATACGGTGTTCGAACATTACAGCGTCGCAATCCGTGCGGGCGCCATCGCTGATGTGTTGCCGCAATCCGAGGCCAGGTCACACTACCGCGCCACTGAAACCGTCGAACTCGGCGAGCACGTTCTGATTCCCGGACTGGTCAACCTGCACGCTCACGCCGCCATGAACCTGATGCGGGGTCTGGGCGACGACCTGCCCCTGATGCGCTGGCTGCAAGAGGCGATCTGGCCCGCCGAAGGCAAGCATGTATCACCCGCTTTCGTTCGCGACGGCACCCTTCTGGCTGCGCGAGAGATGCTGCGTGGCGGCATCACCACCTGCAACGACATGTATTTCTACCCCGAAGCCGCGGCGCAGGCTTTCGACGAAGCCGGCATGCGGGCGGTGGTCGGCATCATCATGCTCGACTTTCCAACGCCGTACGCGAGCGACGCGGACGACTACCTGCGCAAGGGCTTGCACACCAGAGATCAATGGCGCGACGCACCCCTGCTCGGTTTTTCAGTTGCACCGCACGCCCCCTACACCGTCTCGGACGCAGGCTTCGAGAGGGTTGCCAGCCTCGCTGCCGAACTCGACCTGCCGATCCACATCCACGTCCACGAAACTGCGACCGAAATCAGCGACGGCCTCGCCGCCCACGGCGTACGCCCTCTGGCGCGTCTCGAGCGCCTGGGCCTTCTGGGCCCCAACCTGATCGCGGTGCACGCAGTCCATCTCGACGACACCGACCTGGCCCGACTCGCGCATCACGGCTGCAGCGTCGCGCACTGCCCCACCTCGAACATGAAACTGGGAAGCGGTATTGCCCCACTGTCCAGCCTGGTACACCGGGGCATCACCGTCGGACTTGGCACGGACGGCGCCGCCAGCAACAACCGCCTCGACATTTTTCAGGAAATGCGCCACGCAGCACTGCTTGCAAAAGCGGTCAGTTGTGACGCGAGCGTCATCCCCGCACACCTCGCGCTGCATATGGCTACACTTGGAGGAGCACAAGCGCTCGGCCTGGAAAACAAGATCGGATCCATCACCCCAGGCAAGCGCGCAGACCTCTGCGCAGTCTCGCTCTCGGGCCCGTTGATGCAACCTTGCTTTGACCCGGTTTCGCACCTCGTTTATGTTTGTGGCCGCGATCAGGTGTCGCATGTATGGGTCGATGGAACACTTCGCGTGAAAGACGGCACGACACTGTTGCGAATTAGCGACAAAGAATTGCTCGAAATCACAACGGTATGGCAAACTAAACTCGTTAATTGAACAAAATAACGATTCAGTTCAGTCCAACGCAAGACGGCAAAGCGACCGTTTTCGCTCAGTTGCAGCGGCTCGAATAGTCTCTCGCCCTTCTCAAGAGGAAACCATGATCAAACAAACCAAGAATCAGATGCTCATGCTGGCCGCCATCGCTTCGATCGGCCTGTCCGCAACCAGTGCTTTCGCAGCAGATGTCGTTGTTGATGGCAAGGGCGAAATCCCCTATGTGATCGACGCCCGCAACGTTGTTGCTCGCAGCGGTTCCGACCTGTGCTGGCGTACCGGCTACTGGACCCCGGCTGCAGCCAGCACCGCAATGGCTGGCGAGTTCCCGGCCGGCTGCGCATGTGATAGCGACATCGTGCCGAAAGACAAGTGCGTGAAAATGGCTGCCGCACCGATGGCCAAGCCCGCTGCACCGATGCCCAAGCCGACCGCTGAAAAAATCAAGCTGTCCGCCGACGCCCTGTTCGACTTCGACAAGGCTGTCCTGAAGACCGACGGCATGGCCAAGCTCAACGAACTGGCCTCCAAGTCCAAGGAAGTCAAGCTTGAAGTAATCCTGGCTGTCGGCCACACCGACCGTCTCGGTTCCGACACCTACAACCAGAAGCTGTCCGAGCGTCGCGCCGCCGCCGTCAAGACCTATCTGGTTTCGAAGGGCGTTGAAGCCAACCGTGTTTACACCGAAGGCAAGGGCGAAAAGCAGCCCGTCACCGGCGACAAGTGCAACACCGTGAAGAACCGCAAGGCTCTGATCGAGTGCCTGCAGCCGGATCGTCGCGTTGAAGTCGAAGTGATCGGCTCCAAGTAATTCGACAGTTGCTGTCCGAAAAGCCCTGCCTAGGCGGGGCTTTTTTATTTTTATGGGCACAACGAACGCTTTTCGGCAACGTCAGCCCTTACTGCCGTGCACGTCCAAGGCTCTCAACATGACCACGCTTAACGCAGACCCAGCAGAACTGCAGAAATTCAGCGACCTCGCCCACCGCTGGTGGGACCCTGCATCAGAATTCAAACCTTTGCACGAGATCAACCCGCTTCGTCTGAACTGGATTGACAACAACGCCGGCCTTGCAGGCAAGGACGTCCTTGATGTCGGCTGCGGCGGGGGCATCCTGTCCGAAGGGATGGCATCGCTTGGCGCCACGGTGACCGGCATTGACCTCTCAGAGAAAGCACTTGGCGTTGCCCGCCTTCATCTCTTCGAGAGCGGCCAGAAGGTCGATTACAAACTGGTCAGCGCAGAGGCATTCGCGGAAGAATGCCCGGCACGGTTCGACGTCGTGACCTGCATGGAAATGCTCGAGCATGTTCCTGACCCTGCAAGCACGATTGCTGCGTGTGCCCGACTGGTCAAGCCCGGTGGTCACGTCTTTTTCTCGACACTCAATCGCAACCTGAAGGCTTACACTTTTGCGATCATCGGTGCAGAGTACTTGCTCAAGCTCTTGCCACGCGGCACGCACGAATATGCAAAATTCATCAAGCCGTCCGAGTTGAGCCGATACAGCAGGAACGCAGGACTGAACCCGCAGACGCTGAGGGGAATGAACTACAACCCCCTGACCAAGGTCTATTCGCTAGGAGGGAGTACAGATGTCAATTACCTGCTCCACACCCGGCGCGAAACCTGAATACGCAGGGCAAAGTGGGCTCGTGCTACACTGAGCACTTGAAATTCCACCAAGACGCCCCATCTTGGTAATGCTTCACCGATTACTGGGGCCGACCTGGCTTCGACGTGGGTCGCGAAGCAGCGCAGTGCATACCGAGGACCAGTCACCTCGTAAATCCATCTGGGAAACTATAAACGCCAACGACGAGCGTTTCGCTCTAGCCGCTTAATCCCGGTTAGCGCTGCACCGACAGGTCTCTGGGTCGGGTGGTAAGGTGAAAGCCGAACCGCTGCAGTGTCATTTACAGAGAATCGCGAGTTGCGCCGGGTTACTTGGTTCGACAGCTAAAGGTAAGGTAACTCGCCTCTGACCGGCCTGCCGACCGGCTAAGTCAGGGGTTAAATCCAAATAGGGCGGATAAGTATGTAGATCTGTCTGTAGAGGACTTGCGGACGGGGGTTCGATTCCCCCCGGCTCCACCAGCGCAAAAGACCAGCCAACACACCGGCTGGTCTTTTTTTGTGCCTCGCTCCCGAGAAGCCGGTTCGCGCAGCCCCGCCCATCCCGATCACGCGCCCACGGCGCGTCTTCAGGCCCATGCATCAAAATATCTTCGCAACAGTGTAAAACAGCCAAAAACCAACGGCCTCACTGGGGTGAGTAGTACGAAAGTACAACACCGGTTAGGGTTTTCCGCGGTTTTCCGGATCGCGTCAATCCATATAATCAGCGCAGCAATTTCAAAAACACAAAGACACAAAGGAGAGATCGTGGAACGACGTAAATTCCTGAAGGGTGCAGGTCTTGCTGGAGTACTTGCCGCTGGCACCGCACCGGCAATCGTCAATGCACAACAACAGATCCGCTGGCGCCTTGCGTCAAGCTTCCCGAAATCGCTGGATACGATTTACGGAGGGGCTGAAGTATTCTCCAAGAACGTTGCCGATGCGACTGACGGCAAGTTCCAGATCTCGATCCACGCCGCCGGCGAACTCGTGCCGGCCTTTGGTGTTGTCGATGCCCTCCAGCAGGGCGCCATCGATGCGGCTCACACGGCACCGTATTATTTCTTCGGCAAGAACGAGGCATTTGCCTTCGACTGCGCCATTCCGTTCGGCATGAACTCGCGCCAGCAGACGGCGTGGATGTACGAAGGCAATGGTCTGAAGCTGATGCGTGAATTCTACGCACAGTTCAATATCGTCAACTTCCCGATGGGCAACACCGGTGCGCAGATGGGTGGCTGGTATCGCAAGCCTATCAAGTCGCCCGCCGACCTCAATGGTCTCAAGATGCGGATCGGCGGCTTCGGCGGTCGCGTGCTCGCGAAGATGGGTGGCCTGTCACAAAACATCCCTGCTGGCGAAATCTACCAGTCACTCGAGAAAGGCACCATCGATGCAACCGAGTGGATCGGACCATATGACGACCTGAAACTCGGCTTTCACAAAGTTGCGCCCTACTACTACTACCCGGGTTGGTGGGAAGGTGGCGCTCAGATGTCTCTTTACATCAACGACAAGCAGTGGGCCGCGCTGCCGAACGAGTACAAGGCAGCTGTTCGCCTGGCCGCGTCCGATGCTCACATCGTCATGCAAGCCCGTTACGACACGCGCAACCCGAATGCGCTGAAACAGCTGATTGCAGAAGGGGCAAAACTCGACCGCTTCCCGAAGTCGATCATGGACGCTGGGTTCAAAGCCCGCAACGAAGTGTACGCGGAACTGAACGACACCAATCCGGACTGGAAGAAGATCTACGGCGACTACGCTAAATTTCTCGCCAACTCCTACCAGTGGGCGCCGATCGCAGAAGGCAGCTACGACCAATACATGTCGGCACAGAAGCTGTAATTGCCGTTTGCGCGCAGCCGGCAAGCGTCGGCTGCGCTAACGTGATGACAGGCCCTTGTCATCACAAAACTCGCGAGCCGTCCTTCTGAGCACACCACAGGAGGCCACCGGCTCAATCAGCGCCTCCGGGGCAAAGCCGACTTTCTCATGGGTATCCTTCTAAAACTTTCCGGCCTGATTGACGGCCTGACCCGGCTGATCGGCAAGTCCATCATCTGGCTGATCCTTGCTGCGGCAGTCATCAGCGCGCTCAATGCCATTGCACGCAAGGCGTTCAATATCGGTTCGAACGCGTTTCTTGAAATTCAGTGGTATCTGTTTGCGGCCGTCTTCATGTTCGGCGCCGGATACACCTTCATGCAGAACGCTCACGTGCGCATCGACGCCGTCGCCAACAGTTTTTCCAGACGCACCCGCACATTCATCGACATTGGCGGCATCCTGATCTTCCTGCTACCGATGTGTTATTTCATGATCGACTTCTCCTGGCCCATCGTCGAAGCCGCCTACGTCTCGGGTGAAGTCTCTTCGAACTCCGGCGGTCTGATCCGTTGGCCTGTATACATCATGGTTCCGATCGGTTTTGGCCTCCTAGCGCTTCAGGCGGTGTCCGAACTCATCAAGCGCCTCGGCTACCTCGCAGGAAAGGCCCCCGACCCAAGCCTCCATGGCGGACATGGTGACGCCCCGGCAGCACCCGAAACCGACGCAGCAAAGGCGACGCAATGATCGAGTTTTTCACCGCCAATGCTGCGCCGGTCATGTTCGGCGCCGTCATCTTCTTTCTGCTGTCGGGCTTCCCGGTCGCGTTTGCGCTTGCTGCCTGCGGCCTCTTTTTTGGCTTTATCGGCATTGAAGTCGGCCTGTTGCCCTCGTCGCTGTTCCAGGCACTTCCGCTGCGCGTGTTCGGCATCATGCAGAACGACACCTTGCTGGCGATTCCCTTCTTCACCCTCATGGGGCTGATCCTCGAACGAAGCGGCATGGCCGAGGACCTGCTCGACACCGTCGGGCAGGTTTTCGGTCCGGTCCGTGGCGGTCTGGCACTGGCCGTGATCTTCGTCGGTGCCCTGCTTGCGGCCACCACGGGTGTCGTCGCGGCCTCAGTCATCTCGATGGGCCTGATCTCGCTGCCGATCATGCTGCGTTACGGCTACAGCAGGGAGATCGCCTGCGGCGCGATCACCGCCTCGGGCACGCTCGCCCAGGCGATTCCGCCCTCGCTCGTGCTCATCGTGATGGCCGACCAGCTCGGCCGCAGCGTGGGTGACATGTACAAGGGTGCCTTTGTACCGGCCTTCATTCTGGTCGCCATGTACGCTCTGTTCATTGTCGCACTTGCAATTTTCAAGCCGAAACTGGTGCCAGCCCTGCCGCCCGAGGCGCTGACACACCGCGAACCCAACGGCACGTCCGGCCTGCGCTCCCTGGCGATCTTCGGCATCATCACCACGGCCATTTCCACCCTCTTTGGCATGAACTACGCCAACATCCTCAGCGCGATGAATGGCACCGAAGTGAAGCCGGCGCTGGACGAGACCATCGTCATGGCGATGTCCGCAGGAACCGTTTTTGCGCTCGGCGCAGCAAGCATCAGTCGTGGGCTCAAACTCGGGCTGCTGTCGCGCATCTGCCAGCGCGTCGTATTCGTTCTGATTCCGCCGCTTGCACTGATATTTCTCGTGCTCGGCACGATCTTCCTCGGTGTCGCGACACCGACCGAAGGGGGCGCGATGGGCGCTGTCGGCGCCCTCCTGCTTGCCGCAGTGCGCAAACGCCTTGACCTGCCGACACTGAAGCAGGCGCTCGAGTCGACAACCCGCCTGTCGTGCTTCGTGCTCTTCATCCTGATCGGCTC
>JALNWS010000050.1 GCA_023230755.1 Azoarcus sp.
AGGTCGACCGTCGCCGCGTGGGCAAGGGGCAGCCAGGCGTGGTGACAGGCGAACTGCAACGCCGCTTCTTCGCCGCCGTGCGCGGAGAAGACGGCAGTCACGGCGACTGGCTGACCCGGGTCGGTTAAATGTGGCGAGCCGCCGGATAGCTGTTTTCCACTGCCGGCGGCGCACCTCGACAAACCCGTGCGGCACGACGCCTGAACGGACAACGGCGGCCTTGGCGGAAATCAAGGCCAGGGTGACGCAGTCGCTTTCGAGCGGCGACCGGGAGCTGCCTGCAAGCCCGTCGCAAGCCCAGCCTTACCGCCTCTCGCCCGCTTCGAAGTAGCGGAAAGCCTCGCGCACATGCTCACGCAGCTGCTCATCATCCCAGGGTTTTGTCAGGAAACGATAGATGGCGCCACGATTGACTGCTTCAATAACCGCACTCAATTCGGTATAGCCGGAGAGCACGATGCGTATGCTTTCAGGATGGAGTTCCCTGACGCGCGACAGGAACTCGACACCGCTCATTTCCGGCATGCGCTGATCGGAGATGATGACCTGAACGTCGTGCGCGGCGAGGATGTCCAGGCCTTCGGCCGCACTGCCGGCAGCGAACACATCGTAGCCTTCGCCGCGCAGGGCACGCTTCAACGCGGACAGGACATGTGGTTCGTCATCGACCAGCAGCAGTGATTGTCGTGCGCCCGCAGTGGATTCAGGGTGTAGCGTCTGCACCTTGTGCGCCTTGAGCATCTTGCCGATGTCCTCGAATGGCACCGGGCGGCTGAACAGGTAGCCCTGGATTTCATCGCAGCGATGCCGCCGCAGGTACTGCATCTGACTTTCGGTCTCCACGCCCTCGGCAATCACCGTCAAGCGCAGGTTGTGCGCAAGATTGATGACGGCGATGCAGATGGCGGCGGCATCAGGGTCGGTTGTGATGTCACGAACGAAGCCCTGGTCGATTTTCAGGTAGTCGATAGGAAAGCGCTTCAGGTAACTGAGAGAGGAATAGCCGGTGCCGAAGTCGTCGATCGCGATCTTCAGACCCATCTCCCGAATTGCGCCCAGACGACGGATATTGACATCGATGTCTTCCATCAAGAGGCTTTCAGTCAGTTCCAGATGGAGGCAACCGGGCTGTCCCTCACGCGCGGACAGCACCTTCTCCAGTTCGGGGAGAAAATCCGCACGACGTATCTGAACCGCCGACACATTGACTGCCACCGGGGGCGGCTGCAAGCCCATGTGCTGCCAGGCCGCGTGATCGGCAGCCGCCTGTTCGAGCGCCCAGCGCCCGACGTCGATGATCAGACCGGTTTCCTCGAGAATCGGGATGAAAGCGTCCGGCCGCACCAGACCGCCTTCGGGATCCTGCCAGCGGAGCAGCGCCTCGAAGCCGATGATGCGTCCATAGTTCAGCTCGACCTTGGGCTGGTAATGAAGGACGAACTCGCCGTTGTTCTGCGCCCGGTGCAGCTTGTTCTCCAGCGTCAGCTGCTCGGCGACCCGCGCATTCATTTCGGGCGCGTAGAACAGGTAGCGCTCTTGCGAAACAGCGGCCTTGCGCATCGCCGTTTCAGCATGGGCGAACAGCGTTTCACCCTCCTTGCCGTCGCCGGGGAACAGCGCGACGCCGATCTTGACGGTGACATGCAGATCATGACCTTCGATGTCGAAGCTGCGCCCGAGGTGGGTGAGGATCGGCGCTTCGAGGCGGTGGGCGACCTCCGTCGCATCCTCTGCATTGTCCAGGATGGCGGCAAAGTGGTCGTTACCGATCCGGGCGATGTGATCCGTACCGCCCATCGCTTCTCCCAGACGGTGCGCCACCACCTTGAGCAGTGCGTCGCCAACATGGCGCCCGAAAGTGTCGTTGATGTTGCGGAAACGGTCGACGTTGATGATGACTAGCGCCACAGTCCGGTGCTCTTCACCATTGGACACGTGCAGCAATTGCTGGAGACGGTCCTGGATCAGCCGGCGGTTGGGGAGGCCGGTCAGCGTGTCGTAGTAGGCGAGATAGTCGAGCTTTTCCTCGTTCCGGATGTGCCCGAGTGCAAACGAGATGTCGCCAGCCATCTCGTTCAGGAGTGCCAGCTCCATGGCATCGAAGACATCGCGCTCCCCTGAGTAAAGCGCCAGCGCGCCAATCGGCTGGTCGTCGAGCAGGAGCGGAAAGACCGCCTTCGACAGGCAGCCCTGTGCTGCCGCGTTGGCCGGAAACTGCGTCTCGGTGCTTGCGGAAAGGTCATTGCAGGTGGCCGTGGCACGTTCGCGCAGTGCCCGTGCGAACAGCCCCTGTTGCAGGTCGACACGGTCATTTACGCTCAGTTCGAACCTGTTGTTGTTCTCGTCTGCATCATCGTCCATCCAGGTTGCCGGTTCGAGAAACGAGCCAGTCGAATCGAGAAGCCCGATCCAGGCCAGGCGGAATTTCCCCAGCCCGACAGAAATCCGGCAAGCCTCGCGGAACAAGGTGGCGCGGTCATGGACGCGGACGATGGTGGTGTTGATGCCGGACAGCACGGCGTAAATCCGGTTCAGGCTGGCAACCCTCTGCTCGGCGCGTGTTCTCTCGATGATCTCCGTGCGCAAGGCTGCGGTTCGCTGCTCCACCAGCGTCTCCAGCTGGCCATAGAGCTGCGCCCGCTGAATCGCGAGCGCGACCTGGCTGCCGATGGCATCGAGCATCCTCAGGCCCTCGGCGTCGGTCGTGTGATCGCCCTGGGCAACGAGGTTCAGGATGCCGAGCGGCTGGGTGCCGGTGGTCAGCGGAATGCACAGGTGGGCATGCATGTCGCAGTCCTCGTCGGTACAGCGCGCGAGCCGTTCGCAGTCGACAAGGGCGGCACCGTGACGGTTGACCTCACTCGTGCTCAGCATGCGACGACAGCGGCAATCGCCCTCGAGGGCATCAGGTGCCAGCAGCACGGCCGGCAGCTGGCTGGTCGCACCGACCCGTAGTTCGCCGTGACCGTTGTCGAGGAAAATCCAGCCACCTTCGAAGTCGGTAATCTCGAGCAGCGCACGCAACGCCAGTTCGCAGACTTCGTCTTCTCCCATCAGATGGTTCATGTCGCCGGCAACACGATAGAGAGTACGCAGGTTGCGGTTGGACTGAGCGATCTCGTCGCGCTGACGCTGGAGCTCCTCGTTCATCTGAACCGCTTCCTCGTAGGTCGAGATCAACAGATCGACGATCTGCTCCCGCCCCGAGGCGATGAAATGCGTCTTGCCCCCAAAATAGAGTTCCATGCCGATCTGCAGCTTGCTCGACTTGCGCAGTTCGCGATTGAGCAGGATGTATTCGATGCGTGTGAGCAGCTTCTTCGATTCATACGGCTTGCGGATGAAGTTGTCAGCACCGCATTCCAGGCTTTTCGCGATGTCCTGGATGCCGGTCAGCGAGGTCACCATGATCACCGGGATCTCGTTCAGCTTCGGGTCGGCCTTGATCGCCGAGCACAACTCGTAGCCGTCCATTTCGGGCATGACGATGTCGGTGATGATCAGGGTCGGAGGGTGCGCGAGTGCGCCGCGCAAGGCCTCGCGGCCGTTGACTGCAACCGTCACCCGATAGCCCTGCCGGGCCAGCAGACTGCGAAGCTGTTCGGCCTGGGTTGGACTGTCTTCGGCGATCAGGATGTCGACCTGATCGGGCCGGATAGCATGTTCGGCGGAGCTCATTGCGTGCTCTCCTTGTGATTGGGGGCGTGCGCCTGGTGTCCCGCAAGCCTCGTGATCATGGTCGCGATATCGGGGGGGGCGAGTACATGGGTGGCTGCGTTGAGCCGGATCGCCTCGCCGGGCATGCCAAAGACGATGGAGCTGGCGGCGTCCTGAGCGATAGTCACAGCGCCGGCCTCGCGCATGGCCTTCAGTTCCAGCGCACCGTCGCGCCCCATGCCGGTGAGCAGCACACCAACGGAGGCCCGACCGAAGCCGGTGGCCATCGATCGGAACAGGTAGGAAATGGCCGGCAGGACACCGTGTTCGGAAGGTGCATCGACAAGATCGATGACGCCGTCCGGACGCAAACCCATCTGTTTGCCGGCTGGCGCAAGGTAGGCGATGCCGTTGCGCACGAGTTGTCCCGCTTGTGCGACATGCACCGGGTAGCCGCTCGCATCGCCGAGCCACTCGGCGAAGCCGTCGGTGAACGCGCTCGAAATGTGCTGGACGATCAATAGCGGCACCGCGAGATTCTTCGGTAGCCGGATAAGGATATCCCGCAGCGCCTGCGGCCCGCCGGTCGACGCACCGAGTGCGATGACCCGGACGTGCGCCGGCAAGTGCCTCGGTGGCGGCAGCGGCGGCGCTGCAGTGCGCATCGGCCATCTGCGAACGACCGGGACCTCCGCCATCAGCCTGACGGTGGAAAGGAACTCTTTAACCAGCATGGTGAAATCCGCCGAACCCGGCCCGGTCGGTTTGGGCAGAACCACCAGTGCGCCGGCCTCCAGCGTGCGGAAAGTGTCCGCCACGTCGTCCGGCCGGGTGGTGGCGGTGACCATCACGATGCGCGTCGGCGCCGTCTCCATGATCCGGCGCGCAGCGGCATAGCCATCGAGCTCGGGCATATGCACATCCATGACGACGACGTCGGGCTGCAAGCGCTGGGCGGCGGCGACGCCTTCGAGACCATTCCCGGCGACGCCCACGACGGTCAGTCGTGGATCGCGCTCGAGCACATCGCGCAGCAGTTCGCGGGCGAGGGGCGAGTCGTCGACCAGCAGTACCCGGATCAGCGGGGGAGATGCTTTCAGCGTTGCTTGATCGGTAGTGTCTGTCATATCAGCCTGCGGATGGCCTCGAGCAGATTGCTCTGGTCGAAGCTGCTTTTGACGATATAGGCGTTGGCACCGACGTCAACGCCGCGTTCCCTGTCCTCGCGCGAGTCGAGCGCAGTGACCAGGATCACGGGCAGTTCGGCGAGCTTGCTGTCCTTGCGTATCGTTTCGGTCAGGGTGAAGCCGTCCATCCTCGGCATCTCTACATCGGACACGACCAGCTCGACTTGTCCGGTCTTCAGCGCAGTCAGTGCATCCACGCCATCGACCGCAGTCGTCACCCGGTACCCGGCCGTTTCCAGGATGGTTTTCAGCAGGTTGCGCGAGGTGATCGAATCCTCGACCACCAGCAGGGAGTGTTGCCCGGCCGGGGGGGCACTCGGCGTCCCTGCTTTCGTCGCGGCATGTGGCGCGGATTTCAGCAGGTCGGCGATATCGATGATGGGCACCAGTTGTCCGGAGCCGAGTACGGTCGCACCGGAGAAATGCGCCACTCGCCGCAACTGCGGTCCCAGTCCCTTGACCAGCACCTCCTGATCGCCGAGCACGGCATCGACCGCGAAGGCAATGCGCTGACTGCCTGCAGTCAGCACCACCACCGCCATGCGCTCACCCGCGCCGGAGCCGGCCACCAGTCCGAGGACGTCGGCGAGCCGGACCAGTGCCACCGCCTTGCCATCGATCTCGATCGCCTCGCGGTTTTCCACCGTCCTTATGGTGTCGACCGCCACGCGCAGCACGCGCTCGACAGCGCGCGAGGGCAGCACGAAGCGCTGCTCGCCAACCGCCACCAGCACACCGCGGAACGTTGCCAGCATGGTCGGGAGCACGATATGGAAGCGCGTACCGCCATCATCCGGCGATTCGGCAACGATCGTGCCGGAAAGCCGTTCCACTTTCTCGCGCACGATCGCCAGCCCGAGACCGCGCCCGGAGAGATCGGTCAGAATCGGGCTGGTGCTCAGGCCGGAGGCGAACATCAGTTCCAGCGCCGCGTTCCGGTCCACGCCGGGCACATCTTCCTGCGCAATCAGGCCGAATTTGCCGGCGGCGGTTGCGATCTTCAACGGATCGACACCGGCCCCGTCGTCGGCGATCAGCAACCGGACCCGGTTGCCTTCGAGGGGGAGGACAGTGATGGTGATCAGGCCACGGGGCGGTTTTCCGGCCTGGCGCCTTGCAGAGGGACTTTCAATTCCGTGGTCGACAGCATTGCGGATCAGATGAATCAGCGGATCCTTCAACTGCTCAAGGATGCGGCGGTCGATTTCCAGTTCGGCGCCGTCGATGTGCAAATCGACGTCCTTGCCATTGTCGCGTGAGAGGTCGCGCACCAGCTTCGGCAACACTTCCAGCAGCGCGGCGAAGGGCTGCATCAGTGCAATGCGCAGTTCGGCCTGCAGGTTGTCGACGCTGGCCGCCAGTGCCCGGCTTTCACGCTCTGCCCGTTGGGAAAGCGCAGACAGTCGCTCGCTCAGGGCCTTGACCCTGTGCTCGTCGTGGTCCACAAGATCGAGCAGGGATTCAAACGCTGCGCTCGTTCGGGCGGCACCGTCGCCGGTGCCGCGCTGACGACGCAGGGCCCGTGCCTCGCGTGTTCCGCGGTTGATCTCCTTGTATTCGCGCATCACGTCGTGGGCGATGGCATGCAGTTCATCTGCGAGATGGGCAGTACCGAACTTGAAAGCGAGCAGTTCTTCGGTCTCGATCAGGAGCGCGGCGAGGCGGGCGCTTGAGATGCGTACCGTATCGGCCGCTGGCTTCGGCAGTGCTTTTTCGGTGACGGCCGTCGTTGAGCCGGGGTCGGTAGCGGGCTGCAAGCCGGCAACGTCCTCGGCAGCGGATGGCGCGGTCACCTCGCCATCGGCCGCTTGTGTACCGAGCATCTCCTCCAGCGTATCCACACTGCGGTAGGTGTTCCGGAACCAGCCCGGCGTCAGCTTGGCAGGGGGCCGTCGCTTGAGTGCCGACAGCACGTCTTCGAGTTCCTTGCACACCGTTTCGATCGCCGACAGGTTCACCGAGCGGGCCGCACCCTTGAGGCTGTGCGCTTCGCGGAACAGTGCTTCGATCAGCGCGGGCATGTCGGCCGGCGGCGGCGGCCCCTCCAGGGTCGACAGCAGGCCGGCCATCGTCTTCAGGTGCTCGGCAGCTTCGACCCGGAAAATGCCAAGCAGGCGCTGCAGCAATTGTTCGTCGTCGGTGGAAGGCATTGATGGATTCAGACCCTGTAGCGAGCAACCAGCACTTTCAACTTCTGGCCGAGGTCGTTCAGGTTGTGGGCGGCGGCTTCGGTCTGGCGGGTGCTGTCGAGATTCTGCGTGGTGGCCTGCCTGATGTTGGCGGTGGCTTCTGCGAGCTGGTCCATGCCCGCCAGTTGTTGCTGGGCAGAGACGGCGATCTGGCTGGCCGCCTGGGCGCTGTCGTCGATGCTGTCGGCCAGCTGGCGGATCGCCTCGCCGGCCTCGCGCGACTGGCGCACGCCGGCTTCAACCGCCTTGGAGCCCTGCTCGGTGGCGAGCACGGCGCTGCCGGTGGCTTTCTGGATATCGCCGAGGATGGCGCGCACCTGTGCGGTGGCCTGCCTCGACTGGCCGGCGAGATTCTTCACCTCCTGCGCGACAACCGCAAAACCCTTGCCTTGTTCGCCGGCCTTGGCTGCCTCGATCGAGGCATTGACCGCGAGCAGGTTGGACTGCTCCGAGAGGTCGTTGACGGTGGCGATGATCTCGCCGATGGCCTGCCCCTGTTCGGAGAGGCGGACGATGCTCTCGGCGATCCGTTCCATTTGCTCGCGGATGTGCTGCATGCCCTCTACCGTATTTTCAACCGCCTGGCTGCCGCCTTGAGCGATCCGGGCCGCCTGCCGGGCAGCGTCGGCCACTGCCTTTGCCTTCTGGCTGGACAGCGTTGCCGTTTGCTTGATTTCCTCGACGGTGGTGGCGGTCTCGGACATCGCGGCGGCGGTCTCGGTGGCGCCACTCGCCACCTGGCTGGTGCCGGTGAGGATCTCGGCGGCAGCGGCGGCCAGCACATTGACACCGTCGCCGATCTCCTGATTCAGATCGCGCAGGCTGGTGACCATGGTGGCGAAGGATTCGCCCAGCGCGTCGGCATCCGACTGCAACGTGACCTCCATACGCAGATCACCAGCGGCGATGCGCTGCGCCAGGTCGGCTTTTTCTCTCAGCGATGTGCTCATCCGGTTGAACTGGCGGTCGAGTTCGCCGATCTCGTCGCGGCGCTCGGCCAGTGTCGGAGCGAGGGCGATTTCACCGGCGGCGATCTGCGCTGCGCGACCGGTGATCGCGGTCAAGGGCACGGCGATCAGGCGGTGCAGGAAGAAGGCCATGCCGAGGCCAGCGGCCAGGGCCGAGAGACCAAGCACCGCAGCCACCTCCATCATCGCGTGCAAGCGATGCTCGCTGTCCAGGATCGCGGCCTGACCGCGCTGTCTTGCCTCGTTGTCGAGCTCCAGCGCGATGCGAAGGATCTTCTCGAAACGCTCACGCTGAATACCCGTACTCAGTTCGCGGGCCTGCTCGATCTGGCCGTCGTAGATCATCGAAGTCAACTGCTGGCGGGTCTGGCGGTAAGTGCCCATCGTTGTCTTGATGTCGTTCAGGCGGGCAACAAAAGTCGGCTCGTCGCGACCTTGCGCCGTCAAGCTGGCCACCCGCTGGTCGAGCCCTGCCTCGCCATTGATGATCTTGTTTTCCAGCGCTTCCTGCTCGACGCGCTGGGATTCGAGCAGCATGATCAGAATGTTGCTACGTTGCTGGTTGAGCTCTGCACGCAGTCCGACCAGTTCCATCGAGATCACCATATCGCGTTCGAACAGGGTTTTCTGAGTCTGCTGGATGACGTTGAGCCCCCAGTAAGCTCCGCCGATCAGCACGGCGATCAGTGCCAGCATCAACCCGAAGGCGAGCAGCAGTTTGGTGCGGATGGCGAGATTGAGCAGCCAGTTCATGACATACCCTTTATCGATGTAGTCGACATTCAGTTGCCGGCGCCGGTCGCGACCACGATGGCCGGATCAGACAATAGTTTGCGGGCGTCGAGCACGACCTCGCGACGCCCCGTAATGCCAAGCAGGTAATCCGCACGGATGCCCGTCAGCGTCGGCAGCGACTCCTGTACCTCCGCACGCAGCAGACGACGCACACCGACGATGCTGTCGGCGAGGATTCCGAACTCCATCGTCTCGTTCGCGAGAACGATGACCTTGTTGAGATCGGACAGACCGATCGGCGCCAAGTCAAAAAAGCGCTTCAGGTCGAGAACCGACACGACCCGGCCACGGACATGGATGATGCCCAGGACGAAGGACGGCGTGCCGGGCAAGGGGGTGAACTCACGCAGGGGATAGACCTCGCGCACCCAGGTCGTGTCGATGGCGTAGTGCTCGCGCGCCAGGGTGAATTCGAGCGCGTCGAAGCCGGCACCGGGCTCCGCAGCGGGTTCCACCGCCAGCGCCCGGGCGCGAGCCTCGAAGATGGCCCGGCACGTGTCCGCCGACGGCGCGAACTCCTCTTCGAGCAAGTGGCCAGCGGCGGCGACCCGTTGCTTCACGGCATCCCAGTCGATATGCCCGGACTTGTTCATGAGATTGGCTCCGTGCTGTCGAGGATGGCAAGCAAGCCGCTCGCGGTGAGTCCTTCTGCATGCGGCAGCACCTGCTCTGCCGGGTAGTGGTCGAGCAGGCTGCGGGCGTTGTCGAAGTGTCGGGTGGCACGGCGCGTCTGGCCGAGCTGGCGGTAGAGATTGCCGAGCGCGAAGTGGGCGAGCACGAAATCCGGATCAAGATAGAGCGCCTGGCGGAAGCCGCCGATCGCCGCGCCGGTATCGCCGCGTTCGGCCAGGATCACCGCCTGCAGATAACGCAGCTCCGGACTGGCCCTGTCAGCAGCAACCGCCATTGCACACCAGCGCAGCGCTTCATCGAGCCGACCGAGATTGGCGCAGGTACGGGCTTGCGCAGCAGGCGTACCGGCAACCGGTGCTGCCGGCTGATGCGGTGCGGGCACGGTTGGCGAAGGGCACCGGGACGGCGCGAGGACGCTCGGTTCCAGCCGTACCGGCACGTGCGGGAGGGGTTCTTCGGGGCGTGCCGGCGGCGCCTGGTCGACGCTGTCCGCTGTGCGGTAGAACGAGGCCTCACCGAACGTCACGACGGCAAAGCCGGATTGCAGCGCGGCGCCCCCTTCGACTGAACTGAGCGCAAGCCAGCCATGCTCGGCCAGGCTGCGCCGCAGCCTGGCGACAATGGCACGCACGCTCTCGTCAGCGAAGTACATCAGCACGTTGCGGCACAGGATAAGGTCCATGCTGCTGGTGTTGCCGGCTGGCGACGGATAGGTGTCGTCGGCCAGATTCAGGTAATCAAAGCTGACCAGACGCCGGATCCGCGGCGCCAGCGTGAAAACGCCGTCCTCACCCGGCGTGAAGTAGTTTGCTTTCAACCAGTCGGGCGCGCTGCGGAACGACCATTCGCGGTACTCGCCAAGTCGGGCGCGGGCCAGGAATCGCGGATTGATGTCGGTGGCGAGCAGCGTGATGTGCCAGTGGTCGAGGTCGGGGATCAGACGGTCGAGCAGGATCGCCAGCGAGTAGGCCTCTTCGCCGCTGCAGCAGCCCGCGCTCCATAACCGCAAGCGCCGGCCGCGCTCGCGACCGGCGGCGATCAACGCGGGCAGAACTTCGCGTTCGAGGGCGGTGAAGACGGCAGCATCGCGGAAGAAATAGGTTTCGCCGACGGTCAGGTGGCTGGCCAGCGTTTCCACCTGCTGGCGTTGCAGCGGTGCCGACATCAACCGGTGAATGCAGGATTCGGGGCCAGCCAGTCCGAAGTCGGCCGCCGCTGCGGTCAGACCGCGCTCAAGATCGGCCCAGCGCGGCGGCGGAAAATACAGACCCAGGCGCGCCGCGAGAAACATGCTGAACCGTTGCAGGAGTGGGGCAGAAAGCGTCGTTGCCATGCCCGTCCCCCTCACGCGCAGACAGTCGGCGCAAGCGCGGCATTGAGCGTCTGTTCTTCGAGCGGTGACAGAAAACCGTCAAGGTCGTGGATCAGCAACATGCCATCCGTGGTCTTGACGACGCCTGCGACATGGCGGGTCCCGCCGATGACCCGTTCGAGCGCGACGAAATCCTTGTTCTCACAGGTGATGATATCGCCCACGGAATCGACGATCAGCACCAGCTTGCGCCGGCTGCTGCTCACGACCAGCAGCCGGTCTCCGGGTTCGATCTCGCGTTCGGGCAAACCGAGAAGTCTGCGCAGATTGAGCACAGGCAGGACGTCGCCCTGTACGTTGATGATGCCGCACACGATATCCGGAGCGGCCGGCAGAGGTCGTGGGGCAACGGCTGCGAATGCGCGCTGAACACATTCAAGCGGAAGGCCGAACGCCAGTTTGGCGACGACGAAGGTGAGAAAGGAGCTCATTTTCCTCTCCCTTCGCCGCGACATTCCAGCCGTACCGGGTTCGCAATACCCCTTGTCGGTTCAACGTCTCGGGAAGACTGCATTCCGCCTCCTGAGAATTCATTGACATTTTGTTACGAGAATACCGAATGAATAGTAACCGGGCAAAAACCCGAATTCAAGCAAAGATAACGTCATTTATCAAAGATGACTTTGTGCCGTTTCAAGAACATATGCTTAGAAATTATCGCCCCTTGCGCAGCATGGCGCCATGATGTGCGAATACCGTGCCGAATGGCCGTATCGTCCTGAGCGATGGCAGATGCAGACTGCGCAGAGAAAGGGTTCCGTCAGCCCGGCGTTGGACATGGCGGCCAGATTCAAGCGGCGGCCGGGGCGTGCACAGGAGGTGGCAGGTCCGTCCGTCAAGCGCTCAGCAGAGCAGGCTGCTATTGCAGTCCCCCAATACGGTACTTCGACAGCAGCGAGTCGGCGTAGGGCGAGTGCGGACGTCCCTTGGTCTTGGTGAGATAGGCCTCTGAAGCATCCTTGCCGCACCATGGAGTGATCACATCCGGATCGGACGTATGCTGCGGCAGGTAAGTGCTCAAATCAAAGACATCCCGGCCCAGAATCATCCAGCAGTCGGTCGGACTGTTGTGGTGTGCCACCTCCGCGGCAGAGACCTGGCGCCCGACTGCCGCCGGCTCGACTTTGGCTCCGGCGGGGGGTGCCGTGCGCAACAGGCTTGAAACCCAGAACCCGCCAACGGCAAGGCAGAACACCAGCGTGGACGAAACAAGGAGTTTGCGCATTTTCGGAAATCGAACCTTTCAAAGTGGATGGAGGCGGCGGGCACGCCGTGATACTCAAGCGCTTTGCACGCGGCATCAATCAACGGCAGCAGTCCGCACAACTGGACGACGCGATTGGCAAGACCATCGATCTTGCCAACAAGCGCATCGAAATCGGGCAAGCTGGCGGCACGGATACCGACCAGTGTAAGCGCACGGTCGGCTGCCGCGGGCGCATTCAGTTCATCGAGACAGGCGGCATCGGCGGCCAACCGTACACGGTGTTCTCAACCGCCCGCCATAGCCGCCGGACGTCTGAGGCACATGCGCGCGGTCAGGGTTCCGCGCCGTGCGGTCCACCGCTTCGCTGCAAGGCAAATCACTCCGGCACGAGCACCGCTGCGCCCTGGATCATCCCGCTTCGCAATGCCGCCAGCGCAGCGTTGGCCTGCACCAGCGGATAGGGGCGGACATGGGTGCGAATGGGGGACTCGGCCACTATACGCAGAAAACGCAAGCCATCCTCGCGCGTCAGGTTGGCGACCGAGCGCAACACCCGCTCACCCCACAGGATGTCGTACGGAA
This sequence comes from Azoarcus sp., assembly GCA_023230755.1. Lineage (GTDB taxonomy): Bacteria > Pseudomonadota > Gammaproteobacteria > Burkholderiales > Rhodocyclaceae > Parazoarcus. Next base: position 12,591 of record JALNWS010000050.1, read on the forward strand.
AGGACGGAATCGTGCTCATGTGGATACCAGCACAGACCACCGTGCCGCCTTTCCTGACCTGGCGCAACGCGGCTGGCACCAGCTCGCCCGCAGGGGCGAATATCAGCGCGGCATCAAGCGTCTCGGGCGCCTTGTCGTCGCTCGCACCCGCCCACACAGCCCCGAGACTGCGCGCAAACGCCTGGCTTTCCGCATCATCACGCCGGGTGAACGCATAGAAGGGGCGCTGCTGGTGGCGCAATACCTGGCAGACGATGTGCGCAGCGGCGCCGAAACCATAGATGCCGATGCGCCGTGCCTCGCCGGCCATGGCCAGCGCACGGTAGCCGATAAGCCCAGCGCACAGCAGTGGCGCCAGTTCGACCGCAGGCAAGGCCTCCGGAAGAGCAAAACAATAGCGGCAATCGGCAACCGTGTAGTCGGCATAGCCACCATCGATGGTGTAGCCCATAAAGCGGGCGGCATCACACAGGTTTTCCTGGCCCGATGTGCAAAAGGCGCATGTGCCGCAAGTCCAGCCCAGCCAGGGCACACCAACGCGCTGCCCGATGCTGAAACCGCTCACGCCTTCGCCCAGCACCGCCACCCGACCGACAATCTCGTGCCCGGGAATGACAGGCAACAACGGCTCAGGCAGTTCGCCGTCGATGAGGTGAAGGTCGGTGCGGCACACCCCGCAAGCCTCGACCTTAAGCAGGATCTGGCCGGCAGCGGGAACCGGGCGCGGCCGTTCTTCCAGGCGTAACGGGGAATGCGGGGAATCGAGAACCATCGCGCGCATGTCGTGCTCCCGTGCACAATTGGCATACGGCTGACACTACGCTGAGCGCAGGCGAGCAGCAAGATCGGAGGACGGTCTTGTGGCAGTCGAGGCCTGCTTCATCATATCCACACCAAACTGCGCTACGCTCGGCCTGTACCGAACAGACAATCCAGAGGAGGCAATCATGTCCCCCGAAGTTCATGGCGACGCTCCGTACTTTGCCCCTACACGTTTCGACGACCCCGTCGCTGCGATGGCTCGTGTAAGCGAGATCTACGACAACAGCGTTGCCCACCTGCGCAATGCGCTGCAACGCTTCGTGGCCGGAGACAACGTCGGCCGTCATGTGCGTGCCTGCTATCCATTCGTGCGCGTGCGCACCGATACCGTGGCGCGGGCCGACTCCCGTCTGTCCTACGGCTTCGTTGCCGGCCCCGGAATCTACGAAACGACGCTGACGCGGCCCGGACTGTTTGCCGACTACTACCCCGAGCAATTCCGGCTCCTGCTGGAGAATCATGGTGTTTCGCTCGAGATTGGCAGCAGTACGCAGCCAATACCGCTGCACTTTGCGATGACGGGCCATGACCACATCGAAGGTCAGCTCGATCCGGGGCAGCGCCAGTACCTGCGCGACATCTTCGACCTGCCCGACCTTAATGCGATGGACGACGGCATTGCCAACGGTACTTACGAACCGCCGGCAGGCGAACCCCATCCGCTCGCGCTGTTCACCGCCCCGCGGGTGGACTACTCGCTACAACGCTTGAGCCACTACACCGGCACCGTACCCGAGCACTTCCAGAACTTCGTGCTGTTCACCAACTACCAGTTCTACATCGACGAGTTCATCAAGCTCGGCCACACCCTGATGGAGGAAGACACGGCAGATCACGGCTACAAGGCCTTCGTCGAACCCGGCAATGTCATCACCCGTCGCGCCGGCGAAACACCCTATCCAGGCGATGAGGCGGGCAAGGCACCGCTGCGCCTGCCACAGATGCCGGCCTACCATCTCAAACGCCAGGGACGTGGCGGCATCACGATGGTGAATATCGGGGTTGGTCCGGCCAACGCCAAGACCATTACCGATCACATCGCAGTGTTGCGCCCCCATGCCTGGATCATGCTCGGGCACTGCGCGGGCCTGCGCAACACACAGGAACTGGGCGACTACGTGCTGGCACACGGCTATGTGCGAGAAGACCACGTGCTGGACGAAGAGCTGCCTCTGTGGGTGCCGATTCCACCGCTGGCCGAGGTTCAGCTCGCGCTGCAGGCCGCGGTGGCCGATGTGACCAAGCTGAGCGGCTACGAACTCAAGCGCCTGATGCGCACCGGCACCGTGGCCAGCACCGACAACCGCAACTGGGAGCTGCTGCCCTCACACGGCGGCAACAGCAGCCCGGAACGCCGCTTCAGCCAGAGTCGCGCAGTCGCGCTCGACATGGAGTCCGCCACCATCGCCGCCAACGGCTTCCGCTTCCGCGTCCCCTACGGCACCCTGCTGTGCGTCAGCGACAAACCCCTGCACGGCGAGATCAAACTCCCCGGCATGGCCAACCATTTCTACCGCGAGCGCGTCGATCAGCACCTGAGAATCGGCATCCGCGCCATTGAGCTCCTGCGCGAACAAGGGGTGGACAAGCTGCACAGTCGCAAGCTGAGAAGCTTTACCGAGGTGGCGTTCCAGTAGGACGCGAGGGGGCACCCCGAGTCTGGCATTCAACCGTCCCGGGGCCCGCCTACCGACCTCAGTACAGCGCTGTCGGCAGATTGATCACGTAAAGCGTATTGCGATCCACGCTGCCGTTGAACAGTTTTTTCTGTTCGACACCGCCGCTGCCATCGGGCGCAATGGCGAAGTCGTCGTCGTTGATGATACCGAGCCGGTTGGCGTCGATCACCCACAGACCTTCCATCTTGTCGTGCGGATAGCTCTGCCCGGCAACCGCATCGTAGACAAGCGATTTCGTCGCCGGCTGGATACCGACTGTTGCCAGTTCGGCCCAGCCTGCGGCGAAGTTGGCGTCGCTGCCGGCATTCCTGATGACCTCTTCGAGCGTCTTGCCGCCGACCTGCAGTCCGTTGGTCACGCTGACGCTCAGCGTGGGATTGGCCGCCACCAGCACTGTATTGCTGCGGTCCACGTTGGTGGCGCGGGAGAGGTCGACCTTGTAGATATTCTTGCGAATCGTCCCGGTATCGATACCGAAGAACTGGGTGTCGCGTTCAACGATCAGAAAGCTCGTTGCCGAGAGCGCAACGATCTCTGAATTCGCCAGACCTGCCGCATCCTGACGATACAGGTATTGAGCCGTCGCCCCGGTCTTGATGTCAATGGTGACGATGCGGGTGAGATTGATGCTGCCCACGGTCGCCTTGCTCGGGTTGTGCAGGTTGGACTGCATCACGCCCACGAGGGTCTTGCCATCGGGCGTGATCGCGAGCCCCTCCATGCCACGGTTGGGCCAGCGTGTGCTCAATTCGGCAGGCAGCACGCGACCGGCCTTGTTGCGCGGATCCGCAGCAAACGCGTTGATGCGTTCGATCTCCTTGCCGTCAGCGCCGAAATGGACCATGTGCGGACCGTATTCGTCACTCACCCAGAAGCTGCCGTCGGCCATGGCGACCAGACCCTCCGGGTCGAGACCGCTTTCGTCATAGCCCGCGATACCGTCACCATCGGGATCAAGGGACACCACACTGCCATCGAGCATATAGGGCGTTTCGCCGGTGGATCCGAAACTGTTGTTGGGCAGTCCGGTGATCGGACGACCCGTGGGATCCCTGAGCAGGATGCTGCGTACCAGTTGCACGTCACCCTTGCTGTCGAGCTTGAACAGTCCAATGCGGGGCGTGTAGTCCGGGGTGACGAAGATCTTGCCGGCAGGCACGACCCCGGCGGCCGTATCGGCGTTCGGTCCACGATCGGTCAGCGCGTAGAAGTATCCGTCCTTGTCCGGATGTCCCGCCATGGCAGAACCGAACCCGCCCTGGCGGACCTGCGTCCCCTCGGCATTACCCACCGTCATGAGCACGGAGTAGGGAAGCATTGACCCGTCGACACCGGGGTACTTGAACGAATCGGAGCCTGAACCGCCAATGCAGCCCGAAAGGGAGAGGCTGAGCACAACGGAGGAAAGGGCGAACGGGAGACGAAGCTTCATGACTGGACATCCACGGGGTTAATTGAAAACAGCCGTGAAGTCTATGGGGGAGATATTTCGTTCACATCGCAAAGAGATGACGAAAGCGAAAACGTCCCGCTGCCACCCAACAGGAAAACAGGCGATGCGTCAGTGGGCGGCTCGAACCAGGAAAGGCAGATTGGCCGTCGCGACCTTGCCTCCAGCACCCCTGACGGTGATGAACAGACGATAGGCACCCGGCCTATTCGGTGCCATGAAGCTAAATTGACCGCTGTCTGATGCGAGCACCGCCACATCGACCCGCGCGGGCGCAGCCTCGTTGTCGCCACCAAGACGCAGGTCGGTGGCCTCGGCCCGCACGGTCCACTCCGTGCTCAGTCGCTCATCGTCGGCACTGCGAGCATCGACGCCAGCCGACACCCTCGCGCCGGGCGCGAACACGTCGGCCGAAATGCCCACGCCGAGAATCGTCGGTGCCCGGTGCAGGGGCGGGCGCCCCCAGGCTTGGGCAAGCGCGTCGGTCATCTCGGTGAGACTGCCGTCGGCCAGCAGCAGGCCGTGCCAGGTTGCGGTCTGTTCCTGCTTGGCGCCCCACAGAAACGGAAACACCCCCCGCACCTGCGGTTCGGCGTGCAGCGCGGCCAGCGCCTTGCGATAAAAATCGGCCTTTTCGCGGCTGGTCAGCTCCACTGGCGCTCCCCAGGGTTTGCGCCCCGCCTGCCACTGACCCAGTGCGCCGAGTTCAGATACGACAACCGGCTTGGTGATGCCTGCGCTGTGCAGACGTTGCGCCAGGTCGAACACTGCGCCGGCGTAGAGATTGATGCCGAGCAGATCGACATTGGCACAACAGTCCGCCAGCAGCTTCAGCTGGTCGAGGCTGGTGTCGGCCACTACCATCATCGTCGGCCGGGCGGGGTCGAGCTTTTTCACCAACCCGGCGAGGCGGTCGACCTCTCGCCAGGCGGGCATGGGATCGGCCTCACCGGTTTCGACCTCGTTCCCCACGCCCCAGGCGAGAATCGCCGGATGGCTGCGGTAACGCAAGACGAAGCGCCGGATGCCTTCCTCCTGCGCCTCTCGCGCCGCCGCATTGTCGAGACGGAAACCGTGGCGCGGATGCCCGACCCACAGGCCCATCACCACCTTCAGACCCAGCTCCTGCGCCGCGTCGAGCACCCAGGCATCGGACTCACGATAGACGCGGATCACACGTGCACCGGACTCGGCGAGCTTGGCCAGCGCTGCGCGGTCACCCTCGAAGGCCGCCCCCTGCCACTGCGGACCCGAGGGCTGTGCGAAAACAGTGCCGGCAAACGCGGACAACACAAGCGCAGCGGCAAGACGACGCCACGGCGCAGGGCGCAACGGCAACAGGGAATGATCGGGGGACGTCGACATGAGGCCATGAACGATGGATTGTCGCTGTCGGACCACGCTCACCCTGCAAAGGTTCTTGACGACACAGCACCTTGAGCCAATTACCTTGCCGCCGACTGACGGCTGCACTCAGCACGCGATCGCTATCGCTGCAGAACGGCTTTCCGCCGGGCGCAGAAATCGCAGCGGGCGATGCACCTGCACCGGCCGGCACTTATCAACCACCTTTGCGAGTGCGATGATGCCCGCCTCAATCTTCTCCGGCGCGATCGACGCATAGCCCAGGCGGATGAAATGCTCGTGCGCTGAACCGGAAAAGAAAGGCTCGCCGGACTCGATCAGCACGCCGGCATCCATCGCCTCCCGACGCAGACGAACGGGATCGATGCCGTCCGGCACTTTTGCCCAGATCGAGGCACCGCCGCAGGGGCGACGGAACTCGAAATCGGGCAGGTGGCGGGTCAGTGCATCGGACAGCAGCTCTGCCCGCTCCGACAGGATCAGCGTGGTCCGGCGCAGGAGCGAGTCGTAATGCCCCTGTGCAATGAAGAGCGCGAGTGCACGCTGATTGTTGGCTGGCGGGTGCCGGACCATCAGCCGACGCAGTTTCCGCGCGGCAGAAATAAGCGCCGGATTGCCCACCATGTAGCCAACCCGCAGGCCGGGTGAGATCACTTTGGATACGCTGCCGATATACACCACCTGATCATGACGATCGATGGCCTTGAGCGCGGGTGAGGGCTGGCCGTTGTACTGGAGTTCGGCATCGTAGTCGTCCTCGATGATGACCACGTCGTTTCTGGCCGCTTCCTGCAGCAAGCCGATGCGGCGCTCGGTGGACAGCGTGGCGCCCGAGGGACAATGGTGGCTGGGCGTGCAGTACAGGTAGCTCACATCCTTCAGGTGACCGGGCGCCAGCGCCCCGTCCTCATCCATCGGCACCGGTACGATGCGCGCCTGACGTCGTGCACAGATGTTGCGGGCATCCATGTAGCCAGGCTCTTCGATGGCGACCCCGGTACCCGGTTTGATCAGCAGTTCGGCCAGCATGTACAGGGCGTGCTGGGTGCCGAGGGTGATCAGGATCTCGGACGGGTGCGCAGCGATGCCGCGGCGCGGCAGCACGCGCCGGATGAGCTGATCCACCAGGGCGTCGTCATCGTGCTCGATGGCATCCGAGGCCCAGTTGTGAATCTCGCCCACGCTCAGCGCCAGCCGGCTGCACTCGCGCCATTCGGCGACCGGAAACATCTTCGGGTCGAACTGCCCATAGACGAAAGGATAGGGGTAGCGCTGCCAGTCGGCCGGCTTCTCCAGCCACTTGTCCCGCTGCGAGGTGGCAGCGAGGCGTTTGCCCCAGGCTACCCGCGCCGTGCTGGCTGCGTTTTCGGGCTGGATCGATTCGGGTTGCGCGGGCGACCTTTGCCGGACGTAGTGGCCGCTGCGCGGGCGTGACTCGAGGTAGCCATCACAGACCAACTGCTCAAGCGTGAGGACGACGGTGTTGCGGGCGACTTTCAGCATCGCAGCAAGATTGCGACTGGAGGGCAGACGGGCGCCACTGGCGATACGTGCATCGAGAATCGCGGCCACGATGGCAGCGCGCAACTGGCTTTGCAGCGTTGCGCCATCACGCTCGAAGTCGGGCAGCAGCTGACGCCACATCAGGCAGCAATCTTTTTCCTGGCTTGGTTTCACGGCACCCGCTCCGGTAATGGTCCACAGACCGTGGTTTTCTGGCCCCATCGATGGAGCCAAACACCACTAAGCAGATCCCGTTCCACCTGTGAACATCCAGCAAAACCTGCCGCGTTCATGCCAATCAAGCACTTGTGCGCACTGCGGCGGTGCGTTCTGGCCGTCCAATGCACAAAAATATTGCACTGCAACAACCCAAAACTCAGGGGTGGCCGGCGCCGATTCGACCACCTTCGTGCACCGGCGGGAAACATCTGGCCCCATTACTTGACGCAACTGGCCCCATAGCGACACCCTGAAAATGCCGGCATCGCTCAGGACGGGCCGCACGAACAGGAAAGGGACGACCGGAAGCGAAAAAGGGGTGCCATTCCCTGCGGATGACACCCCTTCCCGGCTTCGCCGCCTCGAGGGCGGACGGCGCAATGGAGATTTACTTCAGTACGGCCAGTGCAGCAGCGTAATCGGGCTCGTTCTTGATTTCGGACACGAGCTCGGAATGGATCACCTTGTTGTCAGCATCGAGCACGACGACTGCGCGCGCGGTGACGCCGGCGAGCGGGCCGGAAGTGATGGCCACACCATAGTCGGCGGCGAAACCGGGGTTGCGGAAGGTGGACAGGGTCTGCACGTTTTCCAGACCTTCGGCAACGCAGAAGCGCTTGGCGGCAAAGGGCAGATCTGCCGACACGACCAGCACAACGGTGTTGTCCAGGCTGCCAGCTTCGGCGTTGAACTTGCGCGTGGAGGTGGCGCAGGTCGGCGTATCGAGGCTGGGAACGATGTTCAGCACCTTGCGCTTGCCGGCAAAGGCGTCGAGGCCGACGTCCTGCAAATCGGCAGCAGTCAGGTTGAATGCGGGCGCAGCAGCGCCGACTTGCGGAAAGCTGCCGGCCACGTCGATGGCGTTACCGCCCAGGGTTACTGTGCTCATGTTGATTTCCTCTGTAGGGATGACGCTGCCGGGCTCTGCAAGTGGCACCGGTCAGCGGGTGTAATAGCCTACACCAACGAGCTTGCCGTCGACCGCGCGAAAATAGCTGTGCTTGGTCTCGACCTTGGTCGTGGTGGGATTGCGCCAGACATAGTCGAGTTCGCCCGCACCATGCCTGCGTGCGATGTTGATCATGTCGGAAATGATGGCCTTGCCCTTGGGGTCACGCAGATCGTTAGCGTTACGTCCAGTCAGTGCGGGGCTGGCACCATGGGCCAGAAAACGTCCGTCCTCCATGTTCACCACAAACACGTAGAGATCGTCCTGGGTGAAAGTGCCTCCGATGCGCTGGAATTCGGCCATGGCGGCCGCAGAATCTGCGGCAAGCGCTTCCACCGCACGGTCGAGCATATGGCGGGCCTGGGCTGGCGTCGCACGCGGCGAATAGAAACCGACGGCCACAATGGTATCGCCGACCTTGCGGAACAGGGTGACCTTGGGCTCTTCACGATTCTGGACCGGGTTCAGCCAGCGGTACTCCACCCTGCCACCACCCCTGGTAGCAGCCAGATCGAGGATTTCGCGAAAGAAGGTCTTGCCGCTGGCATCGGTCTGTTCCGATACATTGCTGTCGATCAGGGCAGCGGAAGACCCGCCGCTGGCGAGCAAACGTCCGTCGGCGGAGAGTGCGTAAACATAGAGGTCGCCATCGACAAAGCTGCCCTGGCGATTGAAGTCAGCCAGGCCGTCCCGCCCCTTCGCCTCGATATGTGCGACCGCCCGTTCGAGCAGTGCCGTGGCGCGCTTCTCGTCCCAGCGCTCGGACAGACGCTGAGTGTCTGCAGTCGGGGCCTGGGCGAAGGCGGGCATCGGTGCAGCGCCACCCAGTGCCAGCAGCAGAGCAAGGCCAAGCGCATTACGGGTGTTGAAAGGCATGATGCGACTCCTGACGGCTTGAACAATCGTAAGAGACCATAGAAAAAAACGCCGCTGATGTCGAGCAACATCGGCGGCGTTGTGCTTTGCGGGGGGTTCCGATCAGGCCGCGATCAGTTCGCGCGAGGTCAGGGTATAGCGGAAAGCGGCCGGGTCGAGGCTGTCGAAGCGACCCGCCGCATTCTCGCCCTGCGGATACATCAGGAAAGGCACGACGGGTCCGGTGCTGCCGGGCAGCTTCACATCATGACCGTAGTTGTAGGCCAGCCAGTTGGTTTCCCACGCACCAAACAACTGCTTGCGCGCGGCCACCACCTTGGCATCGTCGAGCTCGAGCTTGCCCGGCGGCTCTTCGAGCACAACCTTGCGCACGTCGGCGGGGTCGACCGGCACCCAGCCGAAGCGCGACAGAAAGACTTCGGCGCGGCAATGCTGCGCCTTCGACACATCGCCGCTCTTGCCCAGGCTCTTGTAACCGAAGCGCGAGTCGGCCACGCGCACGCCGTAGACGTCGCGTGACGGGAGACCGACAGCACGGGCCAGGCCGACGTAGAGGGTGTTGAGGTCGGCACATTTGCCCGACAGGTCTCGGGTCTCGAGCATGGTGCGAATGTCGCCGACGCCGCAGCCACGGGTCTTGGGATTGCGGAAAGTGTTGTCCACCACCCAGTCGTAGATCGCGCGCGCTTTTTCTTCGTCGGTGTTCGCGCCACGGG
>JALNWS010000051.1 GCA_023230755.1 Azoarcus sp.
GATAGTGAGATTCGTTCTCGTGAAAGTAGGTCATCGTCAGACTAACCCTACGCTGAACCCCGCTGATACTTCGTGTCAGCGGGGTTTGTTGCGTCTACAGCATGTATTATTCCATCGCGCCCACCTCAAGGCTTCGAGCGAGTCAGCAGTTTGGGCCGGTGGCGAATTCGACACGGTTTCGGTTGCGGGTCTTTGCAAGGTAGAGCGCGCGGTCGGCTCGGGCGAGCGGTTCGCGCACGGAAGTATCTGAAGCAGCCATTGCTGCGATGCCAATACTGACGGTTGCGAAGATTCTTTTGCTTTCGATAACGGCCGATTCGCTCGCAAATCGCGCCCTCAGACGTTCGGCGAACAGTCCAGCAGTGCTGAGCTTGGTGTCCGGTAGCAGCACCGCAAATTCGTCGCCACCGAGACGTCCCGCAGTATCGCTCTTGCGCAGCTCCTGACGGAGCGACTCGGCAAACAGGCGCAAGACAGAATCCCCTGCAGCGTGGCCAAGCTTGTCGTTGATCGCCTTGAACCGGTCGAGGTCGAGCACCATCACCGAAACAGGCCTCGCCGGATTCCTGTGCAGTTGAGACAAGGCTTCTTCGGCGCGATCGATGAAATGCCGTCGACTACCGAGTCCCGTGAGTGTGTCGGTGCTGGCAAGCATGCGCAACCTGGCTTCTGCGCGTCTGCGTTCGGTGACATCCTCAAGGATGTTCATCACAGCCGGTTTGCCCTCCCAGATAATGGAACTGACGTGCCAATGACAGTCGATGATATTTCCGTCTCGCGATAGCAGGCGGACATCACGTTCGAGGGGAGGAGCAGCCTTGAGGCAGGCGAGGTGGGCGGCCTTGAGGGCGTGCTTGTCGTCCTTGAACACAAACTCGAAGATTGATCGTTCGCGACATTCATGGTGAGTGCAACCCAGAAGATGGGCTGCACTGGGATTGATGTGGCGGACGAGTTTTCCCTGAGTGATGATCAGGCCCGTTGGCAGACGTTCGACAAGGCTGCGATAACGGCGCTCGGATTCCTCAAGCGCGTGCTGTGTTCTCGTGCGTTCGGTAATGTCCCGTGAGAAGCCGACGGTCCCAGTGTGGCGTCCATCGATTGAGACCGGAGATTTGTATGTCTCATACCAACGGAGAGTCCCGTTCGATTCGATCTCCTCTTCCACGCTTTTGGGCAAGCCGGAGCGAAGCACCTCTTGGTCGTCTGCACGGTAGGTTTCTGCGAGCGACGGAGTGGTCGTATCGAAATCGGTTTTCCCGATCAGGTCTGCGGCGGAGCTCCAGCCGAAGTTCCGTGCAAACGGGGTGTTGACGGCGAGGAAGCGGCTTTGCGCGTCCTTGAGCCACACCATGAACGGGAAGTTATCGAGCAGTGCGCGCTGGTAGTGGTCGCGCTCTCGCACTTTTTCTTCTGCCACGTGTGCGGCAGTGATATCGACGATCACCATCCGGCACTCATTTCCCTTGTCATCGGTGACCGCCTGTATGCGGATGAAGCTCCTGGGCCGGCGGTTGGTCGGTACCAGGGGGAGCTCACAGGTGATCTGCAACTGGCTGGTCCGAACCTGCTCGACAAAGCGGTTGAAGCTGACGCGCTGTGCGGGGGCAATGACTTCCACAAACTGGCGCAGACAGGCTTCGGAACGTTTCAGTCCAAGCAGAATGGCGGCCGACAGGTTGATCTCGATGATCGTGCCGGCGCCGTCAATGGTGACGTAACCGACGGGCGCAAAGTCATAAAGATCGGCATATCGCTTATTGAGCTCGTGGGCTTGGCTGTAAGCCTGTTCAAGCTCTTCGCGCTGCATTTCGAGCTCGATCTGGCGCACCTGCAGTTCATGTAAGAGGCGGTCATCGCACTGAGTGACCGCGGGCAGGGCGAACTCGCGGGACTGGCGACGGTCTTCCGCCCGGCGTCGAAGGTTTGCCGGGTTCGGTCGCACGCGTCCTCTCGTCCGGGTTACGAGAGGCGCACTGAGCATGCGATTGTATTCAGCTTCGACGACTGCGTAGCATTCACAGGCCCGCGCTTCGATACCGGGGCGGTCAAGGATGGCGATGTTGCCACGTCGGTAGTGGATCAACCCTTTGGCCTGGAGCTTGCCGGCCGCCTCTGAGATGCCCTCGCGGCGCACCCCGAGCAAACTGGCAATGTGACTCTGAGTGATGTGCAATTCATTACCGTCGACCCGGTCGAGATTGACCAACAGCCAGCGGCACAGTTGTTGGTCCACGGTGTGGAGGCGGTTGCACACGGCACTTTGGGCCATCTGGCTCATCAAGGCTTGTGCATAGCGCATGATGATCTTCTGCAGAGACTGGCCCTGAGAGAACTCCCAGCGCACGGTTTCGGCGCTTATGCGGCAGGCGTCCCCGGCGAGGTGTACAACCGCATGGTGGGCTGATGATTCGCCGCTCAGGAGCAGGGGCAGTCCGAGCAGTCCGGAATTGCCTACTGTAGCCAAACCGGCAGAAGTCCCGTCACCGGCTGAAAATACCAGTGAGGCAACGCAGGTTTTCGGGAAATAGATATATTCGTTCGCCGCGCCGGGTTCGTACAGGATTTGACCCTGATCGAGGACAACACAGTCAAGATCCGGTAGTAAACGCCTGCACTCATCGTCGGGGATGGCGGCAAGAATGCTGTTCCTGGTGATGCCGTCACAGGGTGTCGAAACCAAGGCGTTCTCCCTATGTTTGATTACGAACCTGCGCAGGTTTGACCCACAGCGGTGTCATCAGTTGAGCAAGAATACGCTTCTTGCTTTTTCTATATGTTGGGTAACGAACATTCGTTTCGTGACGTTCGGTCTAGTCTGTCTGGATCTGCTCGCAACGGCTTGAGATTACGCGAGTCATACTTGGTTTTCAGTTCGTGTTGATTTCAGGAGCGTTTGATGAACACATCAGTTGCCGAGCGTTTTATCCAAGGACAAAGCGGGGGAGTCGAGTCGATGCTGGCAGTGTCGAAAGTCTGTCTGGATACGGCCGAACGTCTGACACAATTGAATTTGGATGCGCTTCGAGATTCGATCAATGAAGGTACGGCGGCGTTCTGTGTGCTGACAGGAACGACTGCGGGCCCAGTGATGAAAGAGGGCTGGTCTGAGATTGTTCCGCCGATCTTCGAGCGTGCCGTGGTCTACGCCAGCAAGGTGCACGAACTCGCTGCGGACACACAGGATCAGGTGACGCAGATTGCCGCTGAGCGTATGACCGAACTGAAGAAGGCCGCGCAGCTGAGCGCTTAACGTGAATTTGCGTACGATGGTTTTGTGAGGCGCAAGAGAACTCGTCCGGATAGTAATTAAAGAGGAGGGTTGATAGAGGAGACAAAGGCAGAGGGTTTAGTAACAGGTTATCAATAAGACCTGAAATCTGCTGATAATAAAAATACAAACCGCATGGAGGCGTTGCGTCCATGCGGTTTTTTTTGGCCGGATCGTGCTCCAAAAACGCTTTCAGGCGCTATTCAAATAACAATCAACTCGACGTTCCGGCAGGGATTGTTGGCTGGATCAACGGTGATATGGCGTGCATCTGCGCGGTGCGGTGGATGCGGTTGCGTCCCCCTGTTTTTGCCTGATACATGGCCAGGTCGGCCTGCCTCAGCAAGTCCTCGGTGGGCAGGTCGTTTCCCGGGTGAACGGTGACCCCAATGCTTGCAGATATCGCTGCTGTGCGAGCACCCAGCGAGAACGGCTCCTCCAGCGCAGAAAGGACGTTTAACGCTACATGTTCGGCACCCTCTGCGCTGTCCACTGATGCGAGCACGACGACGAATTCATCGCCGCCGAGGCGTGCAACGGTGTCCGAGCGCCGCACTGCGCGCCGTATGCGCTCTCCTGCCTGTTTCAACAGCTGGTCACCTGCATGATGACCGAGGGTGTCGTTGACCGCCTTGAAGTGGTCAAGATCAATGTACATCACTGCCACGGTTGTGTTGGTGCGGCGCGCGGTCGCGAGTGCATGGTCGAGCCGGTCCATCAGCATGTAGCGATTGGGGAGGCCGGTTACCGCGTCGAAGGTGGCCAGCGTCCACGCATGCTCCTTGTCGTCGTGGGCGGCACCGGCGAGCAGTGCCAGCGCAGCGGCGAGCGCCAGAATCAACTGAACTTCGGCAGGCTCATTGGTGTTGAAGCCGAAGTGCGATCCTGCGACGAGGAGCCCCGCGCAGGCGACTGCGGCTACCAGGAACCCGACAATCGCGCCACGCGACAGACCTGCGAGAACGACAGGAAAAAGAATGAGAATGCCTATTCGCGTGTCGACCTTGAGGACGGCGGGCAGGGCAACCGAAAACAAGGCAACGGACAGGCCGAACACGGCGTAAAGCACAACGGATAGTGGTTTCGCTGCTCGAACGGCGTCGATGATGTTCCAGGCGTTTCTGCTTAACGGATGGCGTAAGAGACGATGCAGGATTATGAAGGCGGGAACGGTAATCATGACACCGGCGAAATCGCCGCCCCAGAACGACAGGAATCCGGTACCAAGAAGGTCGACTGGGGTGCGCTCCAGCGCAAGCATTTGCGTCGCCAGAAGAGTGGAGAACAGACTCGCCAGGAATGCGCTGCAAATGACTCGAACCGCGAAGGGGAGTGAGAATCGATAGTTAGGGCAGTTCCAGTGCTGGCGCAGATAAATGCCAATCGACCCGTATACGGCAATCTCGCGTATGGGGCCGAAGAAATTGAGGGGCGTGAGCTCAAGGATCGGAAGGTCCAGGATCTGGACCAGCGTGATTGCGGCGTAGAGCGCCGGGAGCGCGATCAGTCCGTGCGCCATGGTAAAGCATACGGTCAGGCCTGCTGATGCATAGAACGCGCTGACGTGGGGGTACACCTCGAACAGGCTGGCGGTTTGCCACGCCACCCAATACGCTGAAAAAATGATGGGAAACCGCAGCAAAACCTGCGTTGTGCGCGATCTTTCTGACGGCAGGCCTTTCATTGAGTTGCTCTGGAAAATATTCTCTGTACGGGGGGGCGCAGGGCTGAAGCGCCGCAGCCATATTTTGACTGCATCAGAGATATTGCCCGGATGACATTATGAAGGCAAAGACTATTCGCGTATCCAATTACCCATATTGGGTTGTTCGCGCTGCTGGTGCCCAATCTCTTTGGCCGAATTGGACTGCAGTGGTCCGCACCTATTCGGTGATGAATCCGGCGTCTTCGACGGCCTGCAGAATGTCGGATTCGGAAACGAAGCTGCCGAAGCCGACCGAACTCTTGCCTGTTTCAAGAGCGATCTCCACAAAGGAGATCGCGGGCAAGTCCTGAATTGCGTTCGTAACGGTCCGCAGACACTGTTCGTCGCGCATGCCGATGATCCTGAATTCACATACATTCATGCTACCGGCCTCATAAAAGTGTTGTCGTGCAGCGGGTGGTGGCAATATGCCGATCTTACCGTCTCTGTAGAGCATGAAGCGTGTCGAAGCGATCGCAGCCAGAAGATTTTCGCTGGTGTCCCGCACCTTTGTGCGGTGAAAAGGAGGTCTGTTGGCGCGCGTGGTTCGACGGTGCTGCGCTGCCCAATCCGGGCAAGCTCGGTCTGGGCGTCGTCTTGCAATCGCCCGATGGCACCCGACTGGAATATTCCGAGCGAGGGGAGGGGGTGGGGTGCAGCAATGAGGCAGAATTGCAGGCCGTGTGTGCCGCCTTGTCGTTTGCCCTTGCCGCCGGTGCGCAGTGCCTTGTTGTGAGCGGCGACAGCGATTTTGCGGTCCGTCATGTTGCAGGGCATGCTCATACTGCGGTACCCAGGCTGTTGGCCCTTATCGACAAGGCTCAGGCTTTGGCTGCACGCTTTGAGACGATTGAGTGGCAATGGGTGCCGAGGTATCGCAATGGCGACGCCGATCGACTGTCACGCCGGGTACTCGGGCTTGTGCACAAGCCCGCGCCGCATCCGGCAAAAGCATTGGCCGACAAACGGCGTCGGCGCAAAGGCTGATCGGACGCCGATTGACTGGCGGCATCGGCCTTGCCGTTGCTATAGTTCAGGCCTTAACTTTCAGCCGATACGACATCTGCACTCGCGCCGATGCGCCAACTGGCTTCCGAACCGAATCCGGATTGCCGCAGTCAGAGTCCAGTGTATCGGGCAGATGTGGCTGCAATATGTCTGCCGCCGAAGAATACCCCTGGGAGAACGATTGATGCGCCAAGCAGAGCGCGCCATTTTTGATTTGCGTCGTGGTGTGCCCGTATTGTTGCGGGACGAAGAGGGCGATACGCTGATCGCGCCGATCGAAGGTTTTGGCGCAGCAGCGCAGGCAGACGCGTGTGCGCTTACTGGAAACGCGCCGACGCTGGTGCTGTCGCGCCACCGCCTGGCAAGCCTGGGTGTCGACGTCACTGATGTATCGGCCACCCAGCATTTTGATTCGGCACAGCCGCCCGGCTTCCCGTTGCTGACCCAGCTCGCGCTAGGGCGGGCGTCCACCCTGCCGCAGAGCCCGCGTATTGCCCCGGTGCGGTCGACGGCCGCCGAGCGTGCCGGATTGCTGCTGATGCGGCACGCCCAGCTGGTCCCGGCGGCGCTTGCCTTTGCCGTAACTGCTTCTCAGGCCGAAGTGATGGCGCAACACCTGGCCGACGGATCGCTTCTGGTCGTAAAGGTGGCCGCGGCGATTGAATTGTGCGAAAGCGGCCCCGGTAAGCTCACGCGTGTCAGTGACGCACGTGTCCCGCTCGCAAAGCTGGGGGACACGCGCTTCGTGCTGTTTCGCGAAGAGGACGGTGTACGCGAGCATGTCGCCATCGTCCTCGGGGATCGTGCGAACTGGGACGACGCGGTTCCGGTCAGGGTGCATTCGTCCTGTCTTACTGGCGATATTTTCGGCAGCCAACGCTGCGATTGCGGCGCGCAGCTGCGCAATAGTCTTGCCGCAATCTGCTCATTGGGGGGCGGGGTTGTGCTCTACCTCGCCCAGGAAGGGCGGGGTATCGGCCTGGCCAACAAGCTGAGGGCGTATCGGTTGCAGGACGAAGGGCTGGATACGATTGACGCTGACCAGGTGATCGGCTTCAGCAAGGATGAGCGCGACTACCGGATTGCGCAGCAGATGCTCGACGACCTCGGCATTCATCGGATCGAGCTGCTGACGAACAACCCCGAAAAGGTTAACGCCCTGCGCAAGGCGGGCATCGACGTGGCGAGACGGCGCCCGCTCTACGGACAGCTCAACGATCACAATCAGCACTATCTTCGGACCAAGGCCGATCGGCACGGGCATCTGCTCGAAGAGTTGCTGGCGCGCCCGGAGGTGTTGGGCGAAACTGAGGCGACGGAGGTGGCCGCATGTGTTGTGGCCACCCGGAAGTAAGTTTGCGCTCAGCCTGGTAGTGACAACAGGCGGCTGGTCAGCTTCTGCAACAGTTTGAGCATGGATTGCTGCGTTGCGGTGGTGGGGCGTCGCGCGCTCACCGCCAGCGCGAGCCGGCTGCGCAGGCGCGGTTCGGTGATCGGTCTGGCATTCAGGGCCTCCGCTTTGCCCGAGGTGGTAACCGCATTCATCGACAGTACGGCGCTTCCAGCGCCATCGGCAACCAGATCCAGAATACCGTTGACACCGTCGACTTCGAGGGCAGCCTTGGGGTGAAAACCGATGTTGGCCATCTCGGCCTCCACGAGCATCCTGATTGAATGCGGTCGCCCGGGGATGACCAGTGGCAGATTGGCGACTTCCGCCAGCCTGATCGGGGCGGACGTACTGTCGTCCCGTCTGCGCTCGATCAGGAAGAGATCTTCTTCAGTCAGCGGCGTGGTGTCGATCTCGGGCGACGGCGCCGCGTTGTAGAGCAGCGCGATGTCGAGGCGGCCGTTGATCAGCGACTCCTGCATGCTCACGGACAGCCCCTCACTGATCGACAGCGTGGCATCGGGCATCTGTTCACGAAACGCCCGTGCAAGCGGCACCGTGAGGACCTTGGACAGGCTGGGTGGCAGGCCGACCGCAACACGACCCGAACTTGCGCCGCGAATGCGCGCAAGCTCTTCCTTGGCGCGTTCAATCTGATGAAGCACCCCGCGGCTGTGTTCGAGCAGCAGTTTCCCCGCTTCGGTCGTGGTGACGCCACGCCCATTGCGAATCAGCAGGTTTTGCCGGAGTTCGACTTCAAGCAGCCTGATCTGGCGGCTGAGGGCGGGCTGGGCGATATCGAGCGCGATCGAGGCACGTGTAAAGCTGCCCAGTTCGGCCACGTGTACGAAGTATTCGAGCTGTCTCAGGTCCATGGCTTGAGCCTAATCAGTCAAAGAATATCTAGTATAGCGTTATCGCGAAATTGAATAGCTGTTAGAGCGTGGAGTGTCTGTTGCGAAGGGTCGGTGCGCACGATAATCCCACCATGCAAAAAGCCATTCCAGCACTCTTCATGCGTGGCGGAACCTCACGCGGCCCGTTCTTCCGGGAAGCCGACCTGCCCGCCGACATCGCCACCCGCGATCGCGTCCTGCTCGCCGTCATGGGCTCTCCCGATCGACGCCAGATTGATGGCCTGGGTGGCGCAACGCCGCTCACCAGCAAGGTGGGTATCGTGCGGCCGGGTTCCACGCCCGGTGTGGATCTGGACTTCCTCTTCGCGCAGCTGCAGCCCGACAAGGATACGGTGGACACCACGCCAAACTGCGGAAACATGCTTGCCGCCGTGGTGCCATTTGCGCTCGAGACCGGCATGGTGAAAGCGCAGGGCGAGATCTCGACTTTCCGGGTGCTCACGCTCAACACCGACATGCAGTGCGACATCACGGTGCAGACGCCGGGTGGCATGGTGAGCTATGAGGGCGATGCGCGTATCGACGGTGTGCCTGGGAGCTCGGCCCCAATCAAGATCAACTTCCTCGATACTGCAGGTTCAGTGTGTTCCGGGCTGCTGCCAACCGGAAACCTGCGTGACGTCATCGACGGCATTGAGGTGACCTGTATCGACAACGGCATGCCGCTGGTGATGTTCAGAGCTGCGGACGTCGGTCGTACCGGCTACGAGAGCGTGGGCGAGATGAATGCCGATACCGAGCTCAAGGCCCGCATTGAGCGCCTGCGCATTGCCTGCGGGCATGCGATGGGGCTCGGCGACGTTACGACAAAAAACTACCCCAAGATGACGCTGCTTGCGCCCCCGCGCAACGGCGGCAGCATCACGACGCGCAGCTTCATCCCGCACGTGTGTCATGACGCCATCGGCGTTCTGGCGGCCGTCACCGTCGGGACTGCGTGCGTACTTGATGGATCGATCACCCGGGGCATCGCGGTGATGGCCGGGGGCAATGCAAAGACGGTGTCGGTGGAGCACCCCACGGGCGAGTTCTCGGTCGAGCTTGAGCTTGACCCCGCCAACCCGCAAAGCGTTACACGTGCGGCGCTGTTGCGCACCGCACGCCTCATCATGCGTGGCGAAGTCATGGTGCCCGCACAGGTATGGAACAACTCAGGAGACACGCAATGATCATCGATATTCACGGCCACTACACGACCGCCCCGAAGGCGCTGGAAGACTGGCGCAATCGACAGATCGCCGGCATCAAGGATCCCTCGGCGATGCCCAAGGTGTCGGAGCTGAAGATCAGTGACGATGAACTGCGCGAAACCATCGAGACCAACCAGCTCGCGAAGATGAAGGAGCGGGGCTCGGATCTGACCATCTTCTCGCCGCGGGCCAGCTTCATGGCGCACCACATCGGCGACTTCAACGTGTCGTCAACCTGGGCGGCGATCTGCAATGAGCTGTGCTACCGCGTCAGCCAGCTGTTCCCGGACAACTTCATCGGCGCCGCCATGCTGCCGCAGTCGCCGGGTGTCGATCCCGCGACCTGCATTCCGGAGATGGAGAAGTGCGTCAAGGAATACGGTTTTGTCGGCATCAACCTCAATCCCGACCCGTCCGGTGGCCACTGGACCAGCCCGCCGCTGTCCGATCGCGCGTGGTACCCACTCTACGAAAAGATGGTCGAGCTGAACATTCCGGCCATGGTCCATGTGAGCACCAGCTGCAACAGCTGCTTCCACACCACCGGCGCGCACTACATCAACGCCGACACCACGGCCTTCATGCAGTGCCTGACCTCGGACCTGTTCAAGGATTTCCCCGACCTCAAGTTCGTGATCCCGCACGGTGGCGGCGCAGCGCCCTATCACTGGGGGCGTTACCGGGGCCTCGCGCAGGAGCTGAAGAAGCCCCTGCTCAAGGATCACCTGCTCAACAACATCTTCTTCGACACCTGCGTCTATCATCAGCCGGGCATCGACCTGCTGACCAAGGTGATCCCGGTTGAAAACGTGCTCTTCGCCTCCGAGATGATCGGCGCGGTGCGTGGCATTGACCCCGAGACGGGCCATTACTTCGACGACACCAAGCGCTACATCGAGGGCGCGAATCTGACCCCCGCGCAACGTCACCAGATCTACGAAGGCAACGCCCGTCGCGTCTATCCGCGCCTCGATGCCGCACTCAAGGCCAAGGGCCTGTAAGGAGAAACAAGATGACCCTTCCCATGAACCAGCTCGGCATCGTCAAGCGCAATATCGTTCGTGCCGACAAGGCCGCGGTGGAAAAGCTCTCCCGTTTCGGCGTGGCCACCATCCACGAAGCCATGGGCCGCGTCGGCCTGATGAAGCCCACCATCCGCCCGGTGTACGCCGGAGCCGCCACCTGCGGCACCGCCGTAACCGTGCTGATGCAGCCGGGCGACAACTGGATGCTGCACGTCGCAGCGGAACAGATCCAGCCCGGTGACGTGGTGGTGGCGGGCTGCACTGCCGACAGCACCGACGGTTTCTTCGGCGATCTGCTCGCCACCTCGTACAAATCGCGGGGTGCCAAGGGCTTGATCATCGATGGTGGTGTGCGCGACGTGAAGGATCTCACCGAGATGGCCTTCCCGGTGTTCAGCCGTGCCATTCACGCCAAGGGCTGCACCCGTGCCACGCTGGGTTCGGTGAATATTCCGGTGGTGTGCGCCGGTGCGGTGGTCAATCCAGGCGATGTGGTCATCGCCGACGCCGATGGCGTGGTCGTCGTGCCCGCAGCGATCGCGCAGCAGGTGGCCGATGCAGCCGAAGCACGCGAGAACAACGAGACCGCCAAGCGCGAGCGCTTCGCGGCAGGCGAGCTTGGGCTCGACATGTACGCATTGCGTGAACCGCTGGCCAAGGCCGGCCTGAAGTACATCGACTGATGGGCGCCGACATGGAATTCACCAAGACTCCCGGCTGGCTGGACTGGTACGCTGGCCCGGCGAAACCCCGATTTCAGGTCCCCGCTGGTGCGGTAGACGCTCATTGCCACGTGTTCGGCCCCGGTGCCGAGTTCCCCTTTGCACCGGAGCGCAAGTACACGCCGTGTGACGCCAGCAAGGCGCAACTCTATGCACTGCGCGACCACCTCGGCTTTGCCCGTAACGTGGTGGTTCAGGCCACCTGTCATGGTGCTGACAACCGCGCCATGGTCGATGCGCTCGTCCACTCGGGTGGCAAGGCGCGTGGCGTCGCCACGGTGCGTCGCGCCATCACCGACCAGGAGCTGCAGGATCTGCATGCGGCCGGTGTGCGTGGCGTGCGCTTCAACTTCGTCAAGCGCCTCGTCGATTTCACCCCCAAGGACGAATTGCTTGAAATCGCCAACCGCATCGCGCCGCTGGGCTGGCATGTGGTGATCTACTTCGAGGCCGTCGATCTGCCTGAGCTGTGGGATTTCTTCACCGCATTGCCGACGACGGTGGTGGTCGACCACATGGGCCGGCCGGATGTGAGCAAACCCATCGACGGGCCGGAGTTCGAACTGTTCGTGAAGTTCATGCGCGAGCACCCGAACGTGTGGTCCAAGGTGAGTTGCCCGGAACGCTTGTCCGTGAGCGGCCCGAAGGCGCTGAACGGTGAGCAGAATGCCTACCGCGACGTGGTTCCGTTCGCGAAGCGTATCGTCGATGAGTTCCCCGACCGCGTCCTGTGGGGTACCGACTGGCCGCACCCCAACCTCAAGGATCACATGCCGGATGACGGCCTGCTGGTCGACTTCATCCCGCACATCGCCGCGACTGCCGAACAGCAACGAAAGCTGCTGGTGGATAACCCGATGCGGCTGTACTGGCCGGAGGAGTGCTGATCATGGCCCTGGACAAGCCGTACAAGGATATTCCCGGTACGATCATTTTCGATGCCGAGCAGTCACGCAAGGGCTACTGGCTCAACCAGTTCTGCATGTCGCTGATGAGGGCCGAGAATCGCGCCCGCTTCAAGGCCGACGAGCGCGCCTATCTTGACGAGTGGGCGATGACCGAAGAGCAGAAGCAGGCCGTGCTGGCCCGCGATCTGAACTGGTGCATGCGCACCGGCGGCAACATCTATTTTCTCGCCAAGATCGGCGCCACTGATGGGCTGAGTTTCCAACAGATGGCTGGCAGCATGACCGGCATGACCGAAGCCGAGTACCGCGACATGATGGTCGGGGGCGGGCGCTCGGCCGAAGGCAACCGCCACCTCGGCGAAGACGGCGACGCACAGCCGCAGCACCAGCCGCAAGGCGCCGCCGGCAAGAACAAGGGAGCCTGAGCATGGCGAAGATTTCAGCATCTGTGTACACGTCGCACGTGCCCGCCATCGGTGCGGCGATCGACCTCAAGAAAACCGGCGAAGCCTACTGGCAGCCGGTGTTCGCAGGGTACGAGCATTCCAAGCAGTGGATGAAGGACAACACGCCCGACGTGATTTTCCTCGTCTTCAACGACCATGCCACGGCTTTCAGTCTGGACATGATCCCGACCTTCGCCATCGGCACGGCCGCCGAATTCAAGCCTGCGGACGAAGGCTGGGGGCCGCGGCCGGTGCCGACGGTGATCGGCCATCCGGAACTCGCCTCGCACATTGCGCAGAGCGTGATCCAGGATGACTTCGACCTCACCATCGTCAACAGGATGGATGTCGATCACGGCCTCACCGTGCCGCTGTCGCTGATGTGCGGTGAGCCGCAGGCCTGGCCGTGCCCGGTGATCCCGTTCGCGGTCAACGTGGTGCAGTATCCGGTGCCGTCGGGCAAGCGCTGCTTCATGCTCGGGCAGGCCATCCGCAAGGCGGTCGAATCCTTCGACCAGGACCTCAAGGTGCAGATCTGGGGCACGGGCGGCATGAGTCACCAGCTGCAGGGCGCACGCGCCGGCCTGATCAACCGCGAGTGGGACAATGCCTTCCTCGACCGCCTGATTGCCGACCCCGCTGATCTGGCGCAGATGCCTCATATCGACTATGTGCGCGAAGCCGGGTCGGAAGGCATCGAGCTGGTAATGTGGCTGATTGCGCGTGGCGCCATGAGTGATGTCGCCGGCGGTGCTGCACCGACCGTCGAGCATCGCTTTTATCATGTGCCTGCATCGAACACTGCGGTGGGCCACCTGATTCTGGAGAATAACTGATGAGCAAGACAATCAAGGTCGCGCTGGCCGGAGCCGGCGCATTCGGTATCAAGCATCTGGATGGCATCAGGAATATCGACGGTGTCGAGGTCGTTTCACTGATTTCGCGCGACCTGGACAAGACCCGCGAAGTGGCGGCCAAGTACGGCGTCGGCCATGTCACCACCGACCTGGCCGACAGCCTTGCGCTGCCCGAGGTCGATGCGGTCATCCTGTGCACGCCGACGCAGATGCACGCGGATCAGTCGATCCAGTGCCTGAAGGCCGGCAAGCATGTGCAGGTGGAGATTCCGCTTGCCGATACGCTCAAGGGCGCCGATGAAGTGGCAGCACTGCAGAAGTCCACCGGCCTGGTCGCGATGGTGGGCCACACCCGCCGCTTCAACCCCAGTCACCAGTGGGTGCACAACAAGATCACCGCGGGTGAGTTCAACATTCAGCAGATGGATGTGCAGACCTACTTTTTCCGCCGTACCAACATGAACGCGCTCGGCCAGCCGCGCAGCTGGACGGATCACCTGCTGTGGCACCACGCCGCGCACACTGTTGACCTGTTCGCCTACCAGGCGGGCAGCCCGATCGTGCAGGCCAATGCCATTCAGGGGCCGATTCACCCCACGCTGGGCATTGCGATGGACATGAGCATCCAGCTCAGAGCAGCCAACGGTGCAATCTGCACGCTGTCGCTGTCGTTCAACAACGAAGGCCCGCTCGGCACCTTCTTCCGCTACATCGGCGATACCGGCACCTATATCGCCCGCTACGACGATCTCTTCAACGGCAAGGAAGAGCAGATCGACGTCAGCAAGGTCGCCGTGTCGATGAACGGCATCGAGTTGCAGGATCGCGAGTTCTTCGCCGCCATCCGCGAAGGCCGCGAACCCAACTCCAGCGTGGGCAAGGTCTTGCCGTGCTATCAGGTACTGCATCAGCTCGAGCAGCAACTAAACGCCGCCTGACGCTGTCACATCCGACGACAACCGGCTCCACCCTCACGGCTGGAGCCGTTTCCATTTGAGGAATCCTGCATGCAACAACGTTCTCTCGGTC
Organism: Azoarcus sp.; assembly: GCA_023230755.1. Taxonomy (GTDB): domain Bacteria; phylum Pseudomonadota; class Gammaproteobacteria; order Burkholderiales; family Rhodocyclaceae; genus Parazoarcus. The sequence goes on from JALNWS010000051.1 coordinate 14,469, forward strand.
CCTTCCAGGTCGGCGCCATCGGCCTGGGCTGCATGAACCTGAGCCATGCCTACGGTGTGCCACCGGCACCCGAAGCGGCTGAAGCCGTGCTGTTGCGCGCGCTCGACCTGGGTATCACCCATTTTGACACCGCGTCACTGTATGGCTTCGGTGCCAACGAGACCCTGGTCGGCCGTGTGCTCTCGCGATATCGCTCGCGCTTCACGCTGGCAAGCAAGTGCGGCATGACCGGTGTGGACGGCAAGCGCGTCATCGACGGCCGACCGGAGACGCTCAAGTTGACCTGTGAGGCATCGCTGAAGCGTCTCCAGACTGACGTCATCGACCTCTATTACCTTCACCGCTGGGACAAACAGGTGCCCATTGAGGACAGCGTCGGCGCACTTGCCGAACTGGTGCGTGAAGGCAAGATTCGCAGCATCGGTCTGTCTGAAGTGTCCGCAGAGACTTTGCGGCGTGCACACGCAGTGCACCCGATCGCAGCAGTGCAGACCGAATACTCGCTGTGGACCCGCAACCCCGAGATCGCGGTGCTCGATGCGTGTCGCGAGCTGGGTGCCAGTTTCGTCGCCTTCAGCCCGGTCGCCCGCGGTTTTCTTGCCAATGCGCTCACGACGCCCGATGCTGCAGAGACCTTCGATGCCAAGGATATCCGGCGCTCGATGCCACGCTTTCAGGGGGATGCGTTTGCCGCCAACCTGCGCCTGCTCGATGCTTATCAGGCCTTGGCGGCGAAGGCTGGTTGCACCCCCGCACAACTCGCACTGGCCTGGCTGCTCGCGAAGGGTGACCATGTTCTGCCTATCCCGGGGACGACGAACATCGCGCATCTCGAGGAAAACGCCGCGGCCGCCGATCTGATGTTGAGTCCGCAGATCCTTGCGGAGGCGGAGGCGCTGATCAATCGCCACACGGTCTCCGGCCCGCGCTACAACGCCGCCACGCAGACCGAGATCGACACCGAGGAGTTTCAGCCAGGATGAAGGACGTGCCCGTCCGAGGCGGTAAACGGCGCCTGAGCAGGGTGGTCGCTGCAGTGCTGCTGGCGTTCTTTCTGCCGCTCGCAGGGGCTGCAGCGATCCACTTCGCCGGTGATGCTCAGGCGGCAGACTGGCGCACGGCGCGCCGTGACAGCAGCGGACAGGCACCGGACCCGGCGCAGGTTGATGAGGCCGTGATTCAGGTCTATGCGGCGCGCGCGGTGCGCTGGCGCGGCATCTTCGGCGTGCATACCTGGATCGCGGCAAAGCCGGGCGGGGCCGCAGATTACACGCGTTTCGAAGTGATGGGTTTCGGTGTGTCGCGCGGGCGGCAGGCTGTTCGCGTGCATCAGGGCATTCCGGACGGATACTGGTTTGGAAGTGCCCCCGAGCTGCTGCGTGACGTTCGCGGCGGGGCGGAGGTGGATGCGCTGATCGCACGTCTGCACGAGGCTGCGGCACGCTATCCGCACGCCAATGAATACCGCATCTGGCCTGGCCCCAACAGCAATACCTTCATTGCCTACCTTGGCCGCGAGGTGCCCGAACTCCGGCTTGAACTGCCGCCTACGGCAATCGGCAAGGACTATCTCCCGGAGGGGGCCTTCTTCGATACGGCGCCCAGTGGCTCGGGCGGGCAGTTGTCGCTGTTCGGCCTGCTCGGCATCACGGTCGCGGCCGAGGAAGGGCTGGAGCTGAGTCTGCTCGGCCTCAGCCTCGGGGTGGATGCATGGCCCCCCGCGATCAAATTGCCCGGAATCGGTCGTGTCGGCATGCCCGAGCACATGCCCGACAGTGAGCGCTGGGGGGTGATGCGTCTCACCCCCTGAGCGTCAGACCGCGGGTATGCCGTCGTCCGCCGCAGCGAGGGCTTGCGGTACGGCGGCCTCGAGCGCGCTGCGCAGCCAGCTGTGTGCCGGGTCGTGGCTGTAGCGCAGGTGCCAGATCATGTACATCGGCAGGCGTGGGCCGGAGAAGGGCAGGGGGGCACTGGCGAGGTCGCGCAGCAATCCGGTGCGCAGCAGGCCTGGCAGGGTTGCGAGGCGTTCGCTGCCGCGAATGAAGGCCGGGATGCCGGAAAATCCGGGAACCGTGACGACAAAACTGCGCTTGATTCCCTGCGCCAGCAAGGTCTGGTCGAAATCGAGCGCTCGCGCCGGGTGATAGACCACGGTGACGTGTTCGGCGGCAAGATAGTCTTCCAGCCCTGCGGGCGCCCGTCGCCTGTCGCCGTCATGGAAGATGCGATACTCATCTTCGAACAGGCGCTTCTGCAGGATGTCGGTGGCGTCCGGAGGGCGCGGCGATATGACCAGCTGACAATGTTCGTTGCGCAGCATGTCTGCGCTCGGAATGTCCGACGGAATGATGCGCAGGACCACCCCGGGGGCCGATTTGCGCACGCTGTCGAGCAGTCGTGGCAGGAGCAGGTCGCGCTGAAAATCATTGGCCGCGATGGTGAATGTGGTCTTCAGCGTTGTCGGGTCAAACTCGCTGACGGTGGCGAAGCGACGCATTTCCTGCAACAGGGCGCGCGCCTCGGTCGCCAGCGTTTCGGCCCGTGCGGTGGCAACGATGCCACGCCCGGACTTCACGAAAAGCGGGTCGCCGACGATCGTTCGCAACTTGCCCAGCAGGTGTGAGACCGCCGACTGCGTGACGCCGAGCCGGGATGCCGCGCGTGTGATCGACTGCTCCTCCACGACCGCGATCAGCAGCTGTAACAGGTGCCCGTCGAGGTGTGAATAATCGAATTTGCTCATGAGTCAGATGAGTTTCGCTTTGTTTATCTTTTGTGTCCAGGGGCAAATACTGCGGCTCCCGTCATTTGAGTCATGAGGAGGCGCAGGCATGAGCATGGTCAGACAGAAGCGAACGATTCCAGGGACGTCGATCTTCGACGGCGCGCTTGCGCGTAAGGGCTATGCGCTCAACAAGATGTGTTTCTCGTTCAACAGTGCCGACAATCGCGATGCGTTCAGCCGTGACGAGGATGCGTATTGTGATGCGTACGGGCTCTCCGACGCGCAGCGTGCGGCGATTCGGGGGCGCGATGTGCTGGGCTTGCTTGCTGCAGGCGGCAATGTCTACTACCTGGCAAAGTTCGCCGGGATACTCGGGCTCGATGTGCAGGATCTGGGCGCTGCCCAGACCGGCATGAGCAAGGAGGCCTTCAAGGCCATGCTGATGGCGGCGGGAGACTGAGCGATGGCAAAGATTCTGGGTGGCATCACGACTTCTCACGTCCCGGCGATTGGCCGTGCGATTGCCGGCAATCTGCAAAACGATCCTTACTGGAAACCATTCTTCGATGGCTTCCCGCCGGTCCATGACTGGCTGCAGAAGGTGAGGCCGGACGTCGCTGTCGTCATCTACAACGACCACGGGCTCAACTTCTTCCTCGACAAGATGCCAACCTTCGCTGTGGGTGCCGCGGCCTCGTACCAGAACGCGGACGAGGGCTGGGGCATTCCCACTCTGCCGCCGTATACGGGCGCCCCCGAACTGTCGTGGCACATCATCAACGAACTGGTGGAGCGTGAGTTCGACCTTACGACCTGTCAGGAGATGCTGGTCGATCACGCATTCTCGCTGCCGCTCAAACTGCTGTGGCCGGACGACGAGTACTGCCCGGTGCACACTGTGCCGGTGTGCATCAACACCGTACAGTATCCGCTGCCCTCGGCGCGACGTTGCTACAAGATGGGCAAGGCCCTGGGTGAGGCAATCGCTTCGTGGGACGACGATCTGCGTGTGGTCATCATCGGTTCCGGTGGTCTGTCACACCAACTCGATGGCGAACGCGCAGGCTTCATGAACAAGAACTTCGATCTCGCGTTCATGGAAAGCCTGATCGCGGACCCCAAGTGGGTGACGCAGTACTCCAACGAGGACATCGTTGAAAAGGCCGGAACCCAGGGCGTCGAACTGCTGATGTGGCTGGCCACACGTGCCGCCCTGCCCGGGCCTGTTCGCAAGGTTCACGCGAATTACCATATTCCGATCTCGAATACGGCCGCAGGGCTCATGGTCATGGAAGTTGCGGGCTGACCGTGTCCGGCATGAAACGGGCAGGCCCGATTCAATGCGAATGGATCGGAGCCTGCCGTTTTTCAGCCACGGCGAAGCAAATCATCCTTGTTGCACCAGTGATGGCAAGGTATGCCATTTCTGTATACCTGCTAGTGACCTCTAATACTTTCGGATAGTGCTTCGTAGCCTCAGAATTGGTTTGATGAGTAAAGGCGCGCTGTTGAGTACTTGCACTGCAGCGCCATTCAAGCCTGTTCAATGAGGAGACGTTCATGCAGATTCATCGTCTGGTTCTGGGTATTGCCGCCGTAGCCCTGATGCCTGTTGCCGCCATGGCCGAAGAGGTTGTACTCAAGGTGGCGCACTTCCTGCCACCGGTTTCGCCCGCGCACACCAAGTTCATTGAGCCGTGGTGTGAAAAGATTGCGGCAGAGTCGAAGGGGCAGCTCAAGTGCCAGATCTATCCGGCAATGCAGTTGGGCGGCACGCCCGCGCAACTGCTCAACCAGGCACGTGACGGCGTCGCCGATATCGTGTGGACCTTGCCGGGCTATACGCCGGGCCGCTTCCCCGTCTCGGAGGTGTTCGAGCTTCCCTTCTTCACGACCACGCATGAGGCGTCGTCCCGCGCGATGTGGGATTTCGTGCAGAAGAATGCGATGCGCGAGTTTGCCGGTCTGAAACCAATTGCGACCTGGGTGAACGGCCCCAACGTCCTGCATTTCCGTGATACCGAAGTCAAGACGCTGGACGACCTCAAGGGCATGAAAGTACGTGCGCCCTCACGCCTTGGCAACAAGTTGCTGTCCGCGCTGGGTGCGACGCCGGTGGGAATGCCGGTGCCGCAAATGGCCGAAAGCCTCTCCAAGGGGGTGATCGAGGGGGCGCTGATTCCGTGGGAAGTCGTGCCCGCCACCAAGACACATGAACTGACGAAGTTCCATGCCGAGTCGGGCGATGTGCGTGCGATGACCACCGCGACCATGATCTTCGTCATGAACAAGAAGAAGTATGACAGCCTGTCGCCCGCCCTGAAAAAGGTGATCGACAACAACAGCGGGCGTGAGACGTCGGCTTGGGTGTCGGCTCAGTTCAAGGCTGCCGATGCCGACGGTCGTGAAGCCACGGCAGCCCGCGGAAACAAGATCTATCAGATTTCCGCCAGCGAAATGGAAAAATGGATGGCGGCTGCGCGACCGGTCACCGATGAGTGGATCTCGGACATTTCGGCCAAGGGTGTGGATGGCAGGAAGCTCCACGACGAAGCTGCTGCGCTGGTCAAACAGTACTCCAGGTAATAAGGTCCCGTCCTTGCCCGCAGCGCATCCGCTGCGGTGCAGACGGGATTCTTGCATTCTGAAGGGAGAGCTCAATGGCTGAGTCCGTGAATATGTCGACCGTTTCGCCCGGTGGCGTGATCGGCAGAACCATCTCCATGGCCTGTGTGGTGCTGGCCGTGCTGGGTGGCGTGTTTTTTCTCGTCGAGGCGCTGATGTCGGTCACCAGTGTGATCGGGCGCACGTTGTTCAACCTGCCGGTGCCGGGTGACTATGAACTGGTGCAGATGCTGTCGGCGATGGGAATTGCGATGTGTCTGCCGTACTGCCAGTTGAAGCGCGGGCATGTGTTCGTCGATTTTTTCACCTTGTGGGCGCCAACTTCGCTTAAGCGCGCGCTCGATGCGATTGCCGCGCTGCTGCTGGCGGTTTCGTCGTTCCTGCTCGCGTGGCGGATATGGGACGGGATGATGGAGATGCGGGAGTATGGTGAAACCTCGATGGTGATCGCTCTCCCGGTGTGGTGGGGCTACATCCCCGTTGCGCCTTCCTTCTTCCTGCTCGGCCTTGCCGCGCTGCAGACCTTTGTCCTTGACTTGCGCGGGAGTGAACACGCATGAGCGGAACTTCAATCGGCCTCGTCATGGGCTTGGCGATGATGGCGATGCTGGCCTTGCGGGTTCAGATTGGCGTCGCCATGTTCCTCACCGGTTCGGCGGGCTATATCTGGGTTTCCGGCTGGGACCCGCTGATTGCCTATCTCAAGAACGCGCCTTACGGACGCTTTTCGCTGTATGACCTGTCGGTCGTACCCTTGTTTCTGTTAATGGGCCAGTTTGCCACCCATGGTGGTCTGTCGCGGGCGCTGTTCAAGGCGGGCAATGCTTTCATCGGCCACTGGCGTGGCGGCATGGCAATGGCCGGGGTGGCTTCGTGTGCCGGTTTTGGCGCGATCTGTGGTTCCTCGCTTGCCACCGCGGCGACCATGTCGCATGTGGTACTGCCAGAATTGAAGCGTCATCAGTACAAGCCCGGCCTGGCCGCGGGTTCGCTGGCCGCAGGCGGCACCCTTGGTATCCTGATCCCGCCGTCGGTGCCGCTGGTGATCTACGCCATCCTTGCCGAACAGAATATTGCCAAGCTTTTCCTGGCTGCATTCGTGCCCGGTGTGCTGGCCGCGATGGGGTACATGCTGGTGATCGCCATCGTGACCCGCGTCGATCCCGCGGCCGGTGGCCCGGGGACGCCGAAGCACTCATGGGCTGAGCGTCTGGTGACGCTGATGGAAACCTGGCCGGTGCTGCTGATCTTCCTGGTCGTGATCGGCGGAATTTACGGTGGCGTATTCACCCCGACAGAAGCGGCATCCGTGGGTGTGCTGGCGACCGGTATTGCGGCGTGGCGTTCGGGCGGGCTGAAAGGGCCAGCCTTCCTGGAGTGCCTGTACGGTACGGCCAAGGGCACGGGGATGATGTTCCTGATCCTGCTCGGCGCAGACATGCTGAACTCCTTCATGGCGGTGAGCCAGATGCCGCAAGAGGCGGCTGCCTGGGTGCAGGAGATGGGCTTCGGGCCGTTTACCGTCCTGCTCGCGATCATCGTGATCTACATGCTGCTCGGCTGCGTGATGGACAGCCTGTCGATGATCCTGCTGACGGTGCCGATCTTCCTGCCGATCGTGCTCGGCATGGAGTACTGGGGCCTCGGTCTGGAAGATAAGGCGATCTGGTTCGGCATGGTTGCACTCGTGGTCATGGAGATTGGCCTGATCACGCCTCCAGTGGGGATGAACGTCTACATCATCAACGGGATTGCGAAAGACATCCCGATGGCAACCATCTTCCGCGGCGTGATGCCCTTCCTGGCCTCTGACATTCTGCGGATTTTCCTGCTGGTGTTCTTTCCGAGCATTTCGCTGGTGGCCTTGCGAATCTTCAATTGATTGGCGAATGAGCGCGGTCTGCCGCGCTGGCAA
>JALNWS010000052.1 GCA_023230755.1 Azoarcus sp.
CTATGTATTGAAGAGGTACTCCTTCATATCCGGCGGTTTGTCCGGTCCCAGGATCAAGAAGATGAATAGACGTCTTATCGATGCCTTGGCGAGGCGCTCCATTCTCTGGCTGGTCGGTCTGGCGATGGCGACGCTGACGCTGATCGGCCTCGCCGGCATGAGCGCGTCAGTGTTGGTGGCCGAGACGGTGCAGGGCAGCGCCAGCGCCATCAACGCTGCTGGCAGCCTGCGGCGACTCACCCACCGCATGGCAAGCCTGGCCGTGGTCGAAACGATGCAGGGCAATGCGCCAGGGGCTGAGGGCGCGCTGGCGTCAATCGCGGAGTTCGAGCAGACCCTGGTTCATCCGGCCTTGCTGCGCGCGCTTGAGCGCGCACCCGATGGCGTGTTTGCGGCAACCTATCGCGGTGCCGAGGCGGACTGGCGTCTGAGCGTCAAGCCGCGCGTCGAGGCGATCCTGGCGGATGGACCTCCGCCTTCGCGTGAAGGCGTCGGGCTGATGCTGATCGAGATCGATGCCTTCGTCGATCAGCTCAACACGCTGGTGGCGGTGCTCGAACACGACACCGAGCGACGTATCGGAGATCTGCGCCAGATCCTCGCGCTGGCGATCGGCTTGACCCTGCTGGTCGTGACGCTGGCGCTGGTGCTGCTCCAGCGCCGGGTGCAAAGGCCGCTCAGCCAGCTGCTGCTGGCGGCGAACCGTATTGCAGCCGGCGACTTCTCGGCGCGGGTGAGCCATACCGGACGCGATGAGCTCGGGCAGCTCGGGACCACCTTCAACACCATGGCAGGGGAGCTGTCCAAGCTCTATTGCGATCTGGAGAGCCGGGTCGAAGCCAAGACGGCCGAGCTGCAGCGCAGCAACCGGGCGCTGGAGCTGCTCTATCATGCGATTGCGCGCCTGTATCACGCGCCGACAGCGCCTGAGGCCTACGAGGCTACACTGCGTGACATCGAGCAGGTGGTGGGGCTGAGCGGCAGCCTGGCCTGCATCGAGCCGCGGTATGACGGGCCGGCCACGGTGATTGCGAGCACCATTGGCCGGTGTCCGGATCATGATGCGGACGAGCTCGAGGCCGAACTGGCCTGCTCGCGTTGCCGTGCGCATTCGGAAGGCTGGAATTACGAGCGCGAGGGCGGCCACGATCTCTTGCGTGTGCCCTTGCGCGATGCGGAGCGGCATTTCGGCATGTTGCGTCTGACGCTGCCTCCCGGCCAACGCCTGGAGGACTGGCAGCGGCAACTGGTCGAGGCCCTGTCCCGTCATGTCGGGATGGCGCTCGGCGCCGCGCGGCGCAGCGAACAGGCGCGCCTGCTTGCCCTGCAGGAGGAGCGCTCGGTGATCGCCCGTGAGCTGCACGATTCGCTCGCCCAGTCCTTGTCCTACATGAAGATTCAGGTGAGCCTGGTGCAACCACTGTTAGGCGATCCCGCACGCAGCGTGGAGGCCGAGGCCATTCTCGCCGACCTGCGCTCGGGCATCAGCGCAGCCTACCGCCAGCTGCGCGAGCTGCTGGTGTCGTTCAGGCTCAAGATGACCGGAGATTTTTCGGAGCTGCTGCAGGCCTCTGTGGATGAATATGCGAGCAAGGGCAAGGTCGAGCTCATGCTCGAGAGCAGGCTCGCCGACTGCCATCTTGGTCCCAATCAGGAAGTGCACGTGCTGCACATCATCCGCGAGGGCCTGTCAAACATGGTGCGTCATGCGCACGCGAGGAGGGCGTGGCTGAGCCTGAACTGCGGTGCGGATGGTGAGGTTTCCGTGGTGCTCGACGACGACGGCGTCGGTCCTGGCACGCCGCCCGCCGATGCCCGCAATCATCATGGACTTTCGATCATGCGCGAACGTGCGCGCAGTCTGGGCGGGCGCTTCGATATCGGGCCCCGGCCAGGCGGCGGCACGCGGGTCAGCGTGCATTTTCGTGCCGGCAGCCGCAGCGTGGCCAAATCAAGCATCGTTTTCGGGAGCGCGCAATGAGCGAGGTCCAGAGCGTCATCATCGTGGATGACCATCCGCTGTTCCGCAAGGGGCTGATGCAGCTGCTGAAGACCATTCCGTCTCTGACCCTGCTCGGCGAGGCTGCAGGCGGACAAGAGGGGCTGGCGCTGGCGCTGCAGCTGCGGCCGGATCTGGTTCTGCTCGACCTGAACATGAAGGACATGGACGGTATCGAGGTTCTGCGCGGCATTCGCGCCGCCCGCATCGACTGTCGCGTGGTGATGGTGACGGTTTCCGATCATGGCGGGGATCTGGTCGCCGCCTTGCGTGCGGGGGCGGATGGCTACCTTCTGAAAGACATGGAACCCGAGGCCATGGTTGATGCGCTGCGTGGTGTGGCCGGTGGCCGTATCGTCATTTCCGACGAGTTGACCCACCTCATGGCTGCTGCCCTGCGCGGCCCTGCACAGCCCGAGTCGGTCGCCGCTGCCGGGCTCACCGAGCAGGAGGTGCGCATTCTCGAGCAGATCTCCGCAGGCCTGTCGAACAAGCTCATTGGACGTGAACTGGACATCACCGAGGGCACGGTGAAGGTCCACGTCAAGCACATCCTGCGCAAACTCTCGATGCGTTCGCGGGTGGAGGCCGCCGTATGGGCGGTCGAGCACCTGCGCGGCTAGTCGCCCATTCCGGTCAATCCAGCCATCCGATTTTCCGCGGGCGTCGTTCTCTGCGTCCGGAATCACGGCAATTTTGTCGTGTACGCGGGTTTATAAGCAGAAAACGTTTCAGCCAGCGCCGTGCTGTGGTTCAATCCGTCCCCATGCTCGAAGCCGACAACCTTGCCTGTCTGAAAGGCGACCGCCTGCTGTTTCGTGGCCTCGCCCTGCGCCTGGCGGCGGGTGAGCTGCTGCGGATTGCCGGCCCCAACGGGGTAGGCAAGACCAGTCTGCTGCGTCTGGTCTCCGGACTGGCGCTGGCCGAGGCGGGAGAGGTGCGCTGGAAGGGGACGGCTATCGGCCGCGACCGCGAGGCGTTTCATCGCGATCTGCTCTACGTGGGCCATGCACCGGCGCTCAACGACATGCTCACCCCGCTCGAGAACCTGCAGTTTACAATTGCGGCAGCAGGCGACGAAGCGGATGCCGAAAGCTGCATGCAGGCACTGGTGCGCATCGGCCTGGCCAACCAGCTTGATCTGCCCGCGCGGGTGCTGTCCCAGGGGCAACGCCGCAGGGTGGGGCTGGCGCGCCTCTTTCTGTCGGCCCGGCGGCCCCTGTGGGTTCTCGACGAACCGTTTACCGCGCTGGATGTGGGGGCTGTGGAGGACCTGGCGGGCACGCTGTCCGATCATTGCACGGCAGGCGGCATGGTCATGCTTACGACGCACCAGGATGCACCGTTTGCCATGCCTCCGAAGGTGCTCGACGTTGGGGCGTTTGCGTGCTGAGTACCTTTTTTGCTGTCCTGCGCCGTGACTTGTTGCTGGCCTGGCGGGGCCGGGCCGACGTCATGGTGACGCTGGCTTTCTTCGTCATCGTGGTGTGCCTGTTTCCGTTCGGCGTCGGCGCCGAACCCAACCTGCTGCGGGCGATTGCGCCGGGCGTGCTGTGGGTGGCAGCCTTGCTCGCCTGCCTGCTGTCGCTGCACCGGTTGTTTGCGCAGGACTATGCCGACGGAACTCTGGAGCAACTTCTTCTGTCCAGTGAGCCGGCGGTACTGTGGGTGCTGGCGAAGATCCTGGCGTTCTGGCTTACCACCGGCCTGCCGGTCGTGGTGGTGGCGCCTGGCCTGGGCCTTTTACTTGACCTTGAGCAAGGCGCGCTGCCGGTGCTGGTCTTAAGTTTGGCGCTGGGTACGCCGATTCTTGCCTTGCTGGGCGCGGTCGGTGCAGCGCTCACACTGGGGGTGCGGGGCGGTGGCATGTTGCTGGCGCTGCTGATCCTGCCGCTGTTCGTGCCGGTGCTGATCTTTGGTGCCGGTGCAGTGGAAGCCGAGGCCTCCGGGACGGGGGCGCTGGCGCATCTGCTGCTGCTTGGCGGCGGGCTTGCAGGGGCGCTGGCGCTGGCACCGATTGCCTGCGCGGCATCCTTACGTATTTCGACTGAATGATCTGACATGGCCTCTGGCTCAATCGACCAAGACAATCGCATGAATCCAAGTCCGCGTGGCCCCAGCGTGCTCCGTTTTGCCGCTCCGCAGAATTTCTATCCGCTGGCCGGGCGCCTGGCGCCCTGGTTTGCCGTGACCGCCGCCGTGCTCACGCTGATCGGCTTATGGCTGGCATTTTTTGTCGCGCCGGTCGATGCGACCCAGGGCAACGTCTACCGCGTCATCTTCATCCACGTGCCGGCGGCATGGATGTCGATGTTCATCTACCTGGTCATGGCCTTCTGGTCCGCCGTGGGGCTGGTGATGAACACCCGGCTGTCGTTCGTCATGAGCCAGGCGCTGGCGCCGACCGGTGCCATGTTCTGTTTCGTGGCGCTATGGACCGGCGCGCTATGGGGACGTCCGACCTGGGGCGCCTACTGGGTGTGGGATGCCCGCCTGACCTCGCAGTTGCTGCTGCTGTTCCTGTATTTCGGTTTCATCGCCCTGACCCGCGCCATCGAGGATCCGCGTCGCGGTGATCGTGCGGGGGCCATCATTGCGCTGGTTGGCGCCGTCAATGTGCCGGTCATCTATTTCTCGGTGAAGTGGTGGAACACGCTGCACCAGGGCGCATCGGTCAGCCTGACCAAGGCGCCGTCGATGGCCTCCACGATGCTGATGGGCATGCTGGTGCTGGCATTTGCATCATGGGCATACACCCTGGCGGTGACCCTGTGGCGGGTACGCCCGATGATTCTTGAGCGCGAGCGCCACACTGAGTGGGTGGGCGCTGTGCTCGACCGTGAGGGGGGGCGCAAATGATGCAATGGGAGTCGTGGTCGGCGTTCTGGGACATGGGTGGCGCGGGCTTTTTTGTCTGGGGCAGTTATGGCGTGACGTTTGCGGTGATCGCGCTGGAACTTGTTCTGGTGTTACAGCGTCGGAAGGAGACCGTGAAGCGGCTGTTGCGCTGGCGCCGCGCGGTTGGCAAGGATGGTTCGGGACGCGCAGGCGCCCGCATGGAGTCTTGATATGAAACCCCGTAGCAAACGCATGATGCTGGTCGGTGGTGGCGTGGTACTGCTCGTCGCGGCCGTGGCCCTGGTGTTGTCTGCCTTTCAGCAGAACATGGTGTTCTTCCATACGCCTTCCGACGTGATGGAGGGCAAGGCCCCCAGGGGCAAGACCTTCCGGATTGGCGGCCTGGTCGAGAGCGGTTCGCTGCAGCGCGAGGCGGACGGCTTTACCGTACGCTTTGCCATCACGGATACCGCACAAACGATTCCGGTCAGCTACAAGGGCACGCTGCCCGACCTGTTCAAGGAAGGCAAGGGCGCGGTGGTGCAGGGCTCGCTCGGGCCCGACGGACAGTTCCGCGCTACCGAGGTGCTTGCCAAGCACGATGAGAACTACATGCCGCCCGAGGCCGCCCACGCGCTTGAGCAGGCGCAGAAAACCGCCGATACGGTGAGCCAATGATCCCTGAACTCGGTCACTTCGCACTCGTTCTTGCCCTCGTCCTTGCGCTGATTCAGGCGGTGTTGCCGCTGGTCGGTGCGTCCCGCAACAATCAATCGATGATGGCCGTGGCGCGGCCCGCGGCGCAGGGACAGTTCGTCTTTGTTACCTTCGCCTTTGCCTGCCTGACCTGGGCCTTCATCAACAGCGATTTTTCGGTGCAGCTGGTGGCCGTCAATTCGAACAGTGATACGCCCCTGATGTACAAGATCACGGGCGTGTGGGGCAATCACGAGGGTTCGCTGCTGCTGTGGGCGATGTCGCTGTCGCTGTGGACGGTGGCGGTCACCGTGTTCTCGCGTCATGTGCCGCAGGTCTTCCTGGCCCGCGTACTCGGTGTGCTGGGCTGTATCAGCGTCGGCTTCATCGCCTTCATGCTGGTGACCTCCAACCCCTTCGACCGCCTGCTTCCGGGGGCGGCCGAGGGACGTGACCTGAATCCCCTGCTGCAGGATCCGGGGATGATCATTCATCCGCCGCTGCTGTACATGGGCTACGTGGGCTTCTCGGTGGCGTTCGCCTTTGCCATTTCGGCGCTGCTCAGCGGGCGCATGGATGCGGCCTGGGCGCGCTGGTCGCGGCCGTGGACGATTGCAGCGTGGGTGTTTCTGACCGCCGGCATCATGGTGGGCTCGGCGTGGGCGTACTACGAGTTGGGCTGGGGCGGCTGGTGGTTCTGGGATCCGGTGGAGAACGCGTCGTTCATGCCCTGGTTGCTGGGAACCGCACTGATCCACTCGCTGGCAGTCACCGAGAAGCGCGGTGCCTTCCGCAGCTGGACCGTCCTGCTCGCCATCGGTGCCTTTTCGCTGTCACTGCTCGGTACCTTCCTCGTGCGCTCGGGTGTGATCACCAGCGTGCATGCCTTTGCAACCGACCCTGCACGCGGCATGTTCATTCTCGCCCTGCTGGTGCTGGTCATCGGCGTGTCGCTGCTGCTCTACGCCTGGCGGGCACCGCGCCTCACCGGCGGCGGCAGTTTCGGTCTGGTTTCGCGCGAAACCACGCTGCTGGGCAATAACGTGCTGCTGGCGGTGGTGTCGGCCTCGGTGTTGCTGGGCACGCTTTACCCGCTCTTCCTCGATGCACTCAATCTGGGCAAGATCTCGGTTGGACCGCCGTATTTCCAGGCCGTGTTCGTGCCCCTGATGACGCCCGTTGTGGTGTTGATGATGTTCGGACCCTACCTGCGCTGGAAGAGCGACAAGGTGGGCACCGTGGTTCGCCGCCTGGCGCCGGCCGGCATCGCCAGCATCGCGATCGGCTTCGGTACCGCGTTTGCGCTCGATCACCTGACCTGGCGCACCGTCCTCGGGCTGTGTCTGGCGGCCTGGGTCGTGCTGGCCAGCCTGCAGCTGCTCGGAGGGCGCTTGCGCGAGCGCGCCGGTGCGTCCATGTCGAGCCGTCTGTCAGCGATTCCTGCTGCCTGGTGGGGCATGTGGACCGCACACTTCGGTGTCGGCATCTTCATCATCGGTGTGACCCTGGTCGGCAGCATCGACGCCAACCTCGATTTGCGCATGAAGGCGGGCGATCAGGCGGAGTTCGCCGGTTACAGCTTCAGCTTCAAGGGCGTCGAGCGTATCGCGGGTCCCAACTACGACGCCTCCAGGGCGACCATAGATCTGAGTCGCGATGGCAAGCCTGTTGCGGTTCTGGAGCCGGAAAAGCGTGTCTATCGGGCGATGGGCATGCCGATGACCGAGGCCGCACTCGATATCGGTCCTTTCCGCGATGTGTATGTGTCGCTTGGCGAGCAATTGCCCGAGGGCGACTGGGTGGTGAGTCTGCACCGCAAGCCCTTCATCAGCTGGATCTGGGCAGGATGCATCCTGATGGCGCTGGGCGGCATACTGGCTGCTGCAGACCGTCGCTATCGTCGTCTGGCAGAGCGCAGCGCACCCGCCGGCGCCGCACAACATGCCGTTTGAGAACCGTTCATGAAAGCCAAGTTTCTTGTTCCACTGTTTCTTTTCCTGCTGCTCATCGGGTTTCTCGGTTTTGGCCTCACGCTCAACCCGCGTGAAGTCCCTTCGCCGCTGATCGACAAGCCTGCGCCGGATTTCAGCCTCGCCCGTCTGGACCAGCCGGAGCAGCGTTTCGGACTGGAACAGATGCGCGGTCAGGTGTGGTTGCTCAATGTGTGGGCGTCGTGGTGCGTAGCCTGCCGTCAGGAGCATCCCGTCCTGGTCAAGCTCGCGCGTAGCGGCGTGGTGCCCATCGTCGGCCTCAACTACAAGGAAGTGCGTGGTGACGGGGAGATCGATGCGCGCGGCATGGCGCTCGAGACCGAGACCGCACAGGCGATCGAACGTGCCCGTGACTGGCTGACCCGGCACGGAAATCCCTACCAGCTTTCGGTGATGGATATCGACGGCCGGGTGGGAATCGATTTCGGTGTGTATGGCGTACCCGAAACTTTTCTCATCGATCAGCAGGGCCGTATCCGCTACAAGCAGATCGGACCGGTGACCGCGGAAAACCTGGAACAGGTGCTGATGCCAAAGATCAAGGAGTTGCAGCGTGCAGGTTGAGCGTTTCATGTCGGGGCGCCGTCTTCTTGCGACCCTGTTTGCGGTCTGTGCGTTTGGCGGCGTCGCGGCGGTTCACGCTGCCGAGACGGGTACTGCAACGCCGATAGTGGCCGATCAGGCGCTCGAGGATGAGGTCCAGGAGCTGTCCCACAAGCTGCGCTGCCTGGTGTGTCAGAATCAGTCGATTGCCGAGTCGCATGCCCCGCTTGCAGTCGATTTGCGGAATCAGGTGCGAGAACAACTTGCTGCGGGCAAGAGCAAGAATGAAGTCATCGATTACCTGGTCGAGCGTTACGGTGATTTCGTGCTCTACGAGCCACCGTTCAAGACCACCACCTTGCTGCTGTGGGGCGGCCCCGCCGCGCTGCTGCTCGGTGGCGCCAGCTGGCTGGCCTTCCGTCTGCGCCGACGCGCTGCTGAAGCCGCCGTGCAGGATCAACTTTCCACTGCGGAGCGCGCCCGCGCCCGCGCACTGCTTGCGGGCGACGCGCCCGCCACCGCA
The DNA here is from genome assembly GCA_023230755.1 of Azoarcus sp. Taxonomy (GTDB): domain Bacteria; phylum Pseudomonadota; class Gammaproteobacteria; order Burkholderiales; family Rhodocyclaceae; genus Parazoarcus. The sequence goes on from JALNWS010000052.1 coordinate 8,591, forward strand.
GACAAACCGTCTGCCGAGGAGCCCCGTTCGTGATCACCTTTTTGATTGTCGCCGGCCTGCTGGTGGCCGGCGCCTTGCTCATGGTCGTGCCGCCACTGCTCGGCCGTGGTCGTGCAGTCTCAAGCGCGCCGGCGGTTGCGGATGCCGAACAGGCTGCAACCGCAATGCTGGTACTGCGTGAACAGCTTGCCGATCTTGATGCCGAACGTGCTGCAGGCGGAATCGATGACGCCGCGTATGCGCGTAGCAGGGATGAACTCGAACGTCGTGCGCTGGATGAGGGCAAGGTCATGGCGCCCGGCGGGAGTGTCCGTCCTGCCCGTGGATGGGCCGTGCTGGTGGGGCTTGGTGTACCGGTGATGGCTGCGCTGATCTATCTGGGGGTCGGTACGCCGGATGCGCTCGACCCGCAGAAGCTTGCGCGCCAGCAGACGTTCTCGCCCACGCAGATCAGGGAGATGGTCGGCACGCTCGAGGCCCGCCTGGCGAAGGAGCCGGACAACGTCGAAGGCTGGGCGATGCTCGCGCGCTCCTGGCTGGTGCTGGAGGACTATCCTGAGGCGGCCAAGGCCTATGCACGGCTTGCCGAGCTGATTCCGGACAATGCCGACGTGGTTGCAGACTGGGCCGATGTGGTGGCGACCAAGAACGGCAGCATTGTCGGTGAAGCCGAAGCACTGGTCGCGCGTGCGCTGGAGATCGATCCCAATCACGTCAAGTCACTTGCGCTTGCCGGTACCGCAGCCTATCAGCGAGGCGACTATGCAGCGGCTGCAGGGCTGTGGGAACGCATACTGGCGCGGGTACCACCCGGGCAGGAGGTTGAGGGGCAACTGCGTGCCAGCATCAACGACGCCCGCGGCAAGGCGGGCCTGCCGGCGTTGGCGGCTGCGCCTGCGCAGCAGATGCCGCCGCCGGTTGCCAGCGGTGGGAACGCGGTGGATGGCGGGCTGAAGATTGCCGGTCGCCTCGATGTTGCCCCTGCGTTGCGCGAGCAGTTGCTGGCCGACGACACCGTATTCGTTTTCGTGCGTGGTGGCGCAGGCGGGCCTCCGATTGCCGCACTCCGCTTCAAGGGCAGCGAACTGCCGCTCGATTTCACCTTCGACGGCGTTCCCCGGATGTCGGGCAACGCCCCGCTGCCGGAAAAACTGGCCCTCGCGGTACGGGTGTCGAAATCGGGTGGGGTGATGGCAAAAACTGGCGATCTCGAAGGACGGGTCGATGGACTGGCGGCCGACGCCAGCGGTGTGGCGCTGACGATCGAGACGGTGCACGAATAAGCCGGAGGGGGGGCACGGACCTCGGTCCGGGGCCCCGCCTTCTTGAGCACTTAGCCGAGATATTCGAAGCGAACCCGCTTCACATTGCACAGCAGTTCGTACGAGATCGTGCCCACGCCGGTGGCGATACGATTGACCGACACCTGACGACCCCAGAGCTCGACGCGGCTGCCAATGCCGCAACCGGGCAGACCGGTCAGATCCACGGTAAGCATGTCCATCGACACCCGGCCGATCAGGCGGGTGAGGCTTCCATCCACCGCGACCGGCGTACCTTCGGGTGCGCTGCGCGGGTAGCCATCGGCGTAGCCCATGGCCACGAGGCCGACACGCGTCGGTGCTTTGGCGACGAAGCGCCCGCCGTAGCCCAGCGGCGCACCGGCGGGAATTTCACGCACCGCAATGATCTGGCTCTCCAGCGTCATGACCGGGCGCAGCCCGTGGTTGTCCTCCGGCATCGGATCAGCGCCATAGAGCAGGATGCCGGGGCGGCCCCAGTCACGGTACGCGGCCGGCCATCCGAGGATGGCACTGGAGTTGGCCAGGCTGCGCAGGCCGGGCAGATCACGGGTGCCGGCGTCGAAAGCGGCGATCTGCTCCGCCGTCGTGGTCGCATCGGGCTCGTCCGCCCGCGCGAAGTGGGTGATCAGCGAGATGTCGGAAACCTTGCCGGTGTCGTGCAGGCGTTGCCAGGCCGTGCGCACCATGTCGGGCAGGAAGCCGGCGCGATTCATGCCCGAATTGACCTTGAGCCACACATGCAAGGGCGCAGCCAGTTGTCGGCCCTTGATCATCTCGATCTGCAATTCGTGGTGTACGACCATCCACAGTTCGTGGCGCACGACCTCATCGAGTTCGTCGGCGTCGAATACGCCTTCGAGGAGCAGGATCGGCTGGGTAATGCCGGCGGCGCGCAGTTGCAGGGCTTCGTCCACAAAGGCGACGGCGAAACCGTCTGCCTCGGCTGCCAGCGCCTGCGCGCACTCGACCGCGCCATGACCATAGGCATTGGCCTTGACCACGGCAAACGCTCGCCCGCCATGTCGAGCTCGCGCAAGCCGGTAGTTGTGACGAAGGGCTTCGAGGTCAATCAGGGCACGGGCGGGACGCATGGACGGCGGGAATCAGGTAAAAACGAAATGGTGCGCCATATCGGGGGGGACTGCAATCCACGTGCTGTGGTCCGCTCAGTGGGCTATGCGGATGTAGTGATCTCCGTGCTGCTCACCGCTGTCCGTTTGAGCTGGCGCAATTCCGCTGATGGTACGGCTACGGTATAGTCCGCAGCTTGAAGCAAGTGCGCCGATCGTCCCTGAAACCGCACGGTGCTCGCAACTCTGTTCCAGATGGTGATTCTGTCGTGAATACAAATGAACTTCCGTCCTCCGACCTGGCGTGTGATGTGCTCGTCATCGGCGGCGGGCCGGCGGGCTCGACCGCGGCCGCACTGCTGGCCGAAAAAGGGCATCGCGTCACCGTTCTCGAGAAGGCGCACCACCCACGCTTCCATATCGGCGAGTCCCTGCTCCCGGCCAACCTGCCCCTGTTCGAGAGGCTGGGCGTGGCCGACGAGATGCGCGCGATCGGGATCCGGAAGTATTCGGCCGAGTTCGTATCGCCGCAGCATGCCGCGCAGCAACGCTACAATTTTGGCGAGGCGTGGGACAAATCGATGCCCTATGCCTATCAGGTGCGTCGCGCCGAGTTCGACCACATCCTGATTCGCAATGCGGTGCGCAAGGGCGCCGAGGTGATCGAGGGCTGTCGGGTGAAGGACGTCATCTTTCACGCCGATGGGGCTACTGTCAGGGCCGAGCATGATGACGGCCGGCGCGAGACCTGGGCGGCGCGCTTCGTTGTCGATGCCTCCGGTCGCGACACCTTCATCGCCAATCGCATGGGGGCCAAGCATCGCAACCCGCAGCACAACAGTTCTGCAATGTACGCGCACTTTGCCAACGTCCCGCGCCACGACGGAGACGCCGCAGGCAACATCTCCATCTACTGGTTCGAACACGGCTGGTTCTGGGTGATTCCGCTGGCCGACGGGGCAACCAGCATCGGTGCGGTGACCTGGCCCTATTACATGAAGCAGCGCGCGGGTCGATCGCTGGACGATTTCCTGGCCGACACCATCGCACTCTCGCCGGCCCTGGCCGAGCGGCTTGTGGGCGCGAGCCGGATCTCGCCGGTGGAGGCGACCGGCAATTTCTCCTACACCACCGATCACACGCATGGCCCGCACTACATCCTGCTCGGCGATGCCTACGCCTTCATCGACCCGGTTTTTTCCTCGGGGGTAATGCTGGCCATGCAGAGCGCCTTCTTCGGTGCCGACGCGGTCGACACCTGCCTGCGCCAACCCGGGCGCACCAAGGCGGCCATGGCGCGTTTCGACAAGCTCGTCCGCCACGGGCCGAAGGCCTTCTCGTGGTTCATTTATCGCATGACCAGCCCGACCATGCGCGATCTGTTCATGGGGCCGCGTAACCTGCTGCGCATGAAAGAAGCGCTGCTCTCGCTGCTGGCGGGCGATATCTACGGCAAAACGCCAATCTGGCCCTCGCTGCTGGCGTTCAAGACGATCTATTACCTGTCGGCCCTGCGCCACCTGCCGCGGACGCTGGCTGCACGGCGCAAGCGCAAATGCGACATCCTGCCGGTGGATGACGGTGAGATGGCGGTGCGCGGATGAGCGGCGGTTCGAAGTTGCAGCTGTTGTCGCCGCTGGATGTCGATGCACCGCTACCGCCCGGCATTGACCCCGCACGCATTTTTGGCGAGATCCGCTTCGGTGAGGACTGTGCGCGCAGCGAAGCGTTTCCGTGTCTGCGAGTCTGCTCGCCCACCCTTGTTCCGGCGAATCCGTGGCGGGCAGTATGGCTGTCCGATCATGCCCTCGTCGCCGGCCGGCATGGACAGGTGGTCTATCGCCACGACGACGATCTGATGTTCGGCGTGATCTCCGTCGATGAGTCGGCATTCGTTGATACGCCATCGGTGAGTGCCTTGCAGCAGGCCGCGGAGTTCGCCTATCGTGAGGTCTTTGCCGCGTTGGCGCATGCCGCGTTCCCGGGTTTGCTGCGGGTGTGGAATTACCTGCCGAGGATCAACGGGATCGAGAACGGCGTCGAGCGCTATCGCAAGTTCAACATCGGCAGGCAGGATGCCTTTTCCGCCTGCGGACGCGCGCTGACCGGGCGGGTGCCTGCGGCCAGCGCGCTCGGGGTGCGTCACGGTGCGCTCGAGATCGGGTTCTTTGCCGTGCGGCGCGTCCCGCACGCGGTGGAGAATCCGCGTCAGGTCAGCGCCTATCATTACCCGGAGGTCTACGGGCCGCGCAGTCCGACCTTCTCGCGCGCGGCGGTGAGCAGCAGCACGGTGCAGGATGTGCTGTTCATTTCCGGTACCGCGAGTATCGTCGGTCATCAGACTCTCCATCAGGAGGACGTTGCGGCACAGACACGCGAGACGCTGGTGAACATCGATACCGTGCTGGCCGAGGCCGCGCGGGTCGCCCCGCTGCTGAGCCCGGCGCGCGAGGACCTGGTGTGCCTGGGTTACGTGCGCGACCCTGCGGACCTGGAGACCATTCGTGCCGAAGTGCGGCGCGTGATCGTTGATGAAGCACAGGTGTGCTACGTTCAGGCCGATGTCTGTCGCTCCGATCTGCTGGTCGAAATCGAAGCCAGCGGCGGGCATCCGACTCAAGGAATTCGTACATGAAGCTCATCCCGTTTTCATCGTTTGCGCTCGCGGCCCTGCTTGCCGTGGGGGGCGTGCTGCCTGCCCACGCCGGCGAGGAGAAACCGCTGTGGGAACTGGGGCTGGGCGTGGGCGCGGTGTCTTTCCCCGACTACCGGGGCTCGGACCGGCAGCGGGTGCACGGACTTGCGGTGCCGTATTTCGTGTACCGGGGCGAGTTCTTCAAGGCCGACCGTGACGGCATTCGCAGCATTTTCTTCGATAGCGACCGGGTGCAGCTCAATCTCAGTCTGTCGGCCTCGCTGCCGGTGGACAGCGACGGCAACAGTGCCCGTCGCGGCATGCCCGACCTCAAACCGACGGTGGAGATCGGGCCCTCGCTCGAGTTCAACCTGTGGCGCTCCGATTCACACAACGCGCGGGTCGACCTGCGTCTGCCAGTGCGTGCCGCCTATACGGTCAAGGGTTCGGTCACGCATGTCGGGGTGACGTTTTCCCCCTTCATCAACCTCGACATCGACCCCTTCGGCAACTCGGGCTGGAATCTCGGCGTGATGGCAGGACCGATCTACGCCAACGCCCGTCAGCACCGCTATTTCTATGACGTGAAGCCGGAGTTTGCGCTGTCCGACCGGCCGGCTTACGAGGCCTCGGGCGGGTACTCCGGCGCCCAGTTCATCACTGCGCTGTCGAAGCGTTTCGACCGTTTCTGGGTGGGCAGTTTCCTCCGCTACGATACCCTGCGCGGCGCCGCTTTTGCCGACAGTCCCCTGGTCCAGCGCGATCACTCCTGGGCTGCCGGGGTGGCCATTGCATGGGTGCTCGGCGAATCCTCGCGAACAGTCGTGGTGGAAGACTGAGCCACGCTGTGAGCGCATCGAGCCCCCGCCGTCTTCCTGCCGTCTATGAGTACTTCTGTCTCTATTTCGGGCTGTTTGCGCTTGGCGTGCTGTGTCTGGGGTGGTCGCTGCTTGCCGCCATCCTGCATCCGTTCATGCCCGGCGGGGCGGCGCGCAGGCTGGGGCGGCGGGCGATCACCTGCGTGTTCCGCATCTACCTCTTCGTGCTTGGCGCGCTCGGTGCCTGCCGCTTCGACATCAGCGAACTGGATGCGCTGAAGGATCAGGGACCGCTGATTCTGGCGCCGAACCACCCCTGCCTGCTCGATGCGGTGATGGTGATCGCGCGCCTGCCCAACGTGGCCTGCATCATGAAGGCCTCGCTGATGAAAAATGTCTTTCTCGGCGGCGGTGCGCGGCTTGCGCGCTACATTCCGAACGGGCGCCCCCTGCAGATGGTGTATGCCGCCTGCGAGGCGCTGGGCGAGGGCAGTCAGCTGCTGATGTTCCCCGAGGGGACACGCACGGTGCGTGCGCCGGTCAACGAGATCACGCCCAGCGTGGCCCTGATCGCTCGCCGTGCAAAGGTGCCGGTGCAGACCATCATCATCGAGACCGACTCAGCCTATCTGTCCAAGGGCTGGCCGCTGTTCCGGCGTCCACCGATGCCGATCCACTACCGGGTGCGGCTGGGGCGCCGTTTCGAGCCGCCCGCCAACGCCACCATGTTCTGCCGCGAGCTCGAAACATACTTCGCGGACGAGCTTTCCCGCGCACGGTTCGTGCCGCCGCAGTTCGCCGGTGAGCGCGCAGACGCGACACAACCCCTTTGATCCTGCCCCGCCCATGACGTCTTCCGCCACCCATGCGGTGCTGATTCCCAGCTACAACCCCGGCCCCAAGGTGTTCGATACCGTGCGTGCAGCACGCGCACAGTGGGCGCCAGTATGGGTGGTCGTGGACGGCAGCACCGATGGCACCGGCGCAGAGCTGCAGGCGATGGCGGCGGAGGACGCGGGGCTGAAGGTGTTCGTGCTGCCGGAAAACCGGGGCAAGGGTGCCGCGGTGCTGCACGGACTCGATGAAGCGGCCAGGCAGGGCATCACGCATGTCCTGACCATGGACTCCGACGGCCAGCATCCCGCAGCGCTCATTCCGCGCTTCATGGCTGCGTCCGCTGATTCGCCCGAATGCATGATCCTCGGGCGCCCCGTGTTCGATGCCAGTGCGCCCCTGTTGCGGGTGCGCGGACGCAAGGTGTCCAACGCCTGGGCCAATTTGGAAACCCTGTGGATGGGCATCGGCGATTCGCTCTACGGCTTTCGTGTCTATCCGGTGACGCCGTTGCGCGCGCTGATGCAGGGCCAGCGCTGGATGCGACGCTTCGATTTCGACCCCGAGGCCGTCGTGCGACTGGCCTGGCGCGGCGTTAAACCGATCAACATCGATGCGCCGGTGAAGTATTTCAACGCCGACGAGGGCGGGGTGTCGCACTTCAATTATCTGCGCGACAACGTCTTGCTGACCTGGATGCACAGCCGGCTGCTGCTTGGTTTCGTGCTCCGGCTTCCGCTGTTGCTGTGGCGTCGCTTGCGCGCCTGAGTCGCGTCTGGCTTACGCCTCAGGTGGTTTCGGCTGCTGCGGCGTCTGCGATCCTCATCCGGTTTCTGCCTTCGGCCTTGGCGGTGTAGAGCGCATTGTCGGCACGCTGCAGAATACGTTCGATCGCGTCACCGGGCGCGGCGATGCAGGCACCGACACTGACCGTGATCGAGGTGTCTGCGGCGAGATGGATGTCGGATTCGATGGCGCTGCGGATGCGCTCGCCCAGGCATGCAAGGGTGGCGTGATCGCATGGCGCGAGCAGGATCAGGAACTCGTCCCCGCCCCAGCGCGCAGCGCAGTCGTAGGGACGGATGTTGGCGTTGATGAGGCGGCCAACCGCCAGCAGTGCTTCATCTCCGACGCCATGACCGAGGAAGTCGTTGATCTGCTTGAACTCGTCGATGTCGATCCAGATGAGGCCGAAGTGGCTTCGTTCCCGTTCTGCACGTTTCGCTTCGGCGTTCAGACGCTCGGTGAAGCCACGGCGATTCAGGAGCCCGGTCAGCGGGTCGGCGCTGGCGAGCCGGTGCAGATCTTCGGTGCGCGCGGCGACCCTGTTCTCCAGTTCATGGGTGTGACTGCGCACTGATTCGGCCATTGCGCCGAAATGCCCTACCAGACGGCCGATCTCGCCTTTTGCGGGCGGCAGCGTGATCGGGTTGAGGTCGCCATCCCGAACCCGCAGCATGGCGTTTTCGAGGTTGGACACCGGGTTCAGCACCCATCGGCTGAGGATGTAGTTGAACAGCAGCAGCGCCACCACCAGCGTTGCTGCAAAGATGAGCAGCACGCTGGTGAAGCTGTGCAGCGGCATCAGCACGTCGAGGTCGAGCATGGTGACTTCGTACCAGTCGAGCTCGGGCAGATAGGCCACACCGGCAAGGTAGCGCTTGCCTTCGAAGGTGACGAAGCGGCTGATCACACGGGTGTCGTGTTCGCGTTCGGGGCCGGCATCAACGAGCTCGCGCATCGCCGCGTGGATGAAGCTGCGGTCCTGGCCGTCGCTGAGCAGGCGATCGATGGTGATCTTTTCGCCTTCGGCCTTGACGATACTGGCGTAGTCGATGTAGCGCAGGTCGCGGTGCAGCTGGATGGCGCCATCCTGGTCGACGAACAGCGTGGTGATCCCGGGTTGGGCGAGCTGGACGATGTCATGGATGAAGCGGTCAAGGTCGAGCCCGGTGCCGAGCACGCCGAGTGTCTCCTCTCCGTCGCGGATCAGCACGTCGATCCAGATCTTGGTGATCCCGAGGGCCTGGTCCTTGTTGACGTTGAGGTGGAAATCACGGCCCTGGCGGATGATTTCGTAGAACCAGCTGTCCGATGGTGTGTCGGGATTGAGGTGGTAGCGCAACTGCCGTCCGGCGTAGTCGTTCTGGGCGTTGTTGTGATAGTAGGCGCCGGATGCGAGCAGCGCTGCAAAATAGCTCCCGTCCTGGAAGTTGCGGCGAAAACTCTCCATTTCTGCCATGGCTTCCGCCGTGTAGCCGGGATTGTCGGGCTGCTTCGCCCAGCGCCGGATGAGTTGCGACTGCGCCATCTGGCGGGAAAGCGCGATTTCGCGAATCAGGGGCTGCAGGAGCCGTGCGGAGTCGTAGCGCACCTGCGTTTCAACCAGGCGGACGCCCCATTGCTCGATGATGCCTTCAGCGATCCGCTGGAATGCAAGCCAGCTCGCGGTCGACGCGATCAGGATCAGGGTTGAGGCTAGGAGCAGGAAGCGGGGCTTCAGGTTCATTGGGCGGAAAGACGAGCGCAGTCCCTTGAGACAAACGGTGGAAGGTAGCACAAGAGGATGTGGCGGCGAAGCGGGCGTCGCAGGCTGAGCGCGTTCATTCGCGGGCTCTTGGCGGCAGTGGGTGACCGATCGCCGGGAGCCAGATCCGCAGGCAGGGGGTAGTCAGGATGGTGCTGAAGATGGCCATGATCACCAGCATGGTGAACATCACTTGCGAGATCACGCCGAGATCGTAGCCAACGTTGATGACGACCAGCTCCATCAGTGCCCGTGTGTTCATCATGATGCCAAGAATGCCTGCCTGGTCGTGACTCAGGCCACAGCGGCGCGCAGCGAGGTAGGAGCCGCCGAATTTTCCGAGCGTGGCAAGCGTGATCACCAGCGCACACCAACCCCAGTCGGCAAGGCTGTCGAGGCTGCCGATATCGGTGCGCAGGCCGGTATAGGTGAAGAACACCGGCAGGAAGAACACGCCCACGAAGTGCCCTACGCGGGTGTTCCAGGCTTCGCGCAGACCGTGTTCGTCGTGCAGGATCACGCCCATCATGAAGCCGCCAAAAATGGCGAAGATGCCGAGCTGGTAGGTGCACATCCCGGCACCGAAGATCAGTGCCAGCAGGGCACCCATCAGATTCGGCGGCAGTCGTCCGCGACCGGGGCGGGCACGTTGCACCAGGCGCTTGACCAGCGGACGCAGCACGAACCAGCTCAGAGCGAAGAAGACCAATACCAGCGCGATGCGGGTGAGGAAGTCGATTGCGTCGAGCCTGGCTGCCGCCAGCGTGGAAACCAGTGCCAGCAGCAGCCAGCCGACCACATCGTTGATCGCAGCGGCGCTGATCGCGATCACGCCGAGCGGGCTGCGGGTGAGCTGGAACTCGATCATGATGCGCCCGAGTATGGGGAGGGCGGTGATCGAGAACGCGGTGGCCACGAACAGGCCGGACACCATGGGGTCGGCACCTGCGGGTTGCAGCGGCGTAGCCAGCCAGCCAAGGCCGAATCCGAGGGCAAAAGGCAGCACCAGCCCGGCGCTGGCGACCCATGCCACGGTATGACGGTGCTTGCGCTCGGTAAGGTGGCTGAAATCGAACTCGAGTCCGATCTGGAACATCAGCAGCAGCAAACCGATCTGGGACAGGATCTGCATCGGCTCGGGTGGCGCGCTGCGGAACACGAGGTCGAACAGCCCGGGCGCGAGCCAGCCGAACAGCGACGGGCCGAGCAGGATGCCGGTGACGATTTCGCCGACCACTGAGGATTGCCCCAGCCGCAGCGCAATCTCGCCGCCTGCGCGTGCCACCAGGATGATGACCGCCAACTGCATCAGGGTGAAGAACAGCAGTGCTTCGGTTTTATGCACGCCGGCGGCGTTCATTGCAGTGGCGGCGGTGCTCATGGCGTTCAGATCATGCCGCCGTTGATCGAAATGACCTGGCCGGTAATGTAGCCGGCCTGTTTCGAGGCCAGGAATCCGACCAGGTCGGCCACCTCGTCGGCGCGCCCTGCGCGTTTCATCGGCACCAGGCGGCCGATGGCCTCAGCGTCGAAGGCGGCTTCGCTCATCGCGGTATCGATGATGCCGGGTGCCACCGCATTGACGGTGATGCCACGACTGGCCAGCTCGAGCGCCAGCGACTTGGTGGCGGCATGCAGCGCGCCCTTGGCCGCTGCGTAATTGACCTGGCCGCGATTGCCGGTGAGCCCCGCAATCGAGGTGATGTTGATGATGCGTCCCCAGCGGGTGCGGATCATCGGCATGGTCAGCGGTTGGGTGAGGTTGAAGAAGCCATTGAGGCTGACGTCGATCACGCGGTGCCACTGCTGCGCCGACATGCCGGGGAACACCGCATCGTCGTGAATGCCGGCATTGTTGATCACGACCTGGATCGGCCCGTCGGCAAGCAGCATCTCCACCGCTGCCGAGGTGGCCGCTGCATCGGTGAGATCGAAGGCGATGGCTTCGGCCCGCCCGCCGGCACTGCGGATGGAGGCGGCCACTTCCTCGGCGGCTTCAAGCTGGCGGTTGGCGTGAACGAGCACGGCGTAGCCGTCGGCTGCGAGACGCAGGCAGATTGCGCGGCCGATGCCGCCGCTACCGCCGCTGACGAGTGCGCGAAGGGTCATGTTCGAGTGTCCGGAGTCAGGAAGAAGAAGGTGCGCGGCCGAGCACCACCGCGACCCGTCCCTGCACCAGCAGGCGTTCGGCTGCGGAGACGGTGAAGGCATACAGCAGGGTGCGCGAGTCGGCCGACAGGCGCTGTGCACGGATGGAGAGCGGGGCCTCGATGTCGTCGAGGCGCTCGACCAGGCAGCTCACGCCGCGTGCACTGCCCAGAAAGCCGGGGCTCGGCGGCGTTGCCGCATGCGCTGCATCTGCCAGCAGCGCGCCATGCACGGCCATGGCCTGGGCGGCATATTCGATGGCGTTGAGCGCGCCAAGGCGCCCGCCGTTGCGCAACGGGTTGTCGGCGGCACAGTGGGTGGTGCTGCTGCAACGGATGTGATCTTCATCCCAGGCCTCGACAGCGTCGAGCAGACACATGCTGCCGTGGTGCGGAATGTGCGAGGCGATCCAGCCGCGATCGGGCAGGGCGGCGCTCACGCGGACAGGCTCAGTTCGAGGCGCAGGTCGTCAAGATAGTCGATCACCACCACACCACTGCGGCCCTGTGCCAGCAGCGCGAGCAGGGGCAGTCCGCGCGCGGCGGGGATGCCGCTGCGTACCGCGTCCATCGCGGTGTCGGACATCGTGTCCGCCGCAGCGTGGCTGAACTCGCCCAGTTGCAGGCGCGGCGACTCGTTGCCGTTGGGGTCGAGCAGCAAGGCCAGGGCGAAAGCGTCACGGACCGGACGTGCTGCCGCCAGCGGTTCCGGGTAGGGGTGGTCATACACCAGCAGCAGCACGGGCTGGCCGAGTTCGTGTGTCAGCCCGAAGGCTTCGATCAGCCCGGAGGCCAGGCTGCCGTCGTAGGACGAAATGATGGTCGAGGTCGCCATCGCACCGGTGGCGATCCCCCAGTAACCGGAGGCGGCGTTATTCACCGAATTGTGGAAGCGGGTCGGTGAAATCCGGCGGTCGTCGCTGGCCAGCGCCTCGCAGATGGCATGACAGTTGGCGCCGTCGCCGCCGGCCGAAGCAAACACCGTGGCCAGCTGTGCGGCGTCGGCGCCTGCCGCATCGACTGCCTCCATGCCCGCGCACAGCGCCAGCTTGACGACTGCGCCGACGCGCCGGCGCTCGGCGGGCGGCAGCATGCCAGGGTTTGGAATGCGGGTCGCGGCCGGCACCCAGGGCGTGTCTCCGGCGAGGACGGCACGGGCCTGCGGCCAGTTGTCGAAGCCGGGGCCGATGAGGCCGATGCCCCGGATCGTTGCCGATAGTGGCTTGGTGTTCATGATGTTATTCCGCCCGCCCGCGACAGGACGAGGCTGCAGTTGGTGCCGCCGAAACCGAGGGAGTTCGACAACACATGGCGTAGCGTCGCCTTTTGCGGTGTTTGCCGGTAGTCGATGTCGATGTCCGGGTCCAGGCTGCGGGTGCCGGGACTGCCGGGGATCAGCCCGTCGCCAAGCGCCAGCGCACAGAACACCGCTTCCAGGCCGCCTGCAGCGCCCAGCGTATGACCTGTCGCGCCCTTGGTCGAGCTGGC
>JALNWS010000053.1 GCA_023230755.1 Azoarcus sp.
ACAGGTGCCGCGGGATGTGCTGGTCGTGCTGGACGAGGCCTATACCGAATACCTCGCACCGGATCAGTCATACGATGCGACAGCCTGGCTGGCGCGTTTCCCGAACTTGCTGGTATCGCGCACTTTCTCCAAGGCGTATGGGTTGGCTGGGTTGCGTGTAGGTTACGCAATCGCGCATCCCGAGGTTGCCGATCTGATGAACCGGGTGCGTCAGCCCTTCAATGTATCGAGTGTCGCGCTCGCGGCGGCGGAGGCGGCGCTCGGAGACGAAGAGTTTCTGGCGCAGAGCGCCGAGATCAACCGTCGTGGCATGGTGCAGATTACCGGTGCATTGACTGAATTCGGCCTGGAATGGATTCCGTCGTCAGGCAATTTCGTGGCTTTTCGGGCGGGCGATGCAGCTGCAGTGCACCGCGCGCTGCTCAAGCGTGGCGTCATCGTGCGTCCGATCGCCAGCTACGGCATGCCGGAGTGGTTGCGCGTGTCGATTGGACTGCCCGAACAGAACACACGGTTCATTGAGGCCTTGCGCCAGATTCTGGCGTGAGCCGGAGAGGATACGGAATGGCGCTGATTGGCAAACTGGTGGTATGCGGCGTCGGCCTGATCGGCGGGTCTTTTGCGTTGGCCCTGCGTAAAGCGGGCGCGGTCGAGCGCATCGTCGGAATTGGCCGTACGGCAAGCGCGCTCGATCGGGCGCGTGAGCTCGGCGTGATCGACGAGGTGGCCACCGACTGGGCAGCTGCCCTCGATGGCGCCGACCTGGTTCTGCTTGCAGCGCCCGTCGGGCAGATGGACAGCATCATGGCGGCCATGGCGCCGCATCTCGGCCCCGGTACCGTGGTGACCGACGCGGGCAGCACCAAGCGCGACGTGATCGAGGCCGCTTACCGTCATCTTGACGAGCGCCTGTCCCACGTCGTGCCTGCACACCCGATTGCCGGCGCCGAAACCAGTGGTGTCGATGCGGCCTTCGCCGCGCTCTACCGCGACCGAAAGGTCGTGGTCACCCCTTTGCCCGAGAACGACGCTGCCGCTGTAGCGCTGGTACGTGCCGCATGGGAGGCTTGCGGGGCAACGGTGGTGGAGATGGCGCCCAACGATCACGACCGGGTGTTTGCCGCGGTCAGTCATCTTCCGCATCTTCTCGCCTTTGGCCTGGTGCACGATCTCGCCGGGCGTGCAAACGCCGAGTTGCTGTTTTCCCACGCTGCCAGCGGTTTTCGCGATTTCACCCGCATTGCCGGCAGCCACCCCGAAATGTGGCGTGACATCTGCATCGCCAATCGTCAGGCGCTGCTCGGTGAGCTTGACCAGTATCTGGCCGAACTCGCCTATGTGCGCGCCCTCCTGATGGCGGGCGACGGCAAGCGGCTCGAAGCGCTCTTCGACGAAGCCCGCGTCGCGCGCAATGCCTGGGCGTCGCAGTTTCCGCCCACCTCATCTGCCGAGTAATCCATGCAATTCCTAGATCTGCCTCCCTTGCTCGAGGCCTGCGGAACGGTGCGTCTGCCCGGCTCCAAGAGCATCTCCAATCGCGTTCTGCTGCTGGCCGCGCTGGCTGCAGGTGAAACCGACATTCGTGACCTGCTGGCGTCCGATGACGTCGAGCGCATGCTCGACGCGCTGCAGGCGCTCGGTGTCGAGTGGCACCATGAACCCGGCACCAACGATTACCGTGTGCGCGGGGTTGGCGGACCGTTTCCGGTCAAGGCGGCAGAACTCTTTCTGGGGAATGCCGGGACCGCATTTCGACCGCTGACGGCAGCGCTTGCCTTGTCCGGCGGCAGCTACCATCTGTCCGGTGTGGCACGCATGCATGAGCGCCCGATCGGCGATCTCGTCGATGCGCTGCGTCAGACCGGTGCGGATATCGAATATCTCGGCAATGACGGTTTTCCGCCGCTGCAGTTGCGCCCGGCGACGATCCGTCGCGGCGGTGTGGTGAAGGTGCGGGGCGATGTCTCGAGCCAGTTCCTGACCGCGCTGCTGATGGCGCTGCCGCTCACCGGCGAAGAGGTTGTGATCGAAGTGGTGGGTGAGCTCATCTCCCGTCCCTACATTGCGATTACCCTCGATCTGATGGCGCGCTTCGGTGTTCGCGTGGTGCATGAAGACTGGGGCCGTTTCATCGTTCCCGGTGGCGCCCGCTATGTGTCGCCCGGCACGCTGTTCGTCGAGGGCGACGCCTCGTCCGCCTCCTACTTTCTCGCAGCAGGTGCCATCGGTGGTGGCCCGGTTCGGGTAGAGGGTGTTGGCAGCAGCAGCATCCAGGGCGATGTCCGTTTTGCCGAGGCGCTGGAGCAGATCGGCGCGCGAATCACGATGGGCGACAACTGGATCGAGGCGTCGGCGCCCGAGTCGGGGCGGCTGCGCGCCTTCGATCTCGACCTTAACCACATCCCGGATGCGGCGATGACGCTTGCGGTGGCGGCCCTCTTTGCCGATGGCCCGTGCCGGGTGCGCAATATCGCCAGCTGGCGGGTCAAGGAGACGGACCGCATTGCGGCGATGGCCATCGAGTTGCGCAAGGTCGGTGCCGAAGTGGAGGAGGGGCCGGATTACCTGTGCGTGACTCCGCCCGCGACGCTGCTGCCGGCTGCTATCGATACCTATGACGACCATCGCATGGCCATGTGCTTCTCGCTGGTAAGTCTCGGCGGCTGCCGGGTGAGAATCAACGATCCGAAATGCGTGAACAAGACCTTTCCCGAGTACTTCGGTGCGTTTTCCAGCGTCGTGAAGCCAGTCCCCGTAGTTGCCATCGACGGTCCGTCGGCGTCGGGCAAGGGTACGGTTGGCGCGCGGGTGGCCGAGGCACTGGGCTGGCATCACCTCGATAGCGGCACCCTGTATCGCCTCACCGCGCTGGCGGCGATGCGCGGTGGAGTCGATCTCGGTGACGAGGCGGCGCTGTCCGCACTGGCGATGGCCCTGCCGGCCCGCTTTCGCAGCGGGCGTGTGCTGCTTGGCGACGAGGATGTCAGCGACGCGATCCGCGAAGAGGCGTGCTCGGTCGGCGCCTCCCGGGTTGCCGTGCTGCCAGCCGTGCGCGACGCCCTGTTCGGACGTCAGCGCGACTTCAGGCAGGGGCCTGGGCTGGTGGCGGAGGGGCGGGACATGGGATCTACAATCTTCCCCGATGCGCAGGTAAAGGTGTTTCTGACCGCGTCTGCCGAGGCGCGCGCGGCGCGTCGATATAAGCAGTTGATCGAAAAGGGTTTGCCTGCTAAGCTTGAGAGCTTGATGCAGGATCTCCGTGAACGGGATGCGCGTGATGCCGCCCGATCCGTTGCTCCATTGCAGCAACAGCCGGACGCGGCATTGCTCGACACCACGTCAATGGACGTCGATGCAGCCGTGGCTTTCGTGCTCGATCTCGTGCGGGGTCGGGGACTGGCTCCCGGTTGAGTTTCGCCATGCCCGGGCAAGGGTGCCCGGTGCGTGTTCATCAACTTACTTAGCTTGCCGTCGCACGCCGGTTCCGGATTCTTTCTCTTTATGTCAACTGCCACCCCCGCCTTCGAAGAAAGCTTTGCCGATCTGTTCGAAGAAAGTCTTGCCCTTCAGGAAATGCGTACCGGTGAAGTCATCACCGCCGAAGTCGTACGCATCGACCAGAATTTCGTCGTCGTCAATGCCGGCCTGAAGTCCGAGAGCTATGTTCCCATCGAGGAATTCCGCGACGATCGCGGTGACCTCGAAGTCAGCCTTGGCGATTTCGTCCACGTTGCGATCGATGCACTTGAAGATGGTTTCGGTGAGACCCGCCTGTCGCGTGACAAGGCCAAGCGTATCTCGGCGTGGAACGACCTCGAGAAGGCACTGAACGAAGGCACCCTGGTGAAGGGCGTGATCTCCGGTCGCGTCAAGGGTGGTCTGACCGTCATGACCAACAGCATCCGCGCCTTCCTGCCGGGTTCGCTGGTCGACATGCGTCCGGTCAAGGACACCACGCCGTACGAAGGCAAGGAATTCGAATTCAAGGTCATCAAGCTCGACCGCAAGCGCAACAACGTTGTTGTTTCGCGTCGTGCAGTGCTCGAAGAGTCGATGGGCGAAGAGCGCGAGAAGCTCCTGGCGAACCTCAAGGAAGGCACGGTCATCAAGGGTATCGTCAAGAACATCACCGACTACGGTGCGTTCGTTGACCTCGGCGGTATCGACGGCCTGCTGCACATCACCGACCTGGCCTGGCGTCGTGTGCGTCACCCGTCGGAAGTGCTCAACGTTGGCGACGAAATCGAAGCCAAGGTGCTCAAGTTCGACCAGGAGAAGAACCGTGTTTCCCTGGGCCTCAAGCAGCTCGGCGAAGATCCGTGGGTTGGCATCTCCCGTCGTTACCCGCAGGGCACCCGTCTGTTCGGTAAGGTCACCAACATCACCGACTACGGCGCCTTTGTTGAAGTTGAGCAGGGTATCGAAGGCCTGGTCCACGTGTCCGAAATGGACTGGACCAACAAGAACATCCATCCGACCAAGGTTGTCCAGCTGGGCGACGAAGTCGAAGTGATGATCCTCGAAATCGACGAAGACCGTCGTCGTATCTCGCTGGGCATGAAGCAGTGCGCTTCGAACCCGTGGGACGATTTCGCCCTGAACCACAAGAAGGGTGACAAGGTCCGCGGCCAGATCAAGTCGATCACCGATTTCGGTGTGTTCATCGGCCTGGAAGGCGGCATTGACGGTCTGGTTCACCTGTCCGACCTGTCGTGGAGCGAGTCCGGTGAAGACGCCGTGCGCCGCTTCAAGAAGGGTGACGAGGTTGAGGCCATCGTTCTGGCAATCGACGTCGAGCGTGAGCGCATCTCGCTGGGCATCAAGCAGATGGAAGGCGATCCGTACACCAACTTCATCGCGACCCACGAGAAGAACAGCCTCGTGACCGGTACGGTCAAGTCGGTCGAAGCTCGCGGTGCCGTGATTGCGCTGGGTGAAGAAGTCGAAGGTTACCTGCGTGCTTCCGAAGCTGCAGCTCACCGTGTCGATGATCTGACCACCGTGCTGAAGGAAGGTCAGGAAATCGAAGCGGTCGTGATCAACGTTGATCGCAAGACGCGTTCGATCAACCTGTCGATCCGTGCAAAGGATCAGGTTGAGCAGTCTGAGGTCATGAACAAGATGGCTTCCGAAAGCGCTGCTTCGTCCGGCACGACCAACCTCGGTGCGTTGCTCAAGGCCAAGCTGAACGAGCAGAAGCAGTAATCTTACCGATCATGACCAAATCGGAGCTGATTGCCCAGCTGGCGGCACGTTTCCCGCAGCTGGTTGCAAAGGATGCCGATTACGCGGTCAAGATGATTCTCGATGCGATGACCGACGCGCTCGCGCGCGGTGACCGCATCGAGATCCGCGGGTTTGGAAGTTTTGCGCTGAACTATCGTCCTCCCCGAACGGGACGCAACCCCAAGTCAGGTGATAAGGTGCACGTGCCTGAAAAGTACGTACCGCACTTCAAAGCCGGCAAAGAGTTGCGCGAACGGGTGGACATTGGCGGTTGACCGCGCGGCGATCGGTGGAATGAATCAGGGAAGGCGGCTTAGGCTGCCTTCTTTTTTGTCATGTGCTCGGGGATAATGTCGATATGCGCGCATTGATGTGGTTACTCCGCCTTGTTCTGTTTTTTCTCCTCTTCGGCTTTGCGGTCAAGAATGACCAGCTGGCGAGCCTGAAATTCTTCTTCGGCAGCGAGTGGCAATTGCCGATTGTCTTCATCATCGTCATCGCATTTGCGGCCGGCGCCCTGCTGGGTGTCACTGCAACCTTCGGGTCCCTGTTGCGGCAGCGGCGAGAGATCTCCCGTCTGCGCAAGCAGATCGAACGTGCGAAACGCGAGCGTGCCGAGTCGCCCGTTCCCGTTGCCGAAGTTCAGGCACCCGAGACACTCTGACATCTATGGAAATCGAATTCTGGTGGCTGCTCGCGCTGCCACTGTTTTTTGGCCTGGGCTGGCTGGCGGCACGCATTGACATCCGGCAGGTCGTACACGAGTCCAGGGCCCTGCCGCGCTCCTATCTGAGCGGGCTTAACTTCCTTCTCAACGAACAGCCGGACAAGGCCATCGATGCTTTTGTCGAGGCCGTCCGGATCGACCCGCAGACCATCGAACTGCATTTCGCTCTTGGCAGTCTGTTCCGGCGTCGTGGCGAGACTGACCGTGCGATTCGCATGCATCAGCTGCTCGTTGACCGCGAAGACCTCTCCGAAGAACAGCGGCTTCAGGCGCTGGGAGAGCTGGGGCAGGACTTTCTCAAGGCTGGCCTGCTCGACCGGGCCGAAGCGGTTTTCATGCGCCTGCGCGGCACGCGCGCCGACGATGTCGCGCTGCGTTATCTGCTTGAGATCTATCAGCAGGAAAAGGACTGGACCAAGGCGATTGAGATCGCGGGCTCGCTGACTGATCACGACAGCCTGCACTGGCGCACGGACGTGGCCAACTTCCATTGCGAGCTTGCGACCCAGGCATTGGCCAACTCGCGCTTCGATGAAGTTCGACACCATGTGGATGAGGCCCTGGCGATCAACCGGCGCTGCGTGCGTGCGAGCCTGATCCAGGGTGATCTCCTGCTTGCGGAAGGCCGTGAAGAAGAAGCGCTGGATGCGTGGAAGCGGATTGAGAGCCAGGACCCGGTTTATCTGGCGCTGGCTGCCCAGCGCGTCATGGACGCTTACGGGCGGCTGGGGCGGGTCGAACAGGGCCACCAGTTGCTGCGCTCATGGCTGGAGCATCACCCCTCGCTGGACCTGCTCGACGAACTCTTCCACTGGGAAATCGACAAACTCGGCGCCAAGGCGGCCTATGATCTGGTGCGTGAGGAGTTGCGTCGCAACCCGACCCTGCTGGGACTGGACAAGCTGCTTGAGGCGGCACTGCTGACTGCGCCGGCAGAGTTGCGCGGCGACATTGAGATGATGAAGCAGCTGATCCACGGTCACACCCGCAAGGTTGCCCGCTATCGTTGTGACGCCTGCGGGTTCAAGGCGAGACAGTTTCACTGGCGTTGTCCTGCCTGTGGCGGCTGGGAGACTTATCCGCCGCGCAGGACAGAGGAATTCGATCTTACGCCGTGAGCCCCGGGTTCCGGCACTGAAAGGAAAGACGCATGAAGGTTACGGTTGTCGGTACGGGGTATGTTGGGCTCGTCAGCGGTGCGTGTCTCGCAGATGTCGGCAATGATGTGCTCTGTCTCGATGTGGATCCGGAAAAGATCCGCGTTCTTGAAGAGGGCGGGATACCGATTCACGAGCCGGGGCTGCTTGATGTGGTCCGGCGCAATGTGGAAGCAGGGCGCCTTTCGTTTACGACCGACGTCGAGAAGGCCGCCTGTTTCGGAGCGATCCAGTTCATCGCCGTTGGTACGCCGCCCGATGAGGATGGCTCTGCCGATCTGCAATACGTCCTCGCGGCGGCGCGCAACATCGGCCGTTACATGGACGATTACCGGGTCGTGGTCGACAAGTCCACGGTGCCCGTCGGTACGGGCGACAAGGTGCGTGCTGTCATCACCGAAGAGCTCGAAAAGCGCAAGGCTGCACATGAGTTCTCGGTGGTGTCCAATCCCGAATTCCTGAAGGAGGGTGCTGCGGTCGACGATTTCATGCGCCCTGACCGCATCATCGTCGGGGCGGACGACGAACGCGCAATCGAATTGATGCGCGAGCTCTACGGGCCCTTTCAGCGCAATCACGAAAAGCTGCTGGCGATGGACGTGAAGAGCGCCGAACTCACCAAGTACGCAGCGAATGCGATGCTGGCGACCCGTATCAGCTTCATGAACGAACTGGCCAATCTGGCTGAAACACTGGGTGCAGACATCGAACTCGTGCGTCAGGGTATCGGCTCCGATCCGCGTATTGGATGGCATTTTCTGTATGCCGGATGCGGCTACGGCGGATCCTGCTTCCCGAAGGATGTGAAGGCGCTGGTGCGTACCGGTCGCGAGAGCAATCACGACCTGTTGCTGCTCAACGCGGTCGAGGCTGCCAACGAAGCACAGAAGCTGCTGCTCGTGCGCAAGATCGTATCCCGGTTCGGCGAGGATCTCAGTGGTCTGCATTTTGCGTTGTGGGGATTGGCGTTCAAGCCTAATACCGACGATATGCGCGATGCGCCCAGCCGGGTCATCATCCGCGAGCTGTTTGAGCGTGGGGCCACGGTGACGGCTTACGATCCGGTGGCGATGGATGAGGCCAGACGAATCTTTGGCGACGAAGCTCGGCTGACGTATGCTCAGCGTCCGATGGCTGCGCTTGATGATGCCGACGCGCTGGTGATCGTGACCGAATGGAAGGAGTTCCGCAGTCCCGATTTCGACGCGATCCGCGAGACACTGAGAAGTGCGGTTGTTTTTGACGGGCGCAACATGTACGACCCTGCCACGATGCGAAGAGTCGGTATCGACTATCACGGTATCGGCCGCCGCTGAGCGGATGCAATGGCCAGTCAGGTCAGAGAAAGGTATTCAAATGGAATTCAAGACGCTCGAGGATTACGTTGGGCATACGCCGCTGATCCGTCTCAAACGAATCGAGGCGGGGCGCAACAATGTCATCCTGGCAAAACTCGAGGGCAATAACCCGGCCGGATCGGTAAAGGACCGCCCGGCGCTGTCGATGGTGATGCATGCAGAGGCACGGGGGGCGATTCATCCCGGTGACTGCCTGATCGAGGCCACCAGCGGGAATACGGGTATTGCGCTGGCGATGGTTGCCGCAATGCGTGGCTATCGCATGATTCTGGTCATGCCTGAGAACCAGAGCGTCGAGCGGCGTCAGACCATGCGGGCATTCGGCGCCGAACTGGTGCTCACGCCCAAGGAAGGTGGCATGGAAATGGCGCGCGACGTTGCGGAAAAAATGCGCGACGAAGGACAGGGCGTCATTCTCGATCAGTTCGGTAATCCGGATAACCCCCTGGCGCACTACGAGGGCACCGGCCCCGAGATCTGGGAGCAGACCGGTGGACGTGTCACGCATTTCATCAGTTCGATGGGGACGACCGGCACCATCATGGGAACCTCGCGTTTCCTGAAGGAGCAGAACCCGGCCATCCAGATCGTGGGCTGCCAACCCGAAGAGGGGTCGCAGATTCCTGGTATCCGGAAATGGCCAGAGGCTTACCTGCCGGGTATCTACGAGAAACCGAGGGTGGATCGTCTCGAGTATGTCGGGCAGGCCGACGCCGAGGAGATGACCCGCCGCCTGGCGCGGGAGGAGGGCATCTTCGCGGGCATCTCCTCTGGCGGCTCCATGCATGTGGCGCTGCGTCTTGCTCGGGAAGTCGAGAACGCGGTCATCGTGAGCATTGTCTGCGATCGGGGTGATCGTTATCTGTCGACGGGCGTCTTTCCGGGCTGAACGTCCGCTCTGGTGCTACGCATGGCGATGGCTGTGCGTGGCGCTGCTGTCCCTTCCCCTGACTGCATCGGCGCTCGGCACTCTGGTCTTTGCGGTCGGCCGTGTCGAGCATCCTGCCTTTGCCCTGCAGGGGCTTCAGTTTGACTTTCCTGCAGGCGGGCGCGCACGCCTGAGTATTGCGCGCCTGCGTGTGGTCGATCGCCACTGGCGCAATGTGCGACTCGATTGTGCGCACGGCAGTCTCGACGGCGCGACCGTGCGCTGCGAGGGTGGGGTGTTGCGCCTCGCTGGATTGCCGCATCCACTTCAAATCTCGTTTCAGCTCGATCTCGCGGCACGCGCCGGCACACTCGGCATCGCCATGCCGGACGGTGCGCGGCTGAATGCGCGTTTGCTCACCGATGGCAGTGTGCAGGCCACGGTGACCGGATTTGATCTCGGCGTCCTTCCTGCGTGGTTGCCGCGGCTCAAGGCCTGGTCTCCTGGCGGGCGGTTCGATGGCGAACTCAAGTGGCATCCGACACGGATGTTCGAGCTCAAGGGCCGTCTGGCTGGCGGCGCGTTCGGATCTGAAGATGGCTTGCGTGCTGCAGAGAAGGTTGCGCTTGATGTACGTGTTGATGCTGCGCTGAAGTCAGATCGGTGGGAGTGGACGGCCGAACTGGGATGGCGTGATGGGGCGACCTATCTTCACCCCTTCTTTATCGAAGCTGGCCCTTCGCTGCGTGCCCACGGCCAAGTGCAACAGGGCGTGCTGGATATTCGCGAGGCGTCGGTGACGCTTGAGGGGGTCGAACAACTTGCCGCGTCGGCGCTGCTCAATCTGCACACGGGCCAGTTCGACAGGGTTGCGGTTGCACTTGCAGGTGCCGATCTGGCCGTTGTCGGGCCACGCTGGCTGGCGCCGATTATGGCGCCTGCTGCAGGAGGGCGATTGCGTTTCGCCGGGCGGGTCAGTGGCGCGCTGGAGTTTGAGCACGGGCGCCTGCGGTTGCTCGATGCCGTCTTCGACGAGGCTGGGTTCAGCCTCGTGGGGGGCGACGGCGGTCCGGGGCTGGCGTTCGGTCCGCTGAGCGGTTACGTGCCCTGGCGTGATGGTCTGCCGACCCGCGGGGCGCTTCGGGTTGGGGGCGGCCGTTGGCAAAAGCTTGCGCTCGGTGCGTTCGATCTGGGTGTCGACATCGACGACCGCAGGATTCGCTTCGACCGGCTCCGTATTCCGCTGCTCGATGGTGCCCTTGTCTTTGACGGGCTGGTTCTGGATGGTGGTGACACTGACACCGACTGGACGGGCAAAGGGAGTCTGGTCATCGAGCCGTTGTCGATGCACCTGCTCACCGAGGCGCTGGATCTGCCTTCCATGTCTGGCGTGCTGTCAGGCTCGATACCAGGTCTGCGTGCGTCGCCGGGAGAGGTCGTTTTCGACGGAACGACGGTGGTGTCCGTCTTTGACGGTTATCTGCGTGCGACCGGACTGCGGGTGCTTGAGCCCTTTGGTGTGGGCTCGCACCTCACTGCCGATATCGAGGCGCATCACCTTGATCTTGCACAGCTGACCGAGACCTTCAGCTTCGGTAGCATTACCGGATTTGTAGATGCCGATGTGCGTGGGCTGGAGCTGGTACGCTGGCGGCCGACAGGATTCGACGCCAAGGTGAGCAGTAGTGAGGGACGCTATCCGCGGCGCATCAGTCAGCGGGCGGTGCAGAACATCAGCTCACTCGGCGGCCCCGGTGCAATAGCCGCGATACAGCGCAGCCTGCTCGGGTTTTTCGACACCTTCGGTTATCGGGAAATCGGGCTTGGTTGCGTGCTCAAGGCGGGCGTGTGTGAGATGAGCGGCATTGACGGCAACGCGGAGGCGGAGCGCTTCGTGATCGTCAGCGGCGGCGGAATCCCGGCTCTGGATGTCATCGGCTACAATCGACGCGTGGATTGGCGCGAACTGGTCGAGCGCCTTCAGCGCGTTATCGCAGGCAATGCTGCGGCCGAAGTGCGCTGAAGCGGGCGGTACGAAGTGCCGCGTTACAAAGGAGGTGACATGTCGCCGAGCTTGCGGAAGTTGTTTTTGGGTGCGCTGGTTCTCACCACTAGCGCCTGTGTCACGATCAATATCTATTTCCCGGCCGCTGCGGCGGAGAAAGCTGCAGACCGGATCATCGACGAAGTGTGGCAGCTGCGGGAAGGTGCTGCTGCGCCCGCCCAGCCGTCTGCGGAGGACAAGAAACCATGAAACTCGCTCCCCTGATCTGTGCGGTGCTTCTGAGCGCATCGCTCTCGGTCGCAGCGCAGGGCAATCTTGAGGTCGACTCTCCAGCAATCGGTGCGCTCAAGCAGTCCATGCACCAACGCCACTCGCAACTCGCACCACTGTACCAGTCGGGCGCGGTGGGGCTTGCGGGTGATGGCACGGTGGCGCTGCACAGTGCAGGCAGTGTGCCGCTGGCGCAGCGTGGCCAGGTCAACGCCCTGATTGCGGCCGAGAACGCCGACCGTCGGGCGCTCTACCGTGAAATCGCGCGTGCCAACGGTCATCCCGAGTGGGAGTCCGATGTGCGCAATACCTTTGCCCAGCGCTGGGTACAGCGCGCGCAGTCGGGTTGGTGGGTACAACAGGGTGGAGGCTGGGTTCAGAAGTGATGCCAACCCTGATTTTTGATATCGAAACCATTCCCGATGTAGATGGCATCCGGCGGCTCAACGACTTGCCGGGTGATCTGTCCGACTTCGAAGTGGCAGAGTTCGCCTTCCGGCAACGACGGGCAAGCCACGGGAACGACTTCCTGCCTCATCATCTGCAACGGATCGTGACGATTTCCTGTGCGATGCGCGACGCGAACCAGTTTCGCGTGTTCTCGCTGTCGGAGCCGGAGTCGAACGAGGGGCAGATCATCCAGCGCTTTTTCGACGGAGTGGAGCGATTTACCCCGCAGATCGTGTCCTGGAACGGCGGCGGTTTCGATCTTCCTGTACTGCACTACCGCGGCATGCTCCACGGCGTGTCCGCGCCGCGTTATTGGGATCTCGGTGACGGGGACTACTCCGACTCGCGCGATTTCAAGTGGAACAACTACATCAGCCGCTATCACACGCGCCATCTCGACCTGATGGACCTGTTGGCGATGTATTCGCCGCGCGCCAACGCACCGCTGGACGATCTCGCAAAGCTCATGGGTTACCCCGGCAAGCTTGGCATGGATGGGGCGGCCGTATGGAGTGCGTGGCAGGAGGGGCGGATCGCCGAGATCCGGGATTACTGCGAGACCGACGTCGTGAATACTTACCTGGTGTTCCTGCGCTTTCAGCGCATGCGCGGACACCTGGACGCGGCTGGCCTCGAAAGCGAACTGGCCGTCGTGCGCAACGCGCTGGGCCGGATTGGCGCACCGCACTGGGAGGCGTTTCTGGCCGAATGGCCCGAAAACGAAGTTTCTTGAAGAAAGTTATAAAAATAGTTTGACAGCTGCCGTGAAGTGACTATAATTAGCGGCTCTTAGCAGGCGCGTAGCTCAGCTGGTTAGAGCACCACCTTGACATGGTGGGGGTCGTTGGTTCGAGTCCAATCGCGCCTACCAACACTTGGAGTCGATTTGCCATGTTCCGAACTCATACCAAGGCCGGAAACTGAACAGGTCGGGTCCGCTTGTCTGCTTGAAGAAAAAGTGCGGTTCGACCGCACTTTTTTTTCGTCCACGTTTTGTGCAGTGCAACCAAAATCGCATTACCTGAGCTGTCATCTTTCATCAGCTCACCCAGTCTAGAGGCTAGAGATCATGCTGAATATCACGCTTCCCGATGGTTCAATTCGTCAGTTCGACCATCCGGTTACGGTGGGCGAGGTTGCCGCTTCGATCGGGGCAGGGTTGGCCAAGGCCTCACTGGCGGGGCGTGTGGACGGTCGTCTGGTTGATCTCTCGCATCGCATCGAATCCGATGCTGCGCTGGCAATCATTACCGACAAGAACCCGGAAGGTCTTGAGGTGATCCGCCATTCGACGGCTCACCTGCTGGCGCATGCGGCGAAAGAGCTCTTTCCCGAAGCGCAGGTCACGATCGGGCCGGTGATCGACAACGGGTTCTACTACGACTTCTCCTATCATCGACCGTTTACGCCGGAGGATCTGGTTGCCATTGAGCAGCGCATGGCCGAGATCGTAAAGCGTGAACTGCCGGTGATCCGTGAGGTGTGGCCAAGGGACAAGGCGGTCGAGTTTTTCAAGGGTATTGGCGAGAACTACAAGGCCGAGATCATTGCGTCCATCCCGTCCGACGAGGATGTCTCGCTCTATCGTCAGGGTGATTTCGTCGATCTGTGTCGCGGCCCTCACGTGCCGACGACGGGCAAGCTGAAAGTATTCAAGCTCACGAAACTGGCCGGTGCATACTGGCGCGGCGATTCGAAGAACGAGATGCTGCAGCGGATCTACGGCACGGCGTGGGTCAAGAAGGAAGATCTCGAAGCCTATCTTCACATGCTGGAAGAGGCCGAGAAACGCGATCACCGCAAGCTGGGCCGTCAGCTCGATCTCTTCCATCTTCAGGAGGAGGCGCCGGGCATGGTGTTCTGGCACGCCAAGGGCTGGACGCTGTGGCAACAGGTCGAGCAGTACCTGCGCAAGACCATCAGCGATGTTGGCTATCAGGAAGTGAAGACACCGCAGATCGTTGACCGCTCGCTGTGGGAGAAGTCAGGGCACTGGGGTATGTATGCCGATCTGATGTTTACCACGCAATCGGAAAAGCGCGACTACGCGGTCAAGCCGATGAACTGCCCGTGTCATATCCAGATCTTCAACCAGGGCTTGAAGAGCTACCGCGACCTGCCGCTGCGGATGGCCGAGTTCGGATCCTGTCACCGCAATGAGCCGTCGGGTGCATTGCACGGGATCATGCGCGTGCGCAATTTCGTGCAGGACGACGCGCACATCTTCTGTACCGAGGCCCAGGTGCAGGATGAAGCCGCCGAGTTCATTCGCCTGCTGCAGCGGGTGTACGTCGATTTTGGCTTCACTGACGTGCTGATCAAACTGTCGACGCGCCCGGACAAGCGGGTTGGAAGCGATGAGCAGTGGGATGATGCAGAGGCTGCGCTTGCGGCCGCGCTCGACGCCCAGGGTCTCGAATACGACCTGCAGCCGGGCGAAGGTGCGTTCTACGGTCCCAAGATCGAATTTTCGTTGAAGGATTGTCTTGGCCGGGTGTGGCAGTGCGGCACCTTGCAGCTCGATTTCAATCTTCCTGTCCGGCTTGGTGCCGAGTACGTCGCAGAGGATAACTCGAGGAAGTTCCCGGTCATGCTGCACCGTGCAATCCTGGGTTCGCTGGAGCGTTTCATCGGCATTCTGATTGAACACCATGCAGGGGCGCTGCCATTGTGGCTGGCGCCGGTTCATGCGGTCGTGATGAACATCTCGGAAGGGCAGGCCGAATATGCACAGGAAGTCACCCAAAGACTGAAGAAAGCGGGCTTTCGGGTCGAGACGGATTTGCGTAACGAAAAGATTAACTATAAAATTCGAGAACATAGCGTGCACAAGTTGCCTTACCAGATCGTTATCGGCGAGAAGGAAAAGTCCGCCGGGGTGGTCGCTGTGCGCGTTCGGGGTGGCCAGGATCTTGGCCAAATGTCCCTGGATTCGCTGATCGAGCGCTGGCATCGTGAAATTGAAACGAAAGCCGGCTCGGTCTGATATTGGCCTTTATGGAGAACTGAACCATCGCTCAAGATAAAAAGCAGCGCGTCAACGGGGAGATCACCGCACCGGAAGTCCGGTTGGTCGGTGAAGACGGTGAACCGCTGGGTATTGTCCCCCTGAGAATCGCCCTCGAAGCAGCAGAAGAAATCGGGTTGGACCTCGTCGAGATTGCGCCAATGGCGGAGCCCCCGGTTTGCCGGGTGATGGATCTCGGCAAGTTCAAGTATCAGGAGCAGAAGAAAGCCAACGAGGCGCGCTCGAAGCAGAAGCAGATTCAGATCAAGGAAGTCAAACTGCGTCCGGGTACGGATGAGAACGACTATCAGATCAAACTGCGTAATCTGAAGCGCTTCCTGGATGAAGGTGACAAGTGCAAGGTCACGCTTCGCTTCCGCGGACGCGAGATGGCGCACCAGGAGTTCGGTTTGCGTCAGCTTGAGCGAGTAAAGGCCGATCTCGAAGAGCTCGGACAGGTTGAGCAGATGCCCAAGATGGAAGGGCGTCAGATGGTCATGGTAATCGCGCCGATCAAGAAGAATCGCTGATCGCGGATTGCAGGATTTGCAGCCGGGTAACCGGCAGCGAAACCGCAGTCATTCATGCATGCGTGAGTGACTGCGGAGAACAAGTGGTGTCGGGTGTAAAACGTACCTGTATCGGTACTACCTGACGGCATTCTATAAACTCGGAGTCTAAGCAATGCCCAAGATGAAGACCAAGAGCGGGGCCAAGAAGCGATTCAAGGTTCGCGCCAGCGGTGGGATCAAGCGGTCCTCGGCGTTCAAGCGCCACATCCTTACCAAGAAGACCACCAAGAGCAAGCGCCAGCTGCGCGGCATGAAGGAAATTCATGCGGCCGACGAAAAGCTGATCCGCGCCATGCTGCCTTACGCTTGATAGGAGACCGCCATGCCCAGAGTTAAACGTGGTGTAACAGCCCGCGCACGTCACAAGAAAGTTCTCGTTCAGGCCAAGGGTTACCGCGGCCGTCGTAAAAACGTATATCGCGTCGCCAAACAGGCGGTGATGAAGGCCGGCCAGTACGCTTACCGTGACCGTCGTCAAAGGAAGCGTCAGTTCCGCGCCCTGTGGATCGTCCGTATCAACGCCGCTGCGCGTGAATGCGGTCTGACCTACAGCGTATTCATGAATGGCCTGAAGAAGGCTGCTGTCGAAGTGGACCGCAAGGTTCTGGCCGATCTGGCCGTTTTCGACAAGCCGGCGTTTGCAGCGCTCGTCGCGCAAGCCAAGGCCCAAATCGCTGCGTAAGTCGTCGCAGCCCGAAAAAAGGAGGCCTGGCCTCCTTTTTTTTTCTGATTTTCCCGAGATGGCAGGGACATGGATAAGCTCGATCAACTGGTTCAACAGGCTGCGGAGGCGTTCTCCGCGGCAGCTGATGGCGCCCAGCTTGAGCAGGCAAAAGCGCGCTTTTTTGGCAAGAGTGGTTCGCTCACAGAACAAATGAAGGCGCTGGGCAAGCTGGCGCCGGAACAGAAGCGCGAAGCTGGCGCTGCAATCAACCGTGCAAAGGTCGCGATCGAAGCTGCGCTTGAAGCGCGCCGCGAGGCCTTGCGCGAAGCCGCACTGCTGGCGCAGCTCGCTGCGGAAGCGCTTGACGTTACCCTGCCGGGGCGGGGGGCGGTCTCAGGTGGTCTGCACCCGGTCAGCCGCACTCTCGAACGGATCGAGAGCCTGTTTCGCTCCGTCGGTTTCGTGGTGGCGGACGGTCCCGAGATCGAGACCGACTGGCACAACTTCACTGCGCTCAATACGCCGGAGAATCACCCCGCGCGTTCGATGCACGACACCTTCTACCTTGAAGGCCGCGACGACGTCCTGCTGCGCACCCATACCAGCCCGGTGCAGAACCGGGCAATGATGGCGCACGTCGAACGCTACAAGCACCTCGAAACCATGCCTGACATCCGCGTGATCGCGCCGGGCCGGGTCTATCGGGTGGATTCTGACGCGACGCACTCGCCGATGTTCCATCAGGTCGAGGGCTTGTGGGTGGGTGAGAACGTCAGCTTTGCCGACCTCAAGGGCGTGATCGCCGATTTCCTGCGCAAGTTCTTCGAGACTGAAGACCTCCAGGTGCGCTTCCGTCCGTCCTTTTTCCCCTTCACCGAGCCTTCGGCTGAAATCGACGTGGCCTTCATGAGCGGTGCGCTCGAGGGGCGCTGGCTGGAGATTGCCGGTTGCGGCATGGTTCACCCGAACGTGCTCAGGCTCGGCGGCATCGACCCCGAGCGCTATACCGGCTTCGCTTTCGGCATGGGGCCGGACCGCCTGACCATGCTGCGCTACGGCGTCAACGATCTGCGTCTCTTCTTCGAGGGCGATCTGCGTTTCTTGAGCCAATTCAGGTAAGTGAATCATGCAATTTTCCGAACACTGGCTGCGGACCTTCACCAATCCGCTTCTTGATAGTGCTGCGCTGGGTCATTTGATGACCATGGCGGGCCTAGAGGTGGAAGAAGCCGAACCCGTGGCGCCGCCGTTTACCAATATCGTCGTGGCGCAGATCGTCGAGGCCGAGAAGCATCCGAACGCCGACAAGCTCAAGCTGTGCAAGGTTGATGCGGGCACAGGCGAGCTTCTCCAGATTGTCTGTGGCGCGCCCAATGCGGCCGTCGGCCTCAAGGTGCCGTGCGCCAAGGTGGGCGCGGTGCTGCCGGGCGACTTCGCGATCAAGGCAGCCAAGCTGCGTGGTATCGAGTCCTTCGGCATGTTGTGCTCGGAGCGCGAACTCGGTCTGTCCGACGATCATGGCGGTCTGTACGCGCTGCCGGACGATGCGCCGGTGGGCGTGGATATCCGGGAGTATCTGGCGCTCGACGATACGTTGTTCACCATCAAGCTCACGCCGAACCGTTCGGACTGTCTGAGTCTGACCGGTGTGGCCCGCGAGGTGGCTGCCCTGACCGGCGTGCCAATGGTGCGTCCGGAGATTACCGCCGTGGCGCCGACGATCGACGACCGCCGCACGATCGTGCTTGATGCGCCCGAGGCCTGCCCGCGCTACTGCGGTCGTGTGCTCAAAGGCGTCAATGCCAAGGCACCGACGCCGGACTGGATGAAGCAGCGCCTGCAGCGTAGCGGCATCCGCTCGATCAGTGCACTGGTGGATATCACCAACTACGTCATGCTCGAACTTGGGCAGCCGCTGCACGCTTTCGACAATACCCGCCTCAAGGGTGCAATCCATGTGCGTCTGCCCGTGGAAGGCGAGCAGGTGTTGTTGCTCAACGAGCAGACGGTGACCCCGGCAGCCGACACGCTTCTGATTGCTGACGAGCACTGCGCGCTTGCGCTGGCCGGCATCATGGGCGGCGAAGACAGCGGCATCACGCTGGAAACGTCCGAAGTCTTCCTCGAGAGTGCCTTTTTCGCACCCGACGCAATTGCCGGTCGTGCCCGTGTCTATGGCTTTGCGTCCGACGCTTCGCACCGTTTCGAGCGCGGGGTCGACTTCGCACTTGCGCGCCCCGCACTTGAGCGTGCCACCGGTCTCGTTCTCGACATCTGCGGCGGTGCCGCCGGTCCGATCGAAGAGGCGCTGGCTGCAGATGCCTTGCCGGTGCGTGCGCCGGTGCGCCTGCGCCCGGTACGCGCGCGTCGTGTACTCGGTATCGAGATGGCCGACGACGAAATGCAGACACTGCTTGAGCGCGTCCATCTTGATGTGAGCCGGGACGGGGATATGCTCCTGGTCAGCCCGCCGTCCTTCCGTTTCGATATCGAAATCGAAGAGGATCTGATCGAAGAGCTGGCCCGTCTGCATGGGTATGACAACATTCCGGCGGTTGCGCCGCTCGGCCGCTTGGTGATGCTCGATCGCAGCGAGTCCGATCGCAGCGAATGGGATGTCCGCCACCTGCTCGCCGCACGCGGTTTTCAGGAAGTGGTCAACTTCGCCTTCGTTGAAGAGGCGTGGGAACGCGATTTCTGCGCCAACGAAGATCCGATCCGTCTCGCCAACCCGATCGCGAGCCAGATGAGCGTGATGCGCTCGAGTCTGATCCCAGGGCTGGCGGCCAATCTGCTCACCAACCGCAAACGTCAGCAGAACCGTGTTCGCGTGTTCGAGCTCGGACGCTGCTTCGAGCGTAAGGCCGATGGTCAGCCAGTCGCTGGCTTTCATCAGCCACGGCGCATTGCCGCGCTTGCTGCCGGTCCGGTCGTGCCCGAGCAGTGGGGCGAGCGCAGCAGGACAACCGACTTCTACGATCTCAAGGGCGATCTCGAAGCCTTGTTCGCGCCGCGCGAACTCAGCTTCGAATGCCTTGCCGATCCCGCGCTGCATCCGGGGCGGGCTGCGGTCGTCATGCTTGACGGACGCCGCATCGGCGTCATCGGTGAGCTGCATCCGGTCTGGGTGCAGCGTTACGATCTCGGGCCTGCGCCGGTGGTGTTCGAGGTTGAACTCGATGCTGCGCTGGAGGCTGTTCTGCCGGCATCCGGGAGTGTGTCGCGCATGCCGGCGGTTGCCCGCGACTTGGCCCTGGTGGTCAGTCAGGAGCTCAGCGCCGCGCGTGTCCTGAGCGCGTTGCGTGAAGCGGCACCGGCCCTGGTACGCGAGATCAACCTGTTCGATGTCTATCATGGCAAGGGCATTGATCCTGACAAGAAGAGTCTTGCTTTCAGTGTGTTGATGCAAGATACTCAACGGACCCTTGAAGATGCCGAGGTGGAAGCCGCAATGTCGGCATTGCTCCGCCACGCCGAGCTCACGCTGGGTGCGCGACTGCGTGGAGCTGGAGAATGAACGTGACCTTGACCAAAGCCGAACTGGCCGATCTGCTGTTTGAGCAGGTTGGCCTGAACAAGCGCGAAGCCAAGGACATGGTGGAGGGCTTCTTCGAGGAAATCCGGACAGCGCTGGAGCGTGGCGACAGCGTGAAACTGTCCGGGTTCGGTAACTTTCAGTTGCGTGACAAACCGCAGCGTCCGGGACGCAACCCGAAGACTGGCGAGGAAATTCCGATCACTGCCCGTCGGGTGGTCACCTTCCACGCCAGCCAGAAGCTCAAGGCCGCGGTAGAGGAACTCAGCGATGCAAGCAAGCAACCCTGAAATCGGTACGGCAGCACTGCCGCCGATTCCCGCCAAGCGTTATTTCACCATCGGTGAAGTGAGCGAACTGTGTGGGGTGAAGGCGCATGTGCTGCGTTACTGGGAGCAGGAGTTTACCCAGCTCAAGCCGGTCAAGCGCAGCGGTAACCGTCGTTACTATCAGCATCATGAAGTGATGCTGATAAGGCGTATCCGCCATCTTCTGTACGACGAAGGTTTCACCATTTCCGGAGCGCGCAACCGTCTGGGCGAGGCAGCCATTCATCAGCACGAAGAGGCCGAGGCGACAACGCGCTACAAGGCGGTGATCGCCGATATCCGGCGTGAAATCGAGCAAACGCTGGCGGCACTGAAAAGCTGATTTTTTGCTGGTAAAGTTTTTTTGGCCTGCTATAATGCCGGCTTGTGTCGGGGCGTAGCGCAGCCTGGTAGCGCACTTGCATGGGGTGCAAGGGGTCGTGAGTTCGAATCCCACCGCCCCGACCAAACGAATCAGACAAAAAGCCAATCCTTAGGGGTTGGCTTTTTGTTTTTCCAGCGTGGAGTGCTTCCGTGCATGCCGCCATTTGTCGGGTAAGAAAGTGCGGGGGATGGCGCGATGACAGGATCCGGCCGCAGCGACGGCGACATGAGGCAGACGCCATGAAACAGGTCTATGGCGAGGTGAGGCCCTACATCACCAAGGATGGCTCGACGATCCGCGAGCTGATGCATCCGGACGTTCACGGCAACAAGGCTCAAAGTCTGGCCGAAGCCACGGTTCCTGCTGGAACGACAACGCAGTTGCATCGGCACGCGCTGACCGAGGAGCTTTATCACATCACATCGGGAAAGGGGCGGATGCGGCTGGGCGACAAACTTTTCATCGTGGATGTCGGCGATACCGTGTGCATCCGGCCAGGCACGCCGCACTGCATCGAAGCGCTTGGCGACGCACCCCTGAAGCTGCTGTGCTGCTGTGCTCCGGCCTATTCACATGCCGATACGACGCTGCTCGAGCCGGGCGCGATCTAGCCTGCGTCGGGGGTACGGATCAGCCGCGCTCTGGCCTGCGCAAGCAAGGCCTTGTCCAGCAGCAAACGCTTCATGCTCTTTGCCAGCCGGGCACTCAGCTGCGTGTCGTCGCACCAGGCAAAACCATCGACCTCAGGCACTTGCTTGCCG
>JALNWS010000054.1 GCA_023230755.1 Azoarcus sp.
CACCGAGGTCTGGCCCTTGGCGTCGACGATCACTTCGCCGAAACGCGTCAATTCGATCGAGCCCTTCATGAAGTCGGTGTTGGGCAGCAGACCGATCTGGACGAAGATGCCCTCGAGCTCGATGCGCTTCACCTCTTCGGTCGCGCGGTCCTTGTACATCAGGCCATTGACCTTGTCCGTACCGGTCACTTCGGTGGTCTGGGCGCTCTTGATCACGGTGACGTTGGGCAGGCTGTAGAGCTTCTTCTGCAGCACGGCATCGGCGCGAAGCGTGTCGGCGAACTCAAGCAGCGTGACATGGGCCACGATGCCGGCGAGATCGATTGCAGCCTCGACGCCCGAGTTGCCGCCACCGATCACCGCCACGCGCTTGCCCTTGAACAGCGGACCGTCGCAGTGCGGGCAGTAAGCCACACCCTTGCCGCGGAACTGCTGCTCGCCCGGCACGTTCATCTCGCGCCAGCGTGCGCCGGTGGCCAGAATCACGGTTTTAGCCTTGAGCGAGGCCCCGTTTTCGAGCTGCACTTCGGTCATGTCGCCGGGCACCAGCTTGGCCGCGCGCTGCAGATTCATGATATCGACGTCGTACTGCTTGACGTGTTCTTCGAGTGCAGCAACCAGCTTCGGCCCCTGGGTTTCCTTCACCGAGATGAAGTTCTCGATCGCCATGGTATCCATCACCTGGCCACCAAAACGTTCGGCCACGATGCCGGTACGAATGCCTTTGCGTGCGGCATAGATCGCCGCCGCTGCGCCGGCCGGGCCGCCACCGACGATGAGCACGTCGAAAGCATCCTTGGCCGCAATTTTCGCGGCATCACGCTTCTCGGCCCCGGTATCGATCTTGCCGATGATCTCGGCCAGCTCCATGCGCCCCTGGCCGAATTCCTGGCCGTTCAGGTAGACCGTGGGCACGGCCATGATCTGACGCTCTTCCACTTCGCTCTGGAACAGCGCGCCATCGATCATGGTGTGGCGGATGTTCGGGTTGAGGATGGAGAGCAGGTTGAGCGCCTGCACTACATCCGGGCAGTTGTGGCAGGACAGCGAGATGTAGGTCTCGAAGTTGTATTCGCCCTCGATGTTCCTGATCTGCTCGATCACGTCCGCCTCGACCTTGGGCGGGTAGCCCGCGCTCTGCAGCAGGGCAAGAATGAGGGAGGTGAATTCATGCCCCATCGGCAGGCCGGCAAAGCGTACGCGCGCCTCCCCACCCTTGGGACCGACGGAAAAAGAGGGTTTGCGTTCGGTGTCGTCGCGCCGTTCGATCACGCTGATGAGGTCCGACTGCTCGGCCACATCCTTGATCAATTCCTGCATCTCGCGCGACTTCTCGCCATCGTCCAGTGACGCCACGATCTCGATCGGCTGCGCCACCCTTTCCAGATAGGTTTTCAGTTGAGCCTTGATATTGGCGTCCAGCATGATGACTTCTCCCTTGAGAATGAGGACCGCCGATGTTTTCGGTGGTCCGGATACAACGCAGCCGGCGCGTGGCCGGCTGCACGTCTGACTGCCGGGCCGGTAGGCCCGGACAACTCACAGCGGCTACTTAGATCTTGCCGACGAGGTCGATGGAGGGAGCCAGCGTCTTCTCGCCTTCCTTCCACTTGGCCGGGCACACTTCGTTCGGGTGAGCAGCAACGTACTGGGCAGCCTTGAGCTTGCGCACGGTCTCGGTCACATCGCGGGCGATGGCGTTGTCGTGCACTTCCATGGTCTTGATGATGCCTTCCGGGTTGATGATGAAGGTGCCGCGCAGCGCCAGGCCTTCTTCCTCGATATGCACATCGAAGTTGTGGGTCAGCACGTGGGTCGGATCACCGACCAGCGCGAACTTGGCCTTGCCCACAGCAGCCGAGGTCTCGTGCCACACCTTGTGCGAGAAGTGGGTGTCGGTGGTGACGATGTACACTTCGGCACCGGCCTTCTGGAACTCTTCGTAGTGATCGGCGGCGTCTTCAATTTCGGTCGGGCAGTTGAAGGTGAAGGCGGCCGGCATGAAGATCACGACGGACCACTTGCCCTTCAGGTCGGCATCGGTCACTTCGATGAACTTGCCGTTCTTGAATGCTTGTGCTTTGAAAGGCTTGACTTCGGTATTGATCAGGGACATTGCTGAATCTCCGGATGTAGGTTGATGTAACTGCGACGAACAAATGATAGTCGCTTGAAGGAATTTGCTCTAATTGAGATTGAAGATTGTCTCGATTGGAAAATACTATCAAAAGCCATCAGGTGATTGCCACCATGACTTCCGCTGAATTTGAACCCGTTGTGCGCAAACGGTTCAAACCCGCGCCCATCCATCTCTTCAACCCTGCATCAAGACCATGACAGCACTTCGCCCCTTTATTGAATCCAGCGCATTTCAACGCTTCATCATCACGGTCATCGTCATCAACGCCATCACCCTCGGGCTCGAAACCTCGGATGCGGTGATGGGCGCGGCAGGCGGAGCACTCATTGCCCTCGACCGGCTCGCGCTGGCGATCTTCGTCGTCGAGATTGCGCTCAAGCTCGTGGCCTACCGACATCGTTTCTTCGCCAGCGGATGGAATCTGTTCGACTTCACCATCGTCGCCATTACCCTTGCGCCCACCGGCGAGGGCATGGCCGTGCTGCGGGCTCTGCGCATCCTGCGCGCGCTGCGCCTGGTGTCGGTGGTGCCGTCGATGCGCAAGGTCGTCAACGCGCTGCTGCGCGCCCTCCCCGGCATGGGTTCGGTCCTCGCCCTGTTGCTGCTGGTGTTCTACGTCACCTCGGTAATGAGTACCAAGCTCTTTGGCGCCGACTTCCCGCAGTGGTTCGGCACCATGGGCGCATCCTTCTACACCCTGTTCCAGGTGATGACGCTTGAGTCATGGTCGATGGGCATCGTTCGCCCGGTCATGGAGGTGCATCCGCAGGCCTGGATCTTTTTCGTGCTCTTCATCCTGCTCACCACCTTCGCCGTGCTCAACCTCTTCATCGCCATCGTGGTCGATGCGATGTCCGAGGTGGAGCATCAGGAACAGGACGAAACCCGCACCCTGGTCACGGTGGATCACGAAGCACTGATGACCGAGTTACGTGCGCTGAGGGCGGAAATCCGGGCCCTCAGAAAAGAGGCCTGATACAAAACAAGGCGGGCGCCCTGAGGCGCCCGCCTTGCGACCGGAGAGGCGTCCGGTGACTCAGGCAGAAGCCAGATGGCGACGCACCGAGATCTCCGCACCAAGCCAGCCCAGGAAGGCCGCAAACGACACGATTGCGAGCGATTCCGGCCATTGCGGCCCGGCAAGCGCAAAGACCGCACCATAGGTCTCCGCCAGCCCCGCGACCGGCGCCGCCAGTGCGCCCACCCCCAGCCACACCACGCCCAGCGCCACCAGCCCGCCAAGCACGCCCTGCAATCCGCCGAACCAGTAGAAGGGGCGGCGGATGAAGGGATCGGTCGCACCCAGGAGGCGGCTCACCTCGATCTCTGCCCGCTGGGTGAGAATCTGCAGGCGGATCGTGTTGAAGGTGACGATTACCAGCGCAAAACCGAGCAGTCCGGCCAGGATCAGTACCGCAGAACGACCGAGGACAAGCAGCGCATGAAGCCGCTTCACCCAACCCGAGTCGAGTTGCACGTGCGCCACCTTGGGCCAGACTTTCATTTCTTCGGTCAGCGCCTCGAAGGCCGCAGGATCGC
This sequence comes from Azoarcus sp., assembly GCA_023230755.1. Lineage (GTDB taxonomy): Bacteria > Pseudomonadota > Gammaproteobacteria > Burkholderiales > Rhodocyclaceae > Parazoarcus. Next base: position 3,680 of record JALNWS010000054.1, read on the forward strand.
CCGTGCGCAGCGTCACCACGAAAGCATCTGGAAGCGGATTGGCATCGAGCCCGCCGAGCACGTCGCCAAGCCCGCCCCTCTCCAGTTGCTTCAGGGCCTCGTCGCGCGGCACGAAGCGAAAGCTGGCCAGTTGCGGATCGGTACGCAGGTGCTTCTCGATGGCGGCTGCGTCGGCCTCCCCGGCGTCTGTTTCCAGAAAAACGCTGATCTCCGGCGTACCTGAGACCCCGCGCGCGAGCGAAGCGATATTGTCGAGCAGCAGGTAGCCGCCCGCCGGCAGCGACAGGGCGATACCCATCACCAGCGCCGACAGCAAGGTGCCCAGGGGCTGGCTGGCAAGGCGCCCGAGCGCCTGGGCGATTGCCCTGAAATGCAGATAGAGCCAGTTGCTCATGCGCCCTCCGTCAGCAGCCCCTTGGCCAGCGTCAGCCGACGCGGCGAGGACTCGGCGAACAGGTTCGCATCATGAGTGGATACGAGCACGGTGACCCCTGCGCTGTTGAATGATTTGAACAAGGCGGCGATCCCCGCCGCAGTGGCCGCATCCAGATGGGCCGTAGGCTCGTCGGCAAGCAGGATCGACGGGCGGTTGACGATGGCCCGGGCAATCGCGACCCGTTGCTGCTCACCGCCCGACAGGCCCGCCGGCATCTCCTTTCCCCGCCCGTCCAGCCCCACCCGTTCGAGTGCGGCCGCGACGCGCCTGGCGGCATCGCCGGGCGGATGCCCCGTAATTACCAGCGGCAGCATCACGTTGTCGAACACCGAGCGGTCGAACAGCAGGCGGCTTTCCTGCAGCACCAGCCCGAGATTGCGCCGCAGGTAGGGAATGGCGCGTGACGGCAGCCGGGAGACATCCTGACCGTTGATCCGCACGGTGCCCGCGGTCGCTCGTTCAATGGCCGGGATCAGCTTGAGCAAGGTGCTCTTGCCGGCACCGGAGTGGCCCGACAGCACCACCAGCTCACCATGACGAATCTCGAAGCTGACGCCGGCAAGTGCCGTGTAGCCGCCCGCATAGCGTTTGGCAACATCCTCGAAGACGATCATTCCCTGTCGCCCCTGGTCGCAGCGTTCGACCCGGCGAGCGGCTCGAACAGGGCGTCGACGAACTCACGCGACTTGAACGGCTGAAGGTCGTCGATGCCCTCGCCGACGCCGATGAAACGCAGCGGCTTGGGGCACTGCCGCGCAATCGCGGCAATGACGCCGCCCTTGGCGGTGCCATCGAGCTTGGTCACCACCAGTCCGGTGACGCCGATCGCGGCGTCGAAGGCCTTGACCTGGGCGAGCGCGTTCTGACCGATGTTGGCGTCGAGCACCAGCACGACTTCGTGCGGCCCGGTGGGGTCGGCCTTGGTCACGACACGGCGCACCTTGGCAATCTCTTCCATCAGGTGCAGCTGGGTCGGCAGGCGTCCGGCCGTGTCGGCGAGCACGATGTCGATGCCGCGCGCACGTGCCGCGTTGATGGCGTCGAAGATCACCGCCGCCGCATCCCCGCCGTCCTGGGCGATCACGGTGACGTTGTTGCGCTGGCCCCAGGTCATCAGCTGCTCGCGGGCAGCGGCGCGGAAGGTATCACCCGCGGCCAGCAGCACGCTCTTGCCCTGGAGCTGAAAGTACTTGGCGAGCTTGCCGATCGAAGTCGTCTTGCCCGAGCCATTCACGCCCGCAATCATGATGATGTAGGGCTTGTGGCCAGACACATCGAGCGGCTGCTCGAGCGGCGCGATGATCTTGTGCAGTCCGTCGGCCAGCGCCTGCTGCAACTGGTCGGCGGTCTCGAGCTTGTCGCGCTTCCAGCGCAGGCGCAAGTCGTCGATCAGGTGCTGGGTAGCGTCCACTCCGCAGTCGGCCATCAGCAGCGTTGATTCGAGCTCTTCGAGCAGATCCTCATCAATTTTCCTGCGCCCGAACAGACTCGCCAGCCCGCCACCGAACTGCTGTCGGGTGCGTGCGAGACCGGCTTTCAGGCGTTCGGACCACGAACGCTTTGGCGCAGCCGCCGGTTCGACCTCGGGCGGTGCGACCGCAGCGGGGACTGGAGGTACGGCTTCAGCCGCCTTGGGAGGGGCCGGTTCGGCCGCTTCCTGCTCCGGAATCGCAGGAACCACCCGCTCTTCGTCGGCCAGCGGCGCAGGGGCAGGTGGTACGGATTCGATGCCGGGGGGAGCGGACGGCGCGTCTGCAGACGGCTTTACGGCAGGCTTTTCAGACTTGCCGGACTTCTTGAAGAAACCAAACATGTGCGCTCGTGTCAGAGGGGAAGTTCGGGTGGGCGCCATCGCACATAGCGGGCGCTGCAATCCGGATAGGACTAATATGCGGCTCCGCGTCGTTCCGGCTTTGACCGAAGCGAGCATGGCGCCCCGAATTCTATCAGATGCAGGACATCCCCATGTTTCACCAGACCTTTCCACGTTTGCTTCTTGTCGGTATCGGACTGCTGCTCAGTCTGGGCGCTCAGGCCAATCCGTTCGAGACCACGCTCGCCAATGGCATGAAGGTGATCGTCAAGGAAGACCACAGGGCACCGTCGGTCGTACACATGGTGTGGTATCGCACCGGATCAATGGATGAACCCGAAGGCGTCTCCGGCGTCGCTCATATGCTCGAGCACCTGATGTTCAAGGGCACGAAGACCCTGAAAGCCGGCGAGTTCAACAAACGCGTGGCCGCTGTGGGCGGGCGCGACAACGCCTTCACCAGCAAGGATTACACCGCATATTTTCAGCAAGTGCCGCCGTCGCAGCTCGGCCAGATGATGACACTTGAAGCGGACCGCATGCGCAACCTCGTCATCACCGACGACGAGTTCGCGCGCGAACTCGCCGTGGTCCAGGAAGAACGCCGCCTGCGCACCGACGACCAGCCCCGCGCCCTCGTGTACGAGCAGCTGATGTCCACGGCCTTTCAGGCTCACCCCTACCGGCGCCCGGTCATCGGCTGGATGAGCGACCTCGACGCAATGAAGCCTGCGGATGCAAGGTCGTGGTACCGACGCTGGTACACCCCCAACAACGCCTATCTGGTCGTTGTCGGCGACGTTGACCACAAGTCGGTCTTCGAGATGGCGCGCGAACGCTATGGCAAGCTCAAGACAAACCCCCTGCCCGAACGCAGAATCAGCACCGAACCCGAGCAACACGGGCCGCGCACCGCTGTGGTCAGGGCGCCGGCGGAACTGCCCTATCTCTCCATGGCCTGGAAAGTCCCTGCACTGCGCAACCCCGACGCTGACCGCGATGCCTACGCCCTGCAGGTGCTGGCTGCCATTCTCGACGGCTACGACGGCGCCCGCCTCAACAGTCACCTGGTTCGTGATACCCGGGTCGCGATGGCGGCAGGGGCCGGTTACGACGGCACCGGTCGCGGCCCTTCCCTGTTCTATCTCGACGGCGTGCCGGGCGCAGGGCAGAGCATGGACACCCTCGAAACCGCCCTGCGCGCCGAACTGCAGCGCATTCGCGACGAGGGCGTAAGCGAGGCCGAACTCAACCGGGTCAAGACCCAGGCGCTCGCCAGCAAGGTCTACAAGCGCGACTCCTTGATGGGGCAGGCGATGGAGATCGGCTATATCGAAGCCGCCGGTCTGTCGTGGCGCGACGACGAGCGCCTGCTCGAAGGCTTGCGCGAAGTCACCGCAGACGAGGTACGTGCAGTCGCACAGCGTTACTTCAGCGACGACACGCTGAGCATCGCCCGCCTCGACCCACTGCCCGTGAGTGAAAAGACGCCGCGCGCACCTGTTTCCGCCACCCGTCACTGACCTTCCGGAAAACCGCACTCAATGACAACTCGCACCGTTTTCCCTGCAGCTGCAACGCTGCTGCGCAACAGCCTGGCCCTGGCGGCAGGCGTTTTCCTTTTCGGCAATACGGCGATGGCCGGACCTGACATCCAGCAATGGACGGCCAGCACCGGCGCCCGCGTCCAGTTCGTCGAGAGCCGGGCGCTGCCTCTGGTAGACATCCAGATCGACTTTGCCGCCGGCAGCGCGGTCGAACCGGCGGACAAGACCGGCCTGGCCGGACTCACCCGGGCCCTGCTCGATGCCGGCGCCGGCACGCTGGACGAACAGGCGGTGTCCGACCTCAGTGCGGACATCGGCGCGCAGATCAGCGGCGGCACCGACAATGACCGCAGCAGCCTGTCGATCCGCAGCCTGTCGTCAGCCAAAGAACTCGATGCCGCCGTCGGCCTCGCCGCCACCCTGGCCTCGGCTCCGACCTTTCCTGCAGCTGTACTCGATCGCGAACGCGAACGCGCCATCTCCGGCCTGCGCGAATCCCTCACCAAGCCAGGAACGCTGGCCGCACGCAGCTTCAATGAGGTCGCTTACGCGGGTCACCCCTACGGCCGGAATGTCACCGCCGAATCCCTCACGGCGATCAGCCGCGACGATCTGCTTGCGTTTCACCGCGACCATTACGCGGCCCGGCATGCCTCGGTCAGCATCGTAGGTGATGTGGACCGCGCCACCGCCGAACAGATCGCTGTCCGCCTGACCCGCGAACTTCCCGCCGGCGTCGACACCCCCGCCCTGCCTGCGCCGGTACAGCCTGCGGCACAGACCGTGCGCATTGCCCACCCCTCGGCACAGGCGCACATCCTGATCGGACAGCCGGGAATGGCGCGCGAAGATCCCGACTATTTTCCATTGCTCGTCGGCAACTACGTGCTCGGCGGCGGCGGCTTCGTTTCCCGTCTCACTAGCGAGGTGCGTGAAAAACGCGGTTTCGCCTACAGCGTCTACAGCTACTTTGCACCACAGCAGGTCGCCGGACCGTTCGAGATCGGCCTGCAGACGCGTGGCAACCAGACCACCCAAGCACTTCAGGTTGTAAATGACACGCTCCGGACCTTCATCGCCGAAGGCCCGACGGCGGCCGAACTGCAGGCGGCCAAGGACAACCTGATCAATGGCTTCGGGCTACGCCTGGACTCCAATCGCAAGATCCTCGACTATGTCGCCATGATCGGTTTTTACCAGCTTCCGCTCGACTGGCTTGACCGCTACCCGCGCGCAGTGGCAGCGGTAAGCCGCGCCCAGGTGCGCGACGCATTCTCGCGCCGCGTCCGTCCCGAGCACCTCGTGACCATCATCGCCGGCGGTGACGGTGACGTAGAGACGCCCTCCGCCACAGGCGACAAGGCACGATGAGTCGTGTTCGAATTGTCGGCGGGGAATGGCGCTCCCGCCTGCTCGACGTGGCCCGCGTACCCGGCCTGCGCCCTACACCCGACCGCGTGCGTGAAACCCTGTTCAACTGGCTGGGCCAGGATCTCGACGGGCTGAACTGCCTCGATCTCTTTGCAGGCAGCGGCATTCTCGGCTTCGAGGCGGCCTCGCGCGGCGCCGAAAAAGTGACGATGGTCGAATACGACCCCCGCGCTTTCAGCGCGCTGAAGCAGGCGAAAGAGACCCTACTTGCGTCGCAGGTAGAGATCATTCGCGGCGATGCGGTAAAATTCCTGCAATCCACCCCTCGGAAGTTCGATGTGGTGTTTCTTGATCCGCCGTACAGGCAGGACTGGATCGAGCGCGTGGCGCCGATGATCGACAGGATCATGCAGCCGGATGGATGGCTGTATGTCGAATCGGAGGCGACGGTGACGCACCTGGGCGGATGGCAGACAGTCAGAAAGGGTCACGCCGGACAGGTACATTTCCATCTCTTGCGGGGAACGCAGAAATGAAGGATGTGGTGGCGCTATACCCAGGGACCTTCGACCCATTCACGCGGGGGCACGAAGATATCGTAAGACGCGCAGCGCTATTGTTTGAGGAAGTCGTGGTAGGGGTGGCTGCAAGTCCGGGCAAAGGCCCGATTTTCAGTCTGGATGAGCGTGTCGCCATTGCACAGGAGGTCTTGAGTCCTTTTCCGAATGTCCGGGTCACGGGTTTCAGCGGACTGCTGATGGACTTCGTTCGCACTCAGCACGCCCGGGTCGTATTGCGCGGTTTGCGTGCGGTTTCCGACTTCGAGTATGAGTTTCAGATGGCCGGAATGAACCGCAAACTCTATCCGGACGTCGAAACAGTATTCCTGACGCCCGCCGAGGAATACATGTTCATCTCTGCCACCATGGTGCGCGAGATTGCCCGCCTGGGCGGGGACGTTAGCAAGTTCGTGCAGGCCAGCGTGCTTGCGCAGTTGCAACACAAAGTGAATTTAAAGCGATAGCAAGGAAGCAATCCACATGTCTCTCATCATTACCGACGAATGCATCAACTGTGACGTCTGCGAACCCGAATGCCCCAACGGCGCGATCTACCAGGGTGACGAAATCTACGAGATCGACCCCAACAAGTGCACCGAATGCGTAGGCCACTTCGACGAACCGCAGTGCCAACAGGTTTGCCCGGTCGACTGCATCCCGCTCGACCCGAACAACGTCGAGACCAAGGACCAGCTGATGGAGAAGTTCATCAAGCTGACCGCGAAAGGCTGATCATCGACGCGGCCCGGCCTGACCGGGCGCAGCACGAAACAGGGCGAGCTTTTCAGCTCGCCCTTGCTTTGTTTGCCATCTGAATGAACGCGCGCCGATCAGGCAGCGCGGCTATCAAGCGCTTCGCCCGCGGCCGGACCGACCCCCAGGGCACGATGGATATCGTCTTCCAGCACGGCGAGTTCCTCCAGCAAGGTCAGCATCCCGGCTTCGGCCTGCTTGAGCTCATCAACCCGGTCCTCGAGCGTGTCGGTCGCCTGGTGGATACGTTTGACGCTTTCGAGACGGCGCTTGAGCTGCAACTGGTATTCACGCACCTGGGTTTCCAGTGGCGACATCACCGCCCGCAGCCACTGTTCAACGTCGCGATTGGCGAGCTCGAAGGTACGGCGCGCCTGAACAGCCACGGTTTCGAAGAACTTCTGTGTCAGCGTGTGCTTCTCGGTCGTCACCAGCGTCAGCGTGGTGTTGATCTGGCGGTTGAACGCCTTCTCGAGGCGGTCGAGCTCGGCCTCATATCGCTGCGTCGAAAACGCCTCCGGCGACGTCAGCTGCAGACCATGCTCCACGCTGAAACGCTTGTACATGCTGTCGAGCATGCGCGTGATCTCGCCAATCTCGGCCGTTGACTGGCTCAGATTGCTGCGCAAATGTGCAAAGAAACCTTCCATTGCGCCGCGCAGACCGCGACTGAAGCTCGACTCGAGCATGGCTTCGCGCGTGCGGCGGGTCTCGTTGCGCAAGGCGTCCAGCCCCAGATGCCCCAGCAGGTTGTTGGTCAGGCTGGAGAAGACGGAGCGCACCGCGTAGTACTTTTGCAGCCCCTGCTCGAACTCTTCCTTTTCCACCCGGATCTTGCGCATCATGTATTCGATGACGTTCTGGTTTTTGCCGCGCAGATCGGTGAGCTCCTGCAACTGTTCGCGCACACCGTAGAGCCGTGCATCGAGCAAGGCAGTGGTCTGGTGCACCAGGTCGGTCGTTTCGCCGAGGGTGTTTTCGCGCACGATTTCCTGCTTGGTCGGAAGCAGGTCCTCGGTCAGCGCACGTTCAAGCTCCGGCAGGCGGCTGCGTGCCAGCAGCGGCCCATCCCCATTTACCCGTGCGACCAGACCCTTTTGCGCGGAAACGGGAAAAACCGCCCGCGGCTCCACATCCAGCGTTTCGGCAACAGTCTGTACCTGGCGCGCAATTTCGGCGTCGATCCGGGCCTCCTCGCGCAGGCCATCCCACAGTCCGTCAATCTTGTTGAGCACGACCATGCGCCCTTTCTGCCGACGCTGACCGACACTGACGTACTCACGCCACACGGCGAGGTCGCTCTGGGTCACGCCGGTATCGGCGGCAAGAATGAACAGCACTGCATGCGCATTGGGCAGCAGCGACAGCGTCAGTTCGGGCTCGGCACCAATTGCGTTCAGGCCCGGGGTGTCAAGCACCACCAAGCCCTGCTCAAGCAAGGGGTGAGGAAACTGGATCACTGCATGGCGCCAGCTCGGCACTTCCACCAGGCCATCACTGCCGGGCTTCAATCCGTTGTCCCCGCTGGGGTCCACCGTGAATCCGAGCCGCCCGGCCTCCTCCTGGCTCACCCGTTGCACCTCGCCGACGCGCGCGAGGGCGTCCTGCAGCTCTTTGGCAGAACCCGTCTTCAACGGCACCACGGTCCATTCGTCGGCCTTGAGCTTGAGCTCACTGACCTGTGCCTGCAGGACACGTGTCGCAATCGGCAGCAGCCGCAACTCCGGCGTCGCCCCTGCCGTCCATTGCAGCTCGGTCGGACACATGGTCGTACGGCCCGCACTGGACGGAAGAATGCGATCTCCGTAATCGGAAAAGAAGATGGCATTGATCAGCTCGGACTTGCCACGCGAAAATTCGGCGACAAAGGCGATCGTCAACTTGTCTTCGCGCAGGCGCTCGATCGCGTACTGCAGGCGGAGGTCGGCCTGAGCATCGCCAACATCGTTACGCGTCAGCCAACTGCGCAAACGCGCCACCGATTCCATGGCCTCGCCGCGCCAGCGGCTGTAGGCGGAAAACTGTTCTGCCAGAGTCATGATCACTTCACCTGTTCTGCCAATACCTTGAGCGCGCATTCCACTCACTCCGTCAGCATAGCGCCGATCGCTTCGACGTGCCATTCCTTCAACCGCCCGCCGGCCTCCCGAGCACAGTATCAGCGCCCCCTGCGCTGGCACTGCGGGCAAAAGAAACTCGCGCGCTGCCCGCTCACGAGCCGCTCAATCGGCGTATCGCAGACCCGACAGGATTCGCCGTCACGTCCGTAGACGAAATACTGCTGCTGAAAATAGCCGGGCTGGCCGTCACCCCCAACGAAGTCCCTCAGCGTGCTGCCTCCGGCCTCGATTGCGGCGGCCAGAGTCACCCGCACCGCGTCGGCAAGTCGCTGATAGCGCGCGAGCCCGATCCGCCCAGCCTGCTCCAGGGGGTGAATGCGGGCCCGGAACAGGCTTTCGGAAGCGTAGATATTGCCCACCCCCACAACACGATGACTGTCCATCAGCACATGCTTCACCGGCGCGCGCAGGCCACGACTCAGCCGATACAGACACCCGCCGTCGAAAGCGTCGCCCAGCGGCTCCGGCCCGAGCGAGGCAAGCAGCGGATGCGCCTCGGCCGCGCCCTGCTGCCACACAACCAGGCCGAAGCGGCGCGGATCGCGCAGACGCAAGGCACGATCGCCGAACACAAAATCCACATGATCATGTACACCGGCAGGCTCGCCGGGATCAATCACCCGCAGGCTCCCCGACATGCCAAGATGCACAATCACGCTGCCACTGCCGAAATCGAACACCAGATATTTTGCCCGGCGCCACACGCGCGCCAGGCTGCGTCCGGAGACTTCCCCGGCCAGCGTCGGTGGAACCGGCTGGCGCAAACGCGGATTGCGCACCACCAGCGCTGTCAGCACATGACCCTCGACATGCGGGCGGACGCCGCGACAGGTGGTTTCGACTTCGGGCAACTCGGGCATCGATGATCCGTGAAAGTGGGCTGAAACACGGGCAGCTTGCCGGTGCAGGGGCAAAGTGCCTACCATGAGGCGAACCGAATTCTAAAACAGCCCTCCAAGGCATAGTACCTGCATCGCAAACCTGTACCGCATGCAGCGCCCCGAACCTGCAAAGCCCACCAGCCGAGCCCACGGAACCAGCCAGACCGCCTTATGAACCGCACCATTGCCCGTCGCCTAGCACACCTCGGCACCGCCCTCCTGCTGGGCCTGTCACCGGGCGCCTTTGCCCTTGCTGAGGACGCGCCACCGGCAAGCACGCTGCCGGCCCAGGAGCTCACCTCGCAGACGCTCTACCGTTTTCTGCTGGCTGAAATCGCCGGCGCGCGCGGGCAGATAGGCCTTGCCGCACAGCTCTACCTCGAACTCGCGCGCGACACACGTGATCCGCGCATTGCGCGCCGCGCCGCGGAAGTGGCACTGTTTGCGCGCAACGCCGACATGGCGGCCGAGGCGGCACGAATCTGGAGCGAAACCGATCCCGATTCGGAAGAGGCCAAGCACCTGCTCGCAGGCGTGGTCAGCGCCCACGGCGGCCGCCTGGAAGACGTACAGATTCAGTTGGCCCGCGCACTTGCCCAGGCACCTGCAAATCTGGACGCCAACCTGATGGGCCTGAACCGGGCGCTGTCGAGAATGGAAGACAAGGCAGCGGTCCAGGCAATGGTCATCCGCCTCACCGAGCCCTACCTCGAACACCCGGAAGCCCATTTCGCCCGCGCCCAGTCCGCCGCCATTGCCGGCAGTCCGATGGAGTCGCTGACCGCAATCAACGCCGCGCTGCTTCTGCGCCCAGACTGGGAGACCGGCCTGCTGTTCAAGGCTCAGCTCCTGTTGCAGACCGGCGCTCATACCGAAGCAAGCAAGCTGTTGCAGGAGGCGGTCGCGCGTCAACCCGACAACCGCAATCTCCGACTCGGTTACGCGCGCAGCCTGATTGCCGCCAAGCAGTTCAAAGCCGCGCGCACCGAGTTCATGGCGCTACTGGACAGCGCCCCCGGCGATCGCGACTTGCTTTACTCAGTTGCCCTGCTGTCGCTTCAGCTGGACGACCCCGTCATGGCCGAACCCTTGCTGACAAGGGCGCTGGAAGCCGGCCATCCCGAAGCGGACGCCATCCGCCTTCATCTCGGGCAAATCGCCGAACAGCGCAAGGACGGCGCGGCCGCACGCAAGTGGTTCGAATCCGTTGCCCCCGGCGCGCATTACGCTGAAGCCCGCATCCGTAGCGCGCACAGCCTGGCGCGCGAAGGCAAGTTGGATGAAGCACGCAGCCTTCTGCAGACCCCGACGGAGGACGCAAGCCTGAGCAGGCGCTACCGCCTGGCCGAGGCACAGATGTTGCGCGATGCCGGCCGCACGGAGGAAGCGTTCGATCTCATCGACGAGGCCTTGCTGCAAGCGCCCGACGATGCCGACCTGCTCTACGAGTCTGCCATGCTCGCCGAGCGCCTGGACCGTCTGGAAGTGATGGAGGGGCGCCTGCGCAAGGTCATCGCGCTGACGCCTGATCATGCACATGCGAAGAACGCCCTCGGCTACTCATTTGCCGACCGCGGCATCAACCTTGAAGAGGCCGAGAAGCTGATCGCCAGTGCACACGAGCTTGCGCCGGACGACGCCTTCATCCTCGACAGCCTCGGCTGGGTCAACTTTCGGCGTGGCAACAACGAAGCCGCGCTCGCTCACCTCCAGCGCGCCTACGCGATGCGCCCGGACCCCGAGATTGCTGCACACCTTGGCGACGTCCTGTGGACGCTTGGCCGCCATGATGAAGCGGCAACACTGCTCGACGACGCACTTGCCGGACACCCTGACAACGAGACCCTGCGCAACACCGCGCTGCGCCTGCTCAAACCATGACGGCTGCCAGACCGGTGCGCCGGAAGCTTCTTGGGCTGGCCCTCAGTACGGCCCTGCTCAGCGCCTGTGCGCCGCTGCAACCCGTGCCCGGAAGCGCCGCGGTGATCCGCGCCGCCATTCCGTACTTCGAGGTCGATGGACGCCTGTCCGCCACGGACGGCGAGCGCGCCGCCAACGGTCAGATCGAGTGGCGCCACGCCCAGTCCGCAGACCAATGGACCGCGTACAGCCCGCTGGGGCAGATCGTCGCGCGCCTCGACAGCAACGCGGCAGGGGCCGAACTGATGCTGGCTGACGGCAGGCGCCAGCGCGCCGCCAGCGCGTCCGAACTGCTTCCTGCGCTCATCGGCGTCGACCTTCCCCTGCAGCGCCTTCCCGGCTGGATTCAGGCCAGCCCGCAACCGGACGCCGAGGTCCGCAGCCTCGACGAGGTCGGCCGGCCAAGTCTGGTCATCGATCAGGGCTGGCGCATCGACTACACCGAATACCTCAACCCCGCGGCAGATGCCCTGCCGCGCCGTCTTGAAATATCGCGTGGCGACGCCCGCGTCCGACTTGTGATCGACCGATGGACTCTGCAACCCTGACTCACGCCGCATCCTCGCCCGCCCCCCAACTCAGTGGCTGTCTGGCCCCGGCCAAGCTCAACCTGTTCCTGCATGTCACCGGTCGCAGGGCCGACGGCTACCATTTGCTGCAAACGGCATTCCGCCTGCTCGACTGGGGCGACACACTCGATTTCAAGCTGCGTGAAGACGGCCTCATCCGCCGCGTATCCGACCTGCCTGGCGTCCCCGAAGACGACGACATCGTGATCCGGGCCGCGCGACGGCTGCAGCAGTCGACACATTGCAGCGCCGGCGCTGACATCACCGTGCACAAGGTCCTGCCAATGGGCGGCGGACTCGGCGGTGGCAGTTCGGATGCGGCAACCACACTGATGGCGCTCAACCACCTGTGGCGCACCGGCCTCAGTCCTGAACAGCTGCAGGCGCTCGGCCTCGAACTCGGCGCCGATGTCCCTTTCTTCATCTACGGCCGGGATGCGTTTGCCGAAGGTGTAGGAGAGAAATTCCAGCCCATGAACCTTGAGCCAGCCTGGTACGTTGTGGTCTCTCCTGGCGTCGGAATATCGACAGCAGAAATTTTTTCATCGAAGGGCTTGACGAGAGATAGCGTCCCCATCAAAATAGCGGACTTCACAGCAAGCCATGCACGGAACGACCTGCAAGCAGTAGCGTGCAGAAAGTACCCGGAAGTGGCTGAGGCAATCGACTGGTTGGCGCAATTTGCACCAGCAAGGATGACTGGCTCAGGGGCCTGTGTGTATGCGGCAGTCGATTCGGAAGCTCTGGCTCAACGTATCGTCAAGCAATGCCCGACACCCTGGCTGGCCTGGAAGGCTTCTAGCCTGGCACAGCATCCGATGAGTCGCCTCGGCGAGTGATCAGGTTTTAATTGGGGAGTCGCCAAGTTGGTCAAGGCACCGGATTTTGATTCCGGCATTCGAAGGTTCGAATCCTTCTTCCCCAGCCACATTACGACGGGCAGGCCTCTGGCCTGCCCGAGTCGTTTTTGAAGACAGTTTCATTCTATCGGCATCGGAGATTCGGTCATGCCCTACGGCAGCCTGATGGTCTTCACTGGCAACGCCAACCCCAAACTCGCAGCAGATGTGGTTCGGCGGCTGGGCATTTCCCTCGGTTCGGCCACGGTAGGCCGCTTCTCCGACGGCGAAGTCAATGTGGAGTTGCTCGAAAACGTGCGTGGCAAGGATGTATTCATCCTTCAGCCCACCTGTGCGCCCACTAACGAGAACCTGATGGAACTGCTGGTTCTCGTTGACGCCCTCAAACGTGCTTCGGCCGGCCGCGTCACCGCCGCGATTCCCTATTTCGGTTATGCCCGTCAGGACCGCCGTCCGCGTTCGGCCCGGGTGGCAATCACCGCGAAGGTTGTCGCCAACATGCTGCAGGCTGTCGGTGTTCAGCGTCTGCTGACCATGGACCTGCATGCTGACCAGATCCAGGGCTTCTTCGACATCGCGGTCGACAACGTCTATGCCGCCCCCGTGCTGCTGGCCGATCTCGACAAGCAGAAATACGAAAACCTGATGGTGGTCTCGCCCGACGTCGGCGGCGTGGTGCGCGCACGGGCCTTCGCCAAACGTCTCGAGTGTGATCTCGCGATCATCGACAAGCGTCGTCCCAAGGCCAACGTTTCCGAGGTGATGAACATCATCGGCGAAGTCGAAGACCGCACCTGTGTGATCATGGACGACATCGTCGACACCGCCGGTACGCTGTGCAAGGCGGCCAGTGCGCTCAAGGCCAACGGTGCCAAGCGCGTGCTCTCCTACTGCACGCACGCCGTGCTGTCGGGTGCTGCGGTTGCGCGTATCAACGAGTCCGAACTCGACGAACTGGTCGTCACCGACACCATCCCGTTGCGCGAGGACGCCAAGGCCAGCAACCGCATCCGTCAGGTCTCGGTGGCCTCGCTGCTTGCCGACACCATGCTTCGCATCAGCAACGAGGAATCGGTTTCCTCGCTGTTCATGGAATGATCTTTCGGCCCGCAGCATGCTGCGGGCCTTTTCATCTCTGCCTGGTCGCGGGCAGAGACCTCATCAACTGGAGTAGTACACATGCAAATCGAATTCAAGGCTGTAAAGCGCGAACTGCAGGGATCGAGTGCGAGCCGCCGCCTGCGTCGCGAAGGCCAGCTTCCCGGCATCGTCTACGGTGGCGAAGCTGCAGCCCAGCCGATCCTGATGGACCACAACGAGCTGTTCCACCTGCTCAAGAAGGAAGCTTTCCACGCTTCCGTACTGGCCATCAACATTGACGGCACCAAGGAAACCGTCCTGCTGCGTGACGCGCAGTGGCACGCCTACAAGCAGCAAGTCATGCATATCGACTTCCAGCGCGTCAATGCTAACGAAACCATCCACCTGAAGGTGCCCCTGCACTTCATCAACGGCGACGAGTGCCCGGCGGTCAAGACCGGTGGCTGCATCGTGGCTCACGTCGTGACCGAACTCGACGTCGAGTGCCTGCCGTCCAAGCTGCCGGAATTCGTCACGGTCGACCTCATCGGCCTTGAGCCGGGTGACTCGATTCACGTTTCCCAGCTTACCCTGCCGGAAGGCGTCACCACCGTGCACCACGGCGAAGGCGACCCGGTTGTGGCCAGCGCGCAAACGCCGCGTGGCAGCCTCGCCGCCCAGTCTGACGAAGGCGAAGGCGAAGAAGGCGAAGCAGCCGCAGAGTGATTGCGGCGGCTGCCAAACGGGTTTCCCGGGACTGAACGACGATGACGACTGCGGCAGCACGCCCTCCCCGTCTTGTTGTCGGTCTCGGCAATCCCGGCACCGAGTATTCCGAAACCCGGCACAACGCCGGGTTTTGGTTTTGTGAGCGCCTCGCCGACCAGCTCGGCGCACGCTTCTCGCATGAGTCACGTTTTCACGGGCTGGTCGCCAATGCGCGCGACGCCGGCGTCATGCTGCTCATGCCGCAGACCTTCATGAACCGTTCTGGACAGGCCATTGGCGCACTGGCACGGTTTTACCGTATCGAACCGGCCGAGATTCTGCTGGTGCACGACGAGCTCGACGTTCCGCCCGGCCAGTTACGACTGAAGTTCGGCGGTGGACTCGGCGGTCACAATGGCCTGAAGGACACCTCAGCCCACCTCAACACCAACGACTACTGGCGCCTGCGTATCGGCATCGGCCACCCCGGCGATCGCAACGAAGTAGTCAATTACGTGCTCAAGCCCGCCCGGCGCGAAGAGCAGGCGCTGATCGACGAAGCCATTGATCGGGCCCTGCTTGCCTGGCCTGTTCTGGCCCGTGGCGACTGGACGGCAGCGACCCAGCGCCTCAATGCGCGCCCTGCCCAGCCCAAACCACCCAAGCCACCGAAGGCCCCGAGGCCCACTGCAGAAACGCGCGGTGCGCCCGACAACACCAAGGACGAAACCCAGTCATGAGCCTGAAATGCGGAATCGTCGGCCTGCCCAACGTCGGCAAGTCGACCCTGTTCAACGCCCTCACCAAGGCGGGTATCGAAGCGGCCAACTATCCCTTCTGCACCATCGAGCCCAACGTCGGCATTGTTGAAGTGCCAGACCCGCGTCTCGACGCGCTGTCGGAGATCGTCAAGCCGCAGCGCGTTCAGCCCGCCATCGTCGAGTTCGTCGACATTGCCGGTCTGGTCGCCGGTGCATCCAAGGGCGAAGGCCTGGGTAACCAGTTCCTCGCCAACATCCGCGAAACTGACGCCATCGTCCACGTGGTCCGCTGCTTCGCCGACGACAACGTGATCCACGTCTCCGGCAGCGTCGATCCGCTCCGCGATATCGAAGTCATCGACACCGAACTCGCACTCGCCGACATGGCAACGGTGGATAAGGCGCTCAACCGCTACAAGCGCCCCGCAGCCGCCGGCGACAAGGAAGCAAAGGCGCTGGTTGCGGTGCTCGAACAGTGCATTGCCCAGCTCGACCAGGCCAAGCCGGTGCGCGCCCTCGACCTGACCAAGGAAGAACTCGCCCTGATCAAGCAGTTCTGCCTGATCACCCAGAAGCCGGTGCTCTACGCTGCCAACGTTGCCGAAGACGGGTTCGAGAACAACCCGCAGCTCGACGCCGTCCGAGCCCATGCTGCCGCAGAAGGCGCCCAGGTGGTGGCCCTTTGTGCTTCCATCGAAGCCGAAATCGCCGACCTCGAGGACGCAGACAAGAAGGACTTCCTTGAATCCATGGGCCTCGAAGAGCCCGGCCTCGATCGCCTCATCCGGGCCGGCTACACCCTCCTCGGCCTGCAGACCTACTTCACCGCCGGAGTGAAGGAAGTACGCGCATGGACCATCCACGTCGGCGACACCGCACCGCAGGCCGCGGGCGTGATCCACACCGACTTCGAGCGCGGCTTCATCCGCGCCCAGACCATCTCCTTCGACGACTTCATCACCTACAAGGGTGAGTCGGCGGCCAAGGAAGCGGGCAAGATGCGCGCCGAAGGCAAGGACTACGTGGTCAAGGATGGCGACGTACTGAACTTCCTGTTCAACGTCTGAGCCAATCAAGCTCTTTCTAGAGGTTTCACAAGATTGCATTGACACCCAGAAACAGCGCAAGAACCCCGGATTTACCGGGGTTTTTCATTTCAAGAAACCTCTTGCAATGAC
>JALNWS010000055.1 GCA_023230755.1 Azoarcus sp.
CAGTATCTGTTCAACCCCGACTGGAGCAAGCTCGACGGCAAGGTGGTGCTGGCCGCGCTCGGCCACGCCTTCTTCACCCTGTCGCTCGGCATGGGCATCATGATGGCCTACGGCTCCTACCTCGGTCAGGACGTCAATCTGCTGCGCACCGCGCGCACCGTCGTGCTGATGGATACCGTGATCGCGATTGCGGCCGGGCTGGCGATCTTTCCCATCGTGTTTGCCAACGGCCTCGACCCCGCCGCAGGCCCCGGGCTGATCTTCGTCACCCTGCCGCTGGCCTTCGGCAATATCTCCGGTGGTCTGGTACTGGGTACGCTTTTCTTCCTGCTTCTCACCTTTGCCGCGCTCACCTCGGCCATCTCGCTGCTCGAACCGGTAGTGGAGCTGATCGAAGAACGCACGCCGCTCAACCGCCTGGGTGCAACCGCGATCGCCGGCATGGCCACCTGGGCCCTGGGCATCGCCGCCTTGCTGTCCTTCAATGTGTGGGGGGATGTACTGATCTTCGGTCTGAACATCTTCGACCTGCTCGATCAGCTCACCAGCAAGTTCCTGCTGCCCCTGACCGGACTCGGTGCAATCGTCTTTGCGGCCTGGTACCTCGACCGCGACAGCGTGCGCAAGGAGCTGAGGCTCTCGGCCGGCGCCTTCGGCCTGTGGTCCTTTGTGGCCAGGTTCGTGGCACCCGTTGGCGTGCTGATCGTGTTCGTCAGCAATCTCTGAGCACAACAAAACGGGCGCTGCCTGAGCGGCACCGCCCGCGACAGCCCTGCCGACTCAAAGCGGCAGCGCTGTTTCGTTCTTGATCTCGCGCAGCGCCACGCTCGAATGGGTGACGTCGATTTCGGGGATCTTGAGCAGGAAATTGTGCATGAAGGACGAAAAGGCCTCGAGGCTCGGCAGATAGAGCTTGAGCAGGCAGTCGGTCTCACCGAGCAGTTCGTAGCACTCGACGACCTCGTTACAGCTCTTGACCACCTGCTCGAAGCGGTCGAGCACATCGGCGCTGTGCTGCTTGAGCTTGATCCGCACCCACACGCAGGTGCCAAGGCCCAGCTTCTGTCGATCGACCAGGGCGACATAGCCGCGGATCAGACCGGCCTCCTCCATCTCCTTCACCCGCCGCCAGCATGGCGAAGGCGACATGCCGACCTTGTCGGCGAGCGCCTGGGTACTGAGGGTGGAGTCTTTCTGCAGCAGCGAAAGAATGCGCATCTGGGTCTGATCGAGTTTCATGCCATCCACTCTTGCACGCCCCGCACGGGGCACGATATGCGATGAAAACGCGCGGGCATCTCCCTCTGTGAGGCCCGCACGACGCTCAGATTAGCTTTAGCAGTTCGACTTCAAACACCAGCGTTGCGTTGGGCGGAATCACCCCGCCTGCACCGCGCACGCCATAGCCGAGCGCAGGCGGAATGGTCAGCTTGCGCTTGCCGCCGACCTGCATGCCCTCCACGCCTTCGTCCCAACCGCGAATGACATGTCCCTTGCCAAGGGGAAAATTGAACGGATCGTTTCGATCCTTGCTCGAATCGAACTTGCTGCCGTCGGTCAGCCATCCCGTGTAATGCACCGAAACCATCTGGCCTTTGGTCGCGGCCTCACCGCTACCGACTTCGATTTCTTCGATGATCAGGCCGCTGGCCGTCGTGGTCTGGGTCATGGGGATCTCCTGACTGGGATGTAAAGGCAGCGATTCTAACCGTCCTGGCGTCGCCGGCTGGCAAACTTCTCGCGAAACTTGGAGACCTTGGGCGCAACGACGTACTGACAGTAGGGCTGGTCGCTGTGATTGGCGTAGTACTCATGGTGCTCGACCTCTGCGGGCCAGAACGGCACCGAGCGTTCAACCCGGGTCACAATCGCATGCGGGTAGATACGCGCCTCTCCGAGTTCTTCGATCAGTGCAAGCGCGACATGCAACTGCTCATCGTCATTGACGAAAATAACCGAGCGATACTGGGTGCCGATGTCGTTTCCCTGGCGGTTGGGCGTGGTCGGGTCATGAATGACGAAGAAAATCTCCAGCAGCTCACGATAGCTCACCCGTGCCGGATCGAACTCAAGCTTCACGACTTCGGCATGGCCAGTCGTGCCTTCGCACACCTGGCGATACGTCGGCGCTTCCACGTGCCCGCCGGCATAGCCCGATGTGACCGACACCACGCCCTCGACCTCGCGAAACACCGCTTCCAGGCACCAGAAGCAGCCGCCGCCGAGAATGGCAGTTCCGAGTGTCGTGGGCTCCGTCGTCTTCGTCATCGTTTTTCCTCATGAAATTCAGCAGCAAGTCGTGCATCCCGAAGGCCATCATCCGGCATCGGAAACCGGCGATTTCCGGCCTCTTCAACATTGTGACCACAGCGCGACACTTTCATTCGTGTCATCCGTCATCTGTTTGCAAGATTCAACGGAAGGAAAAAGTGTAGTAGATGTCGACCGCGTTGTCGGTGCCGCCGCGCGCCACCACCGATACCCTGCGTCCGAGCTGGTAGGTCAGCTTCACCAACGACTCGGCACCACCAAGGCTTTGCTCAAAAGAGAGCACCAGATCGGAACTCAGACGTTTGCCCACGCTCAACACCTGACCCGACACGGTCGGACCACTGCTGATGCGGGAGCCGCTACCCAGGACGCGACTGGTTGCCGAACGCGAGCTACTGTTGAGCTCACCCTGGCCGATCGAAAAGCTGTCGAAGCCCAGGCTGCGCGAAAGCTCCTCGGTCATCCCTCCGCCTGAGCCGCCCAGCAAGGCCTGCGCGGCCGGCACCAGCAGCGCCAGATCTGCGCCGCCACCCGCATCGGGTGCCCGCCCGAGCACGATCCAGGACAGTTTCTCGGGATCGGGCACCGCAGGGTCGGACACCAGCTTCACCTGCGGACGGCGGGCACTGCCGCTGATCGACACCCCCGCCTCCACCTCCAGCCCCTTGCGCAGGGCAACGATATTCAGTCCCGGATTGTCGACAGATCCCTGGAAGTTGATCAGCCCGCGCTCGATGCTCAGGCGTTGACCATAGCCCTGATAACTCCCTCCCACCGTTGAAATGGAACCAACGGCATTGAGCGGCACCCCGGGGGCCATGCGCAACTCCAGCGCACCGGCGAGCCGCGTATCGATGCCCATCGCTGAAAGGTAGAGTGCATCTCCGAGCTTCACCCCAAGACGCACGGTGAGCGCAAATCGACCCGGCGCTGGTGCCTGACGCCCCAGAAGCACGACATCGTCTGAAAGGCTTGGCGGGGGCGAATCGTCGATCGCGAAAAAGCCCGCATCGGCACGAAAGTCCGCATCGAGGTCCAGCGAGGTCCACGTCGAACGCGCACGCCCCTTCCCCGACAGGATCAACCAGCGATCCTCACGTTGAAGCAGGGGCAAGCGGTCGGCCGCGAAATCGAAAACCCCCTTGCCCGATTCGAGGGCGATTTCGCCCGAGGCACTGAGATGTCCGGGCGTTGCGGTGAGCGCCTCAAACGGCACCCGGCTGTCTCGCGGCTTCACCCGGTTGGCCGACACGAAGCGCAGGGTGGACAGGCGCAGGCGGTCACGATCGAAATCTGCAACGAGTTCGCCACCGGACAGGACCAGCCCCTGATCGACGAGCGCGAACTGCAGATCACGTCCGTTGATGCTTCCGCTGGCAACAGGCGCATCGGGCGTACCCGACACGGAGAACACCGCATCGAGGCTGCCCGCAGTCTCCACGTTCTCCCGCATCAAACGTCCGACCCAGGCAATGGACGGCATTTTCAGCCGTGCAGACCCCAGCAGCGGGCCTTTCTGCGCAAGCTGCCACGCGCCCGACTGTGTGCGTTCAGCCAGCGCAGTAAACGAGCCGGAGAGTTCTCCCAGTTCCGTTCCGAGCGCGCCGAGCGACAAGGCCAGACGATTGCCACGCGCAATCAGCCGCGCTTCGAAACTCTCGAGGCCAAGCCGGGTGCCGATCTCGCCGCTGACGACCAGATCGCCCGACTCGCGAAACAGTCGCGCCTCGCCCTCAACCGTATCGGCCAGCCGCACATCCCACTCCGCGCCCAGGACCAGCGGGCCCGGACCACGCCTGGGGCGCCCTTCCGGGCGCGAAACCAGACCGAAGGCGAGGCCCGTCAGTGAGCCCTTGAATGCACTGCCTTTTGGCGACCATCGCGTGTCATCGAGCCGTATCCGCCCCTTCTCGCCGGCTTCGAGCACCGCCACGCCCAAGCTCACCTCATCACTGGCGAGCGACAACATGGCCGGCGCCTGCAGCTGCGAAACGAATCGCCCCAGCGTCTTCAGGCTCGACAGCGTTCCTTGCCACCGCGGCGGCAAGCCATCCTGCAGCGTCAACCCGCCCTCAAGGGCAAGGCTCAGTTCGTCCTCCTCCGCGCCGCTCACACTGAGCTCGATGCGGTGGCGGTCGCGCCTGCCATCCGCCGATACCCGTGCGCTGGAAACCCAGTCGGCCTCAGCGCCCACCGCGCCGACGCCCGACACCCCGACCGACAACGTGAATGGCCCATCGACGCCTGCGGCCAGACGGCCCTGCCCGTTCAGACCCGCGATCCTGACATCGCCCGGCAGGCGCAGCTTTTCGCCGAAGAACTGCAGCGATCCGGCGGGCGCCCTGGCGCCCCCGGTGAGTTCGCCTTCGGCGCCGGCGCGTCCGCTCAATCCGTATCCAAGTTGCGCCAGCGCAGGTGCATCGACAGAAACACGCAGGCGATCGGCAACGCGCCCCCAGTCACCGTCCGCTCGCAGTCGGTTACCGGCCAGATCGAGCACGACCGAAACGTCCGACAAGAACGCTCCGCTCACCTTGAGGCGACCATTCCCCGACAGCGCACGGCCCTCGAACGTGCTGTTGAGCAATTTGAACTGCGCCGACACGGCTGGCTCTGCAGCCAGTACGCCCTCGGCATCAAGATCGAGATTGAGGCGCGCGACCGGCGCAGCAGGGTGGAACTTCCGCGGATCGACCTGGCGCAATTCCCCGGTCAGCTTGAATCGCTGTCCCGCACCGGGCGCAGTCTCTGCCTCCAGCACGCCACTTGCGTCCACTCGCGCATCGCCTGCACTCAGCTTGACCGACACGGTCTGTCGCGTTTCGCTCCCCTCGGCCTCGACACGCCCCGCAAGCATTTGTTTTGGCAGACGGCCATCGATGCGTGCCGTATCGATACCGGCAATTTCAAGCAGCATCGTCAGGCGTCCGAGCCCGGCGCCAGGCCCCGCAGCGGAAGCGTCCGGGACAGGAGGCATGGGCGCGGACTCGCTCGCGGGTGGTGTCCACGCCATCGCCCCGCCAATCTTTCCGCCGCCAGGCAAATGGACGTCGAGCTCATCGACACGCGCGCCGCGCGCAGACCAGGCGAGCGTGCCACCAAGGCTCTCAAGCGGCACCCCCCCAGCGTCAAGCGCAGCAGGACGCGAGTTACGGATGGAAAACGGGCCACTCAGGCTCAATCCATCCGTCGCGCCAGCCTGCAAGCGCGCATCCAGTCTCAGCAGCGCTTTTGGGGCAGCGGGGACGAACAGGGATGGGTCGAACTCACCAAGCCCAAGCTCGAGCGCGCGCAAGGGCACGTCTGCAAACGGAGTCGCTTCGACCCGCCCCTCGCCGCTCAGCCCTGCGCCACTGGCACGAAGCTCGAGCACTGGCTCGGCCAGCACACCGCTCGCATCGAGTTCGACGCGGTAGTCGCGGGCCTCGGCACCAAGCGCAATGCCCTCGGGCACCTGACCCGCATCGATTCTGCCCCCGAGTGCAGCCCTCAATTCGAGCGCGAAAGGCGCCTCGACGTCGATGCCGCCCGTCAGGCTGAGTTTGCCGAACGGCAGCACGGCATCGAGTTGCTGCAAGCGGTGACGCGTACCGTCACTAGCGAGCGCGAGCGCAATATCGCTGGCGCTGAATACACTCGCAGTATCCGAAGACAGCGCCTCACCTGCCGCAACATGATGAACCGTCAGCGCTCCGACCGCGATCCGCGAGACTTGCAGTTCGACCGGAAGACGCAGGTGATCGGGCAAGCTCAGCGGCTGCGACGGCTCGTCGTTTGCACGGGTGCGCACATCGAGCCTGGCGATCGTGAGGTCCGCGACTTGCACGCGGCCAGACAACAGCGCCCGCGGCGCCCAGTCGAGGTGCAGCACCTCAAGCTCAAGCTCAAGGTCGGGCATGCGCAAGGCGAGATCATCAACTTCCAGCGGGCCGATCAGCCGCCCGCGAACTTCACCCAGCGTGAGCAGCCCGGGCGCAGCCGACCTGGCAAGCCCGGCAATGAGCTTCAAGCCGGATTCGGTTGCCAGCCCCCAGACGAGAAGTGCGAGAAACCCGAAGAGCGCCGCTCCTGAAATGGCAAACCCGCGCCGCCAGCGTCGGCGGGTCTGGGGGAGGTCTGCTGCAGGCTCCGGGTCGCTCACAGGCTAGCCAAACAGGGCGCGCAGCCCCTGACCGGGGTCAGGCACCCGCATGAAAGCCTCACCGACGAGGAAGGCATTTACGCCCTGCCCTCGCATCAGGCTCACGTCCTCCGGGCGCAGGATCCCCGACTCGGTAACCACGATGCGATCCGCGGGAATGGCCGGCAGCAAGTCGAGCGTGGTCTGCAGGGACACGTCGAAAGTGCGCAGATTGCGGTTGTTGATACCGACCAGCGGCGTCTGCAACTGCAGCGCCTGTTCGAGCTCGGCACCATCGTGCACCTCGACCAGCACGGACATGCCGAGCGCGCTCGCAATCGATTCCATTTCACGCATCTGCGCAAGATCGAGGCAGGCCGCGATCAGCAGAACGGCGTCAGCGCCCATGGCTCGCGCTTCGAACACCTGGTAGGGGTCAACCAGGAAGTCCTTGCGCAGCACCGGCAACGAACATGCCGCCCGCGCCGCCTGCAGATATTCGGGCGCGCCCTGAAAGAAAGGCTTGTCGGTCAGCACGGACAGGCAGGCCGCACCCGCCTGTTCGTAGGCGCGCGCGATCTCCGCCGGGCGGAAGTCCTCGCGGATCACCCCACGGGACGGGCTCGCCTTCTTGATTTCGGAGATCACCGCAGCACTGCCCGCCGCGATCCTGCCGCGAAGGGCGCCGACAAAATCACGGCCCGCCGGCTGCGCTTCAGCCTCGGCGCGAATCGTGCTCAGCGATTTGAGTGCGCTTGCGGCAGCGACTTCATCGACCTTGACCGCGCAGATCCGGTTCAGGATGTCGCTCATCAGGCGGTCTCGAAACGACGCGTGTACTGCACGAATTCGTCCAGTTTGGCGCGTGCCGCCCCGCTGACGACAATCTCGCGCGCGCGCTGAATGCCGTCACCGATCGAATCCACCAGATTGGCGGTGTACAGGGCCACACCGGCATTGAACACGACGATCTCGCACGCTGGGCCGGGCTCGTTCTCAAGCGCACCCAGCAAGGTACGCCGTGACTCATCGGCATCTTCGACCCGCAGGTTGCGACTGCCCACCATGGCCAGGCCGAAGTCTTCAGGGTGGATCTCGTATTCGGTGATCTGGTCGTCCTTCAGTTCTGCTACCAGCGTGCCCGACCCAAGGCTGACCTCATCCATGCCATCAAGTCCGTGAACCACCAGCACATGGTTGGCGCCGAGACGCTGCATGACGCGCGCCTGGATACCGACGAGATCGGGATGGAAGACCCCCATCAGGGTATTGGGGGCGCCCGCCGGATTGGTCAGCGGCCCGAGGATGTTGAAGATGGTCCGCACGCCCATCTCACGGCGCACCGGAGCGACATTTTTCATCGCACTGTGGTGGTTGGGGGCGAACATGAAGCCGATACCCGTGGCTTCGATGCACTCGGCGACCTGCTCGGCGCTCAGCGTCAGCTTGACGCCCAAGGCTTCGAGCACATCTGCACTGCCCGACTTTGACGACACACCGCGATTGCCGTGTTTGGCCACGCGCGCACCGGCAGCAGCCGCCACGAACATGGTCGCGGTCGAGATATTGAACGTATGCGTGCCATCACCACCGGTTCCAACCACATCGAGAAAGTGATCGTGCGGCGGGTTCACCACCACCCTGGTTGCCAGTTCGCGCATCACCGTCGCCGCGGCCGTGATTTCGCTGATGGTCTCCTTCTTGACGCGCAGACCGGTCAGGATCGCAGCAGTCATCACCGGCGAGATCTCGCCGGCCATGATCTGGCGCATCAGCGACAGCATCTCGTCAAAGAAAATTTCACGGTGCTCGATCGTGCGCTGCAGCGCTTGTTGAGCAGTCATCATGATGTTCGTCCTCATGTCGGTCAGGCCGCAGCCGGCAATGCATCGCCGCGGTCGAGGAAATTCCGGAGCAGGTCGTGCCCGCGCTCGGTCAGAATGGATTCGGGGTGGAACTGCACGCCCTCGACATCCAGCGTTTTGTGGCGCACACCCATGATCTCGCCATCCTCGGTCCAGGCCGTCACTTCGAGACAGTCGGGCAGGCTCTCGCGTTCGATGGCCAGGGAATGGTAACGGGTGCAGATCAGCGGATTGGGCAGACCGCGAAACACGCCCTTGTCGAGATGGTGCACCGGCGAGGTCTTGCCATGCATCAGGCGCTGGGCGTGCACGATGCGTCCCCCGAAGGCCGCACCGATGCTCTGATGCCCCAGGCAGACACCGAGAATGGGCAGCTTGCCAGCGAACTCGCGGATTGCCGCCACCGAGATACCGGCTTCGGCGGGGGAACATGGCCCGGGCGAAATCACCAGGTGCGCCGGTTGCATGGACGCGATCTGCTCGAGCGAGATCTCGTCGTTGCGGAATACTTTCACCTTGGCGCCCAGCTCGCCGAAATACTGCACCAGGTTGTAGGTGAAACTGTCGTAGTTGTCGATCATCAGCAGCATGTCAGTCGTCCTTGTCAGCCTTGAGTATCCAGGCCGCCTTCGGCCATCTCTGCCGCGCGCAGCATCGCGCGCGCCTTGCTGTGGGTTTCCTGCCATTCGGCTTCGGGGTCGGAATCGGCAACGATGCCGGCACCCGCCTGCACGTGAATCTGTCCATCCTTGATCACCGCAGTGCGAATTGCGATCGCCAGATCCATGTCGCCGTGAAAACCGACGTAGCCTACCGCGCCAGCGTAAATACCGCGTTTGACCGGCTCCAGTTCGTCGATGATTTCCATGGCCCTCACCTTCGGCGCGCCGGACACCGTCCCGGCGGGGAAGGTTGCACGGAGCACGGCGAGCGCATTCAGCCCTTCCTTGAGTTTGCTCTCGACGTTGGACACGATGTGCATCACGTGCGAATAGCGCTCGACATTGAATTGCTCGGTCACCCGCACGGTGCCGATCTCCGACACCCGGCCGGCATCGTTGCGTCCCAGGTCAAGCAGCTGCAGATGCTCTGCGCACTCCTTCGCGTCGGACAGCAGGTCCTTCTCCAGCGCGAGATCTTCGGCCACGGTCGCGCCGCGCTTGCGTGTGCCTGCGATCGGACGCACGGTGACGTTTTCATCCTCGAGCCGGACCAGGATCTCGGGCGAAGACCCGACAACGTGGAAATCCTCGAGATTGAAATAGAACATGTAGGGCGAGGGGTTGAGCGAGCGGATCGCCCGGTACAGCGCCATCGGGTGTGCGGCAAAAGGTTTGCTCATGCGCTGCGACAGCACCACCTGCATGATGTCGCCATCGACGATGTATTGTTTGGCGCGGCGCACTGCGTCCTTGAACGCGTCCTCGCCAAAGCTTGACTCTGCAGGGGCCGAGGTCGCACGGGATTCGGTCGGAATCTGCACCGGCGCACGCAGCCGGCCAAGCAGATCCTGCAGGCGCTTTTGCGCACGCTTGTATGCACCGGGCACCTCGGGCTCGGCATACACCACGAGGGTGAGCTTGCCAGTGAGGTTGTCGACGATGGCGATTTCTTCCGACAGCAGGAGCAGGATGTCCGGCGTGCCGAGCGTGTCCTTCTTCTCCGTCTTCGACAGCCGGGGCTCGATGTAGCGCACGGTGTCGTAACCGAAACAGCCGACCAGGCCGCCCGCAAAGCGCGGCAGATGCTCGCGCGGCGGCACCTTGATACGGTTCATGAACTCGGCAACGAAATTGAGCGGGTCACCGTAGTCACGACGCTCGACCAGCCGGTTTCCCGTCAGCAGCAGCGCGGAACGGCCGTAGACCTCGATGCGGGTAGGCGACGACAGACCGATGAAGGAGTAGCGTCCGAAACGCTCACCGCCCTGCACCGACTCCAGCAGGTAGGTGTAGGACTCGTTGGCGAGTTTCAGGTAGATCGACAGCGGCGTGTCGAGATCGGCAAAGGTCTCGAGGGTGACCGGAATGCGGTTATAGCCCTCGGCGGCCAGGGCGTTGAATTCTTGTTCGAGCATGGGAGCTCCACTTGGAACGGGGTTGATTCGGACGGGGCACTGCAGGCGGGTGGCGGGTCATTCCGGAGTCCGGGGCGACCGGCGACCCGCAAGGGGTTCGCTTTATTTGTGGCCCACAGGCCAACGCCAGCCGGTCTGCCACGAAGGCTGAAGGCTGAGAGCAAAGGCCGGAGCGAAGGGCGAAACCCTGTTTGCGTGCGTCACGATTCGATCTGTAGTGGAGATGACTGACGGGGCGAAGAAATTCATGGGCGGTCGATGTGATCCAGCACATGAAGTGCATTCGATAGTAGCCCATCGCATTCGATGCTGTCCACCGGCATGCCTTCGCTATATCCATAGCTCACCAGCAGCACCGGCATCCCTGCTCTGCGCGCGGCAAGCGCGTCGTTCTGCGAGTCACCGATCATCAAGGCCTCGCCCGCCTCGACCTGCAGAAGCTCGCAGGTGTGAAGCAGCACCGCAGGGTCGGGCTTCTTTACCGGCAGCGTGTCCCCGCTCACGACCGCATCGAAATAGCCCGTGAGCCCCATGCGTTCAAGCAGCGGCAGGGTGAAATCACCTGCCTTGTTGGTCACGACGGCAAGCTTGAGACGCCGTTCCCGCAGTTCGTCCAGCACCTCGATCACCCCAGGGTAGATCTGCGTCGTACGCCCATTGACCAGCGCATAGTGCCGCCGGAACACAGCCATGGCGACTTCTATCTCGGTCTCTGTCGCCTGCATATCCTCGGTCATGCAGCGACGCACGAGATTGGGCAAGCCTTTGCCGACAAAACTGTGAATCTCGTCCTGGCTGCGCGCCGGCCGCGAAAGCTCCGCCAGCATGAGGTTGGCTGCCTCGGCAAGATCGCCAATGGTATCGAGCAAAGTACCATCGAGATCGAACAGTACCGCCCGGGGCGAAAATCTCGGGCCATTCATACCGCCACCGTCGCCAGTTCCGCACGCAGCTTGCCGATGATGGAGTCGTAGCGATGGGCATCGGAATCCTTGCCAGCGCCGAAGACGGCCGAACCTGCAACAAAAGTGTCTGCCCCCGCACGCGCGATCTCGGCAATGTTGTCGGCCTTCACGCCACCATCGACTTCGAGCCGGACGTGGCGCCCGGTCTCGGCCTCGTAGGCATCGAGCCGCGCGCGTGCCGCACGCAGCTTGTTGAGCGTCTCGGGAATGAACTTCTGCCCGCCGAAGCCAGGATTGACGCTCATCAGCAACACGACGTCAATCTTGTCCATCACATGGTCGAGGTAATGCAAGGGCGTGGCGGGGTTGAACACCAGCCCTGCCTCGCAACCCGAATCGCGGATCAGCCCCAGGCTACGATCAATGTGTTCGGAGGCCTCAGGATGAAAGGTGATGATGTTGGCGCCGGCTTTGGCAAAGTCCGGAATGATCCGATCGACCGGCTTGACCATGAGGTGCACATCGATCGGCGCCGTAGTCACGGGCCGGATCGCCTCACACACCAGCGGGCCGATGGTGAGGTTGGGCACATAGTGGTTGTCCATTACGTCGAAATGGATCCAGTCGGCGCCAGCGGCAACCACGTTGCTCACTTCCTCGCCCAGCTTGGCGAAGTTGGCAGACAGCAGACTGGGGGCGATGCGGAACATTGGCGGACTCCGAAAAAGGATCGAAGCCCGGATTCTAACCGGCGCCGGCATGATCGTGCCGGCGCCGTCGTCCGGAAACACTCAGCGCACGCAGACTTTGCGCACCTGCTTGAGGTCGGTAATGCCCGCAAGAATCTTCTCGATCCCATCCTGACGCAAGGTGCGCATCCCTTCGGACAGGGCCGCACCGAGCAATTCTGCAACCCGCGCACGCTCCTGGATCATCCGCTTGATCTGATCAGAACCGAGCATCAGTTCGTGAAGGCCGACCCGCCCTTTGTAGCCCTGGGTGCATTCGACGCAGCCAACCGGACGATACAAGGTGAACTTGCCCTTCTCGTTCGCATAGGCTTTGCGCCAGTGCGCCAAGACCGTCTCGCGGGCCGCAATCGGGTCCGCGATGAAAGTGGGCGTCGAGTGCATGTCCGCACAATACTCGCTGAGCAGGAGTCCGATTTCGGTCTCGTCCGGCTCATAAGCCTGCTTGCAATGCTTGCACAGGCGCTTGGTCAGACGCTGCGCCAGCACGCCAAGCAAGGCGTCGGAGAAGTTGAACGGGTCCATACCCATGTCGAGCAGGCGCACGACGGACTCCGGTGCACTGTTGGTATGGAGGGTGGAAAACACCAGGTGGCCGGTCAGCGATGCCTCGATCCCCACCGCGACAGTCTCTTCGTCCCGCATCTCGCCCACCATGATCACATCCGGGTCGGCACGCAGGAACGCCCGCATCATGGTTGCAAAGTCGATCCCGGCCTTGCGATTGACCTGAACCTGGCGCAAACCCTTCTGGGTGATCTCGACGGGATCCTCTACCGTCCAGATCTTGGTATCCGGCGTGTTGATATATCCCAGGATGGAGTGCAGCGTCGTCGTCTTGCCCGAACCGGTCGGACCGCACACGAAGAAGATGCCGTAGGGCTTGGCAATCGCAGTCGTGAGCATTTCCAGGTTTGCGGGGGTCAGGCCAAGCTCGTCGAGCGGGATGGGCTCGCTGTTGGCCAGCACCCGCATCACCACGTCCTCCAGGCCACCCGCGGTCGGAATGGTGGCCACCCGCAACTCAATGTCGAGCGGCGCGTATTTGCGGAACTTGATCTTGCCGTCCTGCGGCTTGCGACGCTCGGAGATGTCGAGGTCGCACATGATCTTGATACGGGTGACGAGCGGATTACGGTAACTCGCCGGAACCTCGATATACGGCACCAGTGTTCCGTCCTTGCGAAAACGGATCAGGGTCTTCTCCTTGCCCGGACGCGGCTCGACATGAATGTCTGAGGCACCCTGCTTGTAGGCATCGATGATGACCCGATTGACAAGCTTGACCAGTTCGTTGTCCGCTGCCGCGTTCACGTCATCGGAGAAAATCCCCTCGTCACTCTCGTCGTCGAGGTCGGACAACAGATCATCGACCGAACTCGCATCCAGCGAGGGTTCGAAGAACTGGTTGACCGTGCGCTCGAACTCGTCACGAGTGGTGACCCTGAAGGCGAGCCGTTTCTTCGGGAACACATTGTGCGCAATCCGCGAAGACCTGATCTGCTCCGGGTCGACCGCCATGATCACCACGCCTTCCGTGGTTTCCTCAAGCGGCAACCATTGATTCAGCTGCACATACTCGCGCTTGAGGTTGCGCAGGAGGTCGATCGGCTTCACCCGATCCGCATTGAACGGCTCGTACGGCACGCCGTAAAATCGCGACGCAGCCGCGCCGATATCCGCAAGCGAGAGGGCAAGCGTGCCGATCAGCAAGGACTCGACCGGCGCGCCACTGTCACGGGCGTCGCGGGTCACTTCGGTCAGTTCTTCGGCAGTGATCTGCCCGTCCGCTACCAACGCATCGAATCGCGAGCGTAATTGTGCGGGGGGCGCAGAACTGTGGCGCGAGAAAGCCACGCCCAGTGTCTGTGTCAGACCCAGCAGTCCCTCTTCCGAGATGGGCGAGAACGGGCCGCCGGCGTTGTGGTTGATCAGCTGGATTACACCCCGCCGGGCGCCGCTTTCAGGATCGTTGATCGCGGCCACAAGCATTTCCCTGGCTCTGAAACCAGTTGTGTCATCGACCTCATGTCGAAACTGCAGCTCGGGCGAGATGGCTTTCAGTGCGGACACGTCATAGACATCCGCAATATTGATTGTCTGTCCCGTCAGCGCGACAAACCCTGCAATGCTGTTCCCTGCGATCGGCAAACGGATGTTCTGCACCGAATGCAACCCGGTTTTCACCTTGGTCGATATCGACTCCCCCGAAGCATCCACCGCGTAGATCGACAGCCGCTCCGCATCGAAGATCTGACAGATCTCTTGCGACACCTCAAGCATGATCTCGTCGATATCATGCGTGGCATGCACGCGGTTGGTGATTCCCTGCAGCCCCTTGAAAAAGGCCAGGCGACGGGAAACTTCACTGACAGCCGGGTGCTTTGTGCTCATCTATGTACGTCTGCGTATGAATGTTGGTGCAGACCCATTCTAACGCGCCACTGTGCGATCGGCAGTTCAGAACTCGATAATCTGCCCCTGAGTGAGTGGCTTGGGCTGCAAGCGCCCCTTCCCTGCGGCAATCTGCTCCATGATCCGCGCCCCTTGGCCGGGCTTCAGGTGGCTGATGAACACCTCGGGTGAAACCGACAGCTCTTCGAGCATGGCGACGAGTATGCTTGGGCACAGATGCCTCGATGCCATCGCCAGTCCGCGCTGCTCGTCGGAAAACGCCGTCTCGATGATCATGTGCCGCACGGCGGGCAAGGCGTTGATTGCTTCGATCAGCTCCGGGCAATAGGCCGTGTCACCCGAATAGACCAGCTGCGAGCGACCGCTGTCCAAGGCGTAAGCGACCGCAGGTACCGTATGGTGCGCAGGCAGCGCAGTCACGGTTCGGGCACCGAACTTAACGCTTTCACCCACTTTCAGCGGCTGGAAGCGCAAAAACGGACGATGTCGATCAGGAATCGAGGTGAAGTCCGGCCAGATCAGCCAGTTGAAGATATGCGAACGCAGAATGCGCAAGGTTTCAGGGGTGGCATATACCGTGACCGGGTAGCCGCGGTCCTCACCCACCGAATCCACCAACAGGGGAATCGAAGCGATGTGATCGAGATGCGAATGCGTAACGAAGATGTGGTCGATCCGGCGCAGCGCTTCGAGCTCGAGATCGCCCACGCCGGTTCCGCAATCGACCAGGATGTCGTCGTCGACAAGAAAGGCGGTTGTCCGCGCAGTCTCGCCACCGATGCCGCCACTGCAGCCAAGCACCTGGAGTTTCATCAAAAATTATTACCCGGACTCACGCGCATTACACTGTTTGCCGTCGCCATCCCTTGGATCATGCGAAACCTTAACAGGCGAAAACCGGGGGGTATATGACAAAAATCACGGCATGCCCGCAGCGTTCAGGTCCGAAGGAAAAACTCCATCTTCACGCCAGCAATCTCGATGATGTCATGGTCGCCCAACCTGTGAGCCTGAGCATCGAGCGTGCGGCCATTCACCGTCGGAAAGCTCGCACCTTCGACATGGGTAATGAAATATCCATGCGGTCGTCGCGTAATCACCGCAACCTGGCGCCCCGGCTTGCCAAGCGTCGTCAACGACTTGCTCAATTCAAGTTCGCGACCGACATTCGCGCCACTCAGAACCTGAATGACGCCCAGTCGATCGAGCGGAGCCTCGACAGGCGCACCTTGCTCAAGCGCGTCGGCAGGCAGGACTTGCGTCCGGACCGCACTGCCGTCAGACACAAGCGGCGCGACCGGCACCGACTCCGCAGCCGCAGCAGCGGAACTGATGTCGAATGGTTTCAGCGCAGCCGTATCGACCATCTCCGAGGCGGACAGGCCTGGCTGCGAAGTGTCGGTCAGGAACTTGAGCCGGTACTTTCCCAGTTCGACCACATCGTTGTTTTGCAGAACATGCTTCTTGATCGGCTGCCCATTCACGTAGGTGCCGTTGGTGCTGTTCTGATCCTCGAGGAAGGCATCGTCAAGGATGCAGGTGATCACCGCATGCTGCCCACTGATCGCGAGATTATCGATCTGAATGTCGTTGTTCTGCTTGCGCCCGATGGAAGTGCGCTCCTTGTCGAGCACGATTTCCTTGAGCACCAGCCCATCCATGCTAAGAATCAACTTCGGCATTGCCTGCACCCATCTATCGGTTGGCGCGCCCTGCGCGCAAAATCCTTACAATCATGACGTCAGCCGGCAAAGCGCGCAATGATGACGGAAACATTATCCCGCCCGCCACGGGCAAGCGCCGCATCGACCAGCCCCTGAGCAAGCTCGGACACCGGCCCTGACGCCCCGAGCAAACGCGCAATTTCACGCGCATCGATCATGTCGGTCAAGCCGTCCGAGCACAACATGAAACGATCCTGATCCACAAGTTCATGCGCACCGACGTCAACAGCCACTGTTGGCGCCACACCAAGACCACGCGTCAGCAGACCACGAACCGGCATCTGCGCCGCCTCGACCGGATCAATGAGCCCGGCATCGACCTGCGCCTGCAACACCGTATGGTCGCACGTCAGTTGCTCGAGGCGCCCCGGACGCAGCCGGTACAGACGGGAGTCGCCCACATGCGCGTGCACCAGATATTTCCCGGTCACCCATGCTGCCACCATCGTTGCGCCCATCCCGCTCAGTCCTGCATTGGCCGCACCGGCCTGAAGAATCGCCTCGTTTGCGTCGTTCAAGCCCTCGCACAACGCACTCTCCATGGCCGCCACCCCATGCCCGGCAGCATCGGGGCACCGCTGCAAGCGATCAAGAACGGCACGAACCGAAAGCGCCGAGGCCACATCCCCCCCCTGATAGCCACCCATGCCATCGGCCAGTACAAGCCAGCCATTGTCAGCATCGATACAGATGGAATCCTCATTCCTGCTGCGAACACGCCCGACATGCGACAAGCCCGCATACTCGAAGCCGGATGCATTCGTCGTTGCAGGACAAAGCCGCACCTCGGGCTCAGACATTTTCGCCGCACCCCCTCAAATCGTCGGGAACATTCTCTGCACTGTAATTCATAGCGCTATTCTAGACCGTCCCCCTGTCGAGCCGGCAGTGCAAAAAAAAAGCGCCGGACTCGCCGGCGCCTTTCACTGTCATCGACAGCGATCGATCAGAGCATTGCCTTGAGCAGCTTGGCCATCTCGGACGGATCGCGCGTGACCTTGAAGCCACACTCTTCCATGATCGCGAGCTTGGCATCAGCCGTGTCGGCACCGCCGGAGATCAGCGCACCCGCATGGCCCATGCGCTTGCCAGCCGGCGCGGTAACGCCAGCGATGAAGCCGACGATCGGCTTCTTCATGTTGGCCTTGCACCACTGCGCAGCTTCAGCTTCGTCCGGACCACCGATCTCGCCGATCATGATGACCGCGTCGGTATCAGGATCGTCGTTGAACATGCGCATCACGTCGATGTGCTTGAGGCCGTTGATCGGATCGCCACCGATACCGACTGCAGAAGACTGACCCAGACCGATTTCGGTCAACTGGGCAACGGCTTCATAGGTCAGCGTGCCGGAGCGAGACACCACCCCAATACGACCCTTGCGGTGGATGTGACCGGGCATGATGCCGATCTTGATTTCATCAGGCGTGATCAGACCCGGGCAGTTGGGACCCAGCAGCAGGGTTTCCTTGCCGCCGGCAGCAACCTTGGCCTTCATCTTGTTGCGCACTACCAGCATGTCGCGAACAGGGATGCCTTCGGTGATGCAGATTGCCAGATCGAGGTCGGCTTCGACAGCTTCCCAGATCGCGGCCGCAGCACCTGCGGGCGGAACATAGATCACCGAAACCGTGGCACCCGTTTCGGCAGCAGCTTCCTTCACCGAACCGAAAATGGGAATATTGAAAATGCTCTCGCCAGCTTTCTTCGGGTTTACGCCGGCGACGAAGCAATTCTTGCCGTTGGCGTATTCCTGGCACTTCTCGGTGTGGAACTGGCCCGTCTTCCCGGTGATGCCCTGGGTGATGACCTTGGTGTCTTTGTTGATCAGGATGGACATTCAGACTCTCCTTACTTGACCGCAGCCACGATCTTGGTGGCAGCATCCGCCATCGTGTCGGCGGTGATGATCGGCAGACCCGACTCGGCAAGGATCTTCTTGCCGAGGTCTTCGTTGGTGCCCTTCATGCGCACAACGAGCGGGACGGAGAGGTTCACTTCGCGAGCAGCCGTCACCACGCCGTTGGCGATGGTGTCGCACTTCATGATGCCGCCGAAGATGTTGACCAGAATGCCCTTGACCTTGGGGTTCTTGAGCATGATCTTGAACGCTTCGGTTACCTTCTCGGCCGTGGCACCACCGCCGACGTCGAGGAAGTTGGCCGGCTCTGCGCCGAACAGCTTGATCGTGTCCATGGTGGCCATCGCCAGACCAGCGCCATTTACCAGGCAGCCGATGTTGCCATCGAGGCTGATATAGGCCAGATCGAACTTGGATGCTTCGATTTCGTCAGGATCTTCTTCGTCCAGGTCGCGGTAGGCCACGATTTCCGGATGACGATAGAGGGCGTTGGAGTCGAAATTGAACTTGGCGTCGAGCGCCTTCACGGTACCGTTGCTCTCGTGAATCAGCGGATTGATCTCCGCCAGCGAAGCATCGGTTTCCATGTAGCAGGTATAGAGCTTCTTGAGCGCGTCAACCGCATTGGCGATTGCGCTCTCGGGCATGCCAATGCCTTTGGCCAGCTCGGTGGCTTGCGCGTCAGTCAGGCCGACAGCGGGATCGACGAACACCTTGAGAATCTTCTCGGGCGTGCTGTGAGCGACTTCCTCAATGTCCATGCCGCCTTCGGAAGACGCCATGATGGCAACACGCTGGGAAGCACGATCGGTCAGCGCAGCAACGTAGTACTCGTGCTGAATGTCGGCGCCTTCCTCGATCAGCAGGTTACGCACCTTCTGACCTTCCGGACCGGTCTGGTGGGTGATCAGCTGCATGCCGAGGATATCGGTTGCATACTGACGCACCTCGTCGAGCGACTTGGCGAGCTTCACGCCGCCGCCCTTGCCGCGGCCGCCGGCGTGAATCTGGGCCTTCACCACCCAGACCTTGCCACCGAGCGTTTCCGCTGCCTTGACCGCGTCGTCGACGCTGGTGCAATGAATACCGCGCGGCGTCACAACGCCGAACTTTCTTAGAACTTCTTTTGCCTGATACTCATGAATCTTCATGATTGCCCTTCGATCGAAGTCGTGGCGTATGGGTCGCCGCGAGCAGGTTGATGGGACGCTTCGGAGCTTCGCTCCGCGACGGACGCCGTCTCCCTCGACCGACGCCCACCGCTCTCAGCCAGACCGACTGCGCCTGACCTGTCTATTGGCACGCCCGCTGCAATGCGTGGTAACCGCAAGAACGCCAAATTATAACCGTTTTTCCGCAACGCACAGACGGGTGTATGCCTACCCACTATGAAGCGGGGTCTCCCTTGCGGTACCACTTGGGGTAATAGCGCTGCACTGCCGCAGACGAAGATTCAAGCGCATGGCAGCGATCGAGCTGGAAGGGCTTCTCTTTCGTGTCTTCGTTGTCGCGCCGGAACGTCGCAAAAGTCTGGATTGCAGCGGTCGGCAAGGACAACAGCAACTCGGTGATATGCGTACAGCCACTGACGTCGGCAAACATTTCGCCCACGGTTCGCCTGAACCCGCGCACAAGATTGAGTCCGACCAGTCTTTTGTACACCGGTCCGATGGTGTCGCAATACCCAGGATAAGGCACACTGTCCGAGCAGGCTTCAGCGGCAATGATATTGAAGCCCTCGTCGAAGGTGACCCGTACCCGCATCAGATGAACGGGGACCCCGGCGGGGCGGACGCCGGAAGCAATCGGGTAATCCAGATCCTTGAGATCGGTCAGGCTGGCGTCAAGTTCGAGCATTCCGTCTGCACGCAGAAAGCCTTCGACTTCGATACGTCGGGTATGGGCGCGCTGACGCGCAGCGGTTGGCGTTGGAAGCGGCATTTTTACGTACGGTATCGTATGGAGATCCGAGTGTAACCCAAACGCAGGAGCCTCCGTCACGCGCACCTGGCCGCTGTTTCGGCCAAAAAGGGGGCGGCAGGCGAATTTATTCCGCACAATCGGATAACTTCGCTGGAATACCACTCGAATGTCTGATAAAAACA
>JALNWS010000056.1 GCA_023230755.1 Azoarcus sp.
CGAAAAGCTGCGCTACCACCGCATCATCCTGATGACCGATGCCGACGTCGACGGTGCGCACATCCGCACCCTGCTGCTCACCTTCTTCTATCGCCAGATGCCCGAACTGGTCGAGCGCGGCCACATCTACATCGCCCAGCCGCCGCTGTACAAGATCAAGCACGGCAAGAGCGAGATGTACATCAAGGACGACCACGAACTCAACAACCACCTGCTCAAGCTCGCGCTCGAAGGTGCCGTGCTCCTGCCGCGCGCCAATGCCGACCTGATTACAGACGAAACCCTCGGCGGCCTCGCCCGCAGCTACCTGTTGGCCGAAGCCGTTATCCGCCGCCTCGGCAGCTACATCGACCCCGAAGTGCTGCAGGCCATGCTCGCGCACGACCTCCCGGTCCACCTCGAAGACGAAGCCGCCGCACGCGACTCCGCCGCCCGTATCCAGCCCCATCTGCCCGAAGACCTGCAGATCTACGCCGAATACCATGAAGAGACCGAAGGCTGGCGACTCACCATCGAGCGCATGCACCACGGCAACCGCAAGTTTGGCTGGGTCGAGCATGGCTTCGTCGTCTCCGGCGACTACCGCACCATCCGCAACGCCAGCGAGTCCATCACCGGCCTCATTGGTGCCGGCGCCGAAATCCGCCGCGGCGAAAAGCGTCAGCCCATCGTTCGCTTCGCCGACGCCATCACCTGGCTGCTGTCCGAAGTCGAACGCGGCCTGAGCAAGCAGCGCTACAAAGGTCTGGGCGAAATGAACCCCGAACAGCTGTGGGAAACCACCATGGACCCCGCCGTACGCCGCCTGCTGCGCGTGCAGATCGACGACGCCATCGCCGCGGACGAGATCTTCACCACGCTGATGGGCGACAACGTCGAGCCGCGAAGGGCGTTTATCGAAAGCAACGCACTGTATGCGCAGAACATCGATATCTGAGGTTGTCGAATATCAGGGAACGTGAAAACTTTGCCAAGTACGTGAAAAGGTAGTGTCACAGAAAATGAAAAAAGCCCGTGCGCGGGCTTTTTTCATTTCGCCATGCTGGCGACGACCGGTCCGTTCCACGTCAACGAGCAACGCAACAGGGATTAGACGTCAGAACTTCGGCCAACGCTCTCGACCGGCCCGCTCGAAGCGACCGACAGCTACGCGACCTACGCCTGCCGCCCATCACGACACACGAAACCTTGAGGCGGTCGCATCGCTCGGCTGGAGCACACTGGTACTCTCGGAATCGGAAATCCGGCGGCGTGAACACCTCAAAGACAGGATGTCAGCCTTCATGCGCGGAGGAGCTGTCGACCACGGTCCCTGACAAAGATGATTCGTGCGAGTCTGGCTAGCCTGAGATTTTCCGCATCAACTTGCCGCCGACATAGGCAACGACGATCACTCTGTGCGCTGCATCCACTCGAAAATGAACGCGGCCAGCCAAACCGCCCGTAAAGCGAGTGTGCCAGTCAAAGAGCTCTTCTTTGCCAGTCGCGTCATCATGTACCCAGCACAGCTTTTGGCGTTGCTCCGCCTCGCCGGTGGCCTTTGTTGAGAACTCCGGCCATGCGCTGTCCTCCTTCCAGTGAACGGCATCTTTCTCCAGCGCTTCAAGCGATGCCAATGCCTGCAGGAACGGAGCTCCGCTGCCCTCCAGAGCCGTGAGGTCTTTCTCTGTTCGCGGCAGAAAGCGCAAGTTCGGGAAGCGATCCCCTTTCTCGCTCCATACCTGCGCAGCAGTTGGCGCCTCAGCGACACCGAGCAGTTTCAGCCAATCTGCATGCTCATCCGCATGCGCAGCAAGGCTAGTATTCTTGATACGGCCTTCGCCCTCAACTAGGTTGCCATCGTCTTCGAGCGTGCTATAGGCCGTCTCAACCCAACTCCGAGACCAGTCCGGATGGACGTTGAAACTTACTGTCGCCGAGTCCAGCACAGTCGCCCATGCAAGCGCACTGGAAGGGACCTGTCCCGCCCGTGTGCGGAACTCCATGTCGTCGACTTCTTGCGACATCCCTTCCTTCAGCCCTGCAGAAAAGGGTGAGCGATCACTTAACGCCTTGACGAAGTCCCATTCTTCCTTGAACGCGTGCCCCCCAAGCACCGCTTGCAGGGTCCAGTCATCCGCAATCTGGTACTGGGCGATAGGCCGAGCTGTATTCAGGGCAATCCTGCTGTTGATCTTGCGAAGACGCCTTAGCGTCGCGAGCAGTGTCATCGCGATCTCTTCAGCGCATCCTCGGTTTATCGAACCGACGTGACGCGACGCGTCGTCAAGGAACAGAACGGGTGTCGTCATTGTTCAAGAGTCGAGCAGTTCATCCAGCGCCTTGCTCCATTCATCGAAGAAGCCGTCAGGCCAATCGCTAAAGCGGCCGTTGGCATGCAGGACCGGCGAGGTAATCGAAGACTCGCCGCTCTCCACATCACGAGAGAAAAAATGTACGGCAACGCTTTCGTTCGGAATCTCGGCACGCTTCGCAGCCAGCCGGATGCCGTTGAGTACATGGTCGCTGTGCGTCTCGACGACGATCTGCACACCATCCGCAGCGCAGCGTGCCAAGAGCTGCCCGAGCGCCGACTGGCCGCGCGGATGAAGATGTGCCTCTGGGTTCTCCAGCAGCAGCAATGCGCCCTTCGGCGCCGCCAGACAGGAGACGATGATTGGCAAGCAATAGGTTAGTCCGAACCCGACATTGGAAGGGCGGTGCTCGCGGCTACCCGAATCGACCGATGTCCCGGTGTACGAAAATCTCAGCGATGCGGCGTCCGCAAGCTCGACGGCCACGGCCCGGGGTCTCACTCCCGGACTGAGATGCTGTAGCCATCCCGACGTCTGGTCCACCAGGCTTTCGGTCGGTGCGACCTGGTCCAGCAATGCGGCCGATAGCGTGGGATGGTCGCGCGGGAAAAGCCGTCCAGGCGAAACCTTGATGCTTTCGTTCTGCAGCAAGAAGTCAACTGTGTACTCCCCACCGCATCCCAGCCAGCCGGCAACCCGCTCGGGGGTGCTGGCCTGCTGGTACTGGACTGCCGGAGTAATACGGTCTGCCTGAATGAACTGGAAGCCGCTATTCAACGCACCGACTACGTCATTGACATCACCATCATGATGAAGCTTCAGCGTATCGGCGCCGGGCGCTGCCGACGCAAATAATTTCGTCCGGCCCTGAGAGGTCTCGATGGTGAAGCCGATCTCGTCGTCTGTGGCGTTCTCGAACCGCACATCCTCACTGCGCCCAAGACTAACAAGCGACCCGCGCAGGGAAAGCTCCTGAAGTCCTTCATCAATACGGAGGCTTTGTTTCAAAAGGGCGAGGGCCTGCAGAACGCTGCTTTTCCCCGAGCCGTTCAGGCCTGTGAGAACTGTCAGGGCTGCAAGCCGGACGGGAAGGCTGCGAGCGGACTTGAAATTGTGGAGCTCGATGCGTTCAAGCATGGATTGCCTCTGTGACGACGCTGTTCAGAGCTGCAATGCGCGCGTTGGACGATTCGGCAGACCCCGTCCCATACAGCAGGGACTGGATTAGCTCTTTATTCTCGGCCAGCGCAGTGATAAACAGCTCTTCGACCTTCTTCTTTTGCGTGGTGGCGAGCGAAAGAGTCTTGGAATCCAGGCCACCAAAGACGATCAGTTCTGCCTCGAAGAGACCGCGATTGATTGGCTTTCTCTGCTGCGCACCAGCGCTCTTCCGAAAAGCATGCTTCCCGCGGACTTGGCACGTGGCATCGATGGCATGATGAAACGCTTCGCTTGCCTGCTTCCATTTGTCCGCACTCCAGCGGCTAAGCGTATGCTCTACCGTGGCGTTCAAGAACTCGTCGAGCGTCTGATTGCCGGGCCTGCGATAGGGCTCGCCGAGCTGCCATAGTGCGATGAAACGAAGCACGAGCTCCATATCCTGTTGCCGGGATTTCTGCACCTTGCCGTCTGTGGCATTGATGAACTTCTCGCTCTCTGCCAGCCGCCGCAACTCATTGCGCCATACTCCGGGGAAGATCGCATTGCGGATTTCTTGCGCGTTCAGCGGCATGCCGCCCTGATTCAGACGGGCGAAGACATTGAACTTGACGGCAGGTGGAGTATTCGCCCGGATGATGTTTGCGGTGATCTCCAGCTCTGAGATGCGGCGCTGGAACTTCCGATCCAAATCAGGATAGGCTTTGCCCTCAAGCTCCTTCAAATACTGCAAGCCCTTCAGCCTCAGCGGAGCGAGGCTCGCCCCAGTGGACGAGTTGAGCAACGCGGCATTTTTGAAGTGGAATACCGCGCATAGACGCTGCAGCCCATCCACAACGGCATAGCCCCCGCTTAAGTCTTCGCTGAAATAGAACGACGGCAAAGGGATTTTGAGGAGGATCGACTCGATCAGCCGGGCTTTCCGCTTCACGTCCCAGACGTTCGCCTGCCGCTGGAAATCGGGAGTCAGGTCAAGTTCCTCATTGTCCAATCGGTCTTCCAGGGAACTGATCGTCATCGGTTTCGCGATGATGTCAATCTTTGTTGGATCGAATGGCACCTCGATGTTTGTGCCAGGGTCGCGGCTTTCATCTGGCTCGAGGCCATCATCATCCTCTTCGCTCAGACTCCTGCTCGCCTCAGAAGGCTTGGACTCTTCAGAGAAATCGAAATCGTCGGTGTCCAAGGAAACTTGACTCCTCCCGAACGTCGCCGGGGACCTGCTTTCGTCGAACAGGTGCTGCAGGTCAGCGTAAACTGACTGAGTCGCGGACTCCAGCCCCGGCGCGATGCCTTCCAGCGCGCCGAACAGTGCGGATAGGCTCTGTCCTGGCTCTGAAGTTTCGATCCGCTGCACAACCTGACTGCTGTAGTTGTTGACTCCAAGCACAGGCATCGCAGCAATTGCCGGATAACGAACGCTTTGCTTGGTCACGATGTCCATTTTGGTCACGGACTTCGGAAGCACAACGCCGATCGAAACGCGGACGGTCTTAGCGGCCCCGTATCCGCCTTCTCCGCTAACCGCCTCAACTCGTCCCAGCGCACGGATTCCCTGGACCCAAGGCGTCTTCCCGCCCTTGTTGTTGTTAGTTCCAAGCCAGATGACGGCAACGTCCCCGTGCGCCACGTCTCTAGGCACCTGCTTGCATTTGACGTCGATGAAGAAAGGATCAGAAGAATAGGCGTTGTACGCATTGATCCTCTTGATCTCGTTCTCGCTATCGGCGCCAAGACGAATGATGAAATAGCTAGTCACGATTGACAGGGTTATATAGCTGCGAGCTCTTCGGCCAGAACATTTTCTTGCGCCTCGGAGGGTTCATCGGCCGGCGTCGGGCTGGAAGTAGCAATTCTCCTCAGTACAGCATCGAGCGGCGGAAAGAGATGCCGGCCGAGCTTGTCAACTCTGCGCAAGATTCCTTGCGCAGCGTTCGCACTGAGGAAGTAGCGCTGATGCACTTTCTTCTTCTCGATCACGCTCATCAACTGCGACGGTACCGCCGTGACGGGGCTGGAAGAAACAGCCGCAGTGACTACCCACTCCTTGTACGCGACCCCACCTGATTGCCATTTCGACTCATCAGAGTTGGCTAGCAGCGGCTGCACATCGAATTTAGGCGAGAGATAAGTTACGGCCACATGCTGAAGGCGCATCTTGCTCGGCAGCTTTCTCGCGCCCTTAGCCCCCTCCTCTGGCGTCTGCAAAACACTCGAAATTCGTCCGGCTACCCATTGCGCGACGGGGACACAGACTGCATTACCGATCGCGTGATACCTGTTGGTCTCAATGCCTCGGATGGGAATGACATAATCACTGTCAGGCAAAGTCCAATTTTCCGGCAATCCCTGCAGCCGCTCGCATTCCAGCGGTGTCAGCCTGCGCACCGCATCCGGATAAGTCACATACGATCTTGCCCAATCCAACCCCGTATGCCGCCCCGATGTAGCGGAAATGCAGAACGAAACCTGCGGCACAGAGATTCCAGACTCGGAGCATTTCGACTCGACCATGAAACCTCGCCGCTCGTTCTTCGGCTTCATTGCAATTTCATCTTCGAATAGCGCCTTGACGGCATTCTCGGGGGAGCCGCGCCAAGCGCATATGAAGACTCTAGGCCGAGATTGCGGAGCCCCGAAATAGCGCGCATTGAGCACCCTCCACGCCACCCCATACCCAAGCTTGGTCAGTGACCCGACAAGCGCATTGAAGTCTGCACCCTTGTGGGAGTTCAGCAGGCCCGCTACATTTTCCAGCAACACGACTGGCGGCTTGTGAACAGACAGAAGCTCAAGGAATGTGTAGAAGAGACCGGACTGAGATCCTTTCAAGCCATTTCGCTTACCATGTGGCGTACGAGCTAAGGATAGATCCTGACACGGAAACCCGGCGGTCCAGACGTCAGCTCGTGGAATGCTTTTAGCATCGACCTGCTGAATGTCGCCCGCATTAGCGACGGCCGGCCAGTTCCGCTTCAGGACGCTTCGACAGAAATCATCCTTTTCGCAATAGAAGCCCGGCTCAAACCCATGTTTCTCAAACGCAAGATCGAAGCCCCCGATCCCCGCAAAGAAAGAGTTCACTCGCCTCGCATCGTTGGTAGTACCCGGCTGCACGCCAGTCTTTCCCATCTTTCCGCCTTCCATATCAATTCTTGTCTGCCGTGCCGCCGAGACTTCAAGCCTCAGGCCCTACTTCCAGTTGTTCCTGCTTGCCACCGCCAAACCGGCCCAGCTTGGCTCTGCCACGTGGCTTCTTCCGGCTGGCACCAATTCTCCCTAGGGCAGGTTGAAAGTCGATGCCATGTACATTCATCTCTGCAAGCAGTGCAGCGATGAAGGCCAGATGACAAGGCACTTCGCCGATGCCGGCATAGTTCGACACTGAGTTCGGGTTCATGCCGATCAGCTCCGCAAACGCGCGGACGCTCAACCCTGCCTTGCCCAATTCAGCCAAAAAATCGTTATAAGTCATCGGTTTGAGCCAGCACGAGCCAATCCCGCGGGATTATATGATGAGAACACATAAAAATGTGTGATCTCTGTGTCGCCAGCTTGACGCTGTCCCCCTTGATGGCAGTCACGGGAAAATGGCACTGTGCTGCATTAGCGGAGAAGGCAAAGGCGCCGTTCGGCGCGATTCTGCCGCAGACGACAAGTCCCAGGCGTCAGCCGTAGCCTATCCGGCGACGACGTCTTCGCATCCGATCAATCCATTATCGATTGCATAGGCGAAACACGATGCTTTGCAACAGCATCCTGTAGCACGTCGCAATCTAGCCCTAACACTCTGTTTGACAACAGCTTTCTCAGTACCTACGCTTCGGGTTGATAGAGCAACCGAGCCCGCTAACGATGAGTCCGTTCTCGCATTTCTTGCACGAGCTTCGCATGCGCTACGACATCCGCCAGGTCGAACTCGCGGAGACAATGGGCTACGAGCAAAGCTACATCTCGGCGCTGGAGGTCGGCATCAAGGGGCCGCCACCTGACGAGTTCATCGAGCGCCTGATTGACGTTGTCCAGCTAACGCCCTCAGAACAGCAGGAGCTACGCGCAGCGGCAGAAGCGTCCCAGCGGAAGCTGGTGCTCGACCCCGACACGCCGCAAGACATCTACTGGCTGGTAAACGACCTGAGAGAGAAGGTCCGACAGCTCAGCCCCACCCACGTCAGAATGATCCGCGACGTACTGTGCATGCGCGGACCGGCTACCGACGAGAGA
This sequence comes from Azoarcus sp., assembly GCA_023230755.1. Taxonomy (GTDB): domain Bacteria; phylum Pseudomonadota; class Gammaproteobacteria; order Burkholderiales; family Rhodocyclaceae; genus Parazoarcus. Next base: position 7,677 of record JALNWS010000056.1, read on the forward strand.
TCAGAAGCGCCACGCCGGCTGAAGCGGCGCAAAAAAGAGGAGGCCAGAATGTAAAAACGGGACAAACCTGTCGGCTTGCCCCGTTGTGCTGGCATCGTTCGATACCTGCGACTCGCAACCCAAGTATCGTCAGCTGCCTCCCCAGCGTCAAGCCGTTTCCACTCCATTTCCTGTGTTTGAGGTCTAGCCAACCACCTGACCGGGGCTTTGTTACGCCCAAAAACAGGAATATCCGAAACACGGCTGTGGTGTCGGAGGGATCGCTTTGCCCTCTGCCGCCGCACAGCAGGAGCGCAAGCATGTCCGCAAATCCATGGCGGGGGCGATGGCACGGGCGTACGCCAGCAGGCGATATCCACCGCCGAGCCCGAGAAGTAATCAGTCCCTCCGGCGGCATCGTTCGTGGCAAGTTTCCCAGCCGGAAGAACGGGCGGATGGTCCATCACGAAGGGTTACTTGAGCTCGACGCGATCTACTTGTTCGAGACCTCGCCTTTGATCCTGCGATACCGCGAGCAACCACCGACAATCCGCTACCCAGACGGCGCTCGGCTACGACGTTACACCCCTGATTTCGAGCTTCTACTCACCTCGGGCGAAATCGTGCTGATCGAGGTCAAGCCAAGTCGCAGCCTCCAGGATGACGAGGTGCGGCATAAACTTGATCGCGTAGCAGAACACATGCGACGTTCTGGGACCGTCTTCGTCATTCTGACTGATATCGCCATACGTCAGGAGCCGCGCCTGTCCAATCTCCGTTGGATCTATCACCAGGCCGCACGTATTCCACCCTCCCCGGACGCGAGACGCACCGCTGTGGAGCGGAATCGAAGCCTCTTCCCCCTGTCCATCCGTGCCGCTGCAGCATTTCTCAGTACGCGTGGCATGGACCCATACAGCCTGCTCCTCGCTGGGCTGTTGCACTGCCCGCTAACACGGCCAGTTTCCCTTGAAACCACGATAGATCTAGTGACGGAGGCCGGCGATGGCTGGTTTTGGATTGCTCAAGGACATGGTTTTTGACTGGGACGGTAACGAATTCCGTATCGATCGCCTGCAAGCAAACGGGGAGATTTTGTTGGAGCGTGTGAAGGACGGCAAACTCTCAATCGTGCCGCGAGAGGCGCTCCTCGCTGAATACGGGCAGGGCAACGTTTCAACAAAAAAGAACGAGCCTTCCGTCACACCTGTTGCAGCGCCCATCTTCTCGCGACCGCTCGACGAGTTGTCTGCACAGGTCCGGTCCGACCTTGCCCGTCGAAGGCACTACCTCGAAAGCATTCTTGCTCACGGCAAGCCTGTATTCACACGTGCGTATCTAGAACCATTAATCCGGCAGGCGGCCGAGGGCATTGAAGATGCAAAGCCACCGTCCGTGATCTCGGTGTATCGCTGGTATCGCAGCTACCGCCAGTCTAAAGACACACGTGCGCTGATTCCGCGCATCGATCGCCGAGGGTCCAGGCGCCCAGCACAAAGCGATCGCTTACTGGAGCTGGCTGCGGAAGCAATCGAAGAGGCGTTCAGGGCCTCGCCCCAGGCCTCCGGCCCAAACATCCTCTCGCGCCTCATCGCGAAAGTCGAGAATGAAAATCGCAAGGTGCTCCATGGCGAACCGCTCAAAGCACCGAGCCTGAGCACGCTCTATCGCCTGCTTAAACGGACCGACGCCTACGACAAGGTACGGCTCAGGGAGGGGAAGAGCGCCGCTGACAAGCGCTTTCGCCTTGTTAAAGGCAGGGTGCGAACAGGCCATATCCTTGAACGCGTAGAGGTCGATCATACGCCGCTGGACCTTTTCCTTATCGACGAAAGGACCGGGTTGCCGCTCGGGCGTCCGACGCTGACGGTGCTCATTGACCATCACTCGAGAATGCTATTCGGCTATTACCTGAGTTTTGGCGATCCATCTGCGGCAGCCGTGATGGGAGCACTCCGACACGCCATACTGCCCAAACGCCCCCCTGCTGACGTCATTCCGGGACTGAAGATCGAAAACCCTTGGCCGTGTTACGGCCGCCCTGATCTTCTCGTACTCGACAACGGACTGGAGTTCCACGGTAACGACTTGGAAAGCGTTGCCTTCGACCTGGATATTCGCCTTCAGTACTGCCCCAAGCACCAGCCCCAGTTCAAAGGCACGGTTGAGCGCCACCTGAAGACGATTAACTACTTCTTCTGCCACCAGTTGCCGGGGACCAGCTTCGCACGGCTCCACGAACGGGGGGACTATGATCCGCAGAAACATGCGCTGCTGACGCTTGGAGAATTCAAGCAGCTGTTCGAAAAGTGGGTCGTTGATGTCTATGCGCAAACGACGCATCGCGGCATCGGCACGACCCCGTGGGACAAGTGGCATGAGGGGCTGAAGCACCGGGAGCCCAAACTGCCGGAGGATCTGCATGACCTGCAACGACGCATCGGCTTGGTCGCTGAACGCTCGCTGCGGCGAGACGGCGTCATTCTCCACGGTATCCGATACAACGGCGACGCTCTCGCTCCAATCCTTCGCGCCTACGGCGACGGTATCCAGGTCCGCGTCCTCTACGATCCCGAGGATCTCGGCGAGATCCAGGTCTGGGGACCTGACGACACTGAACCCATTGCAGTACAGGCGCTTGACCAAGACTATGCTAACGGGCTGACCGTGCGGCAAAACCAGCTGATCCGCGGTTTGCTGCGGGAACGGGGCGCGGAGGCGGAAGACCGGCCCGCGCTTCAGCGCGCACGCAATGACTTGGTTCAAGCAGTCGAGCGCCTGATGGCAAGCCGCAAGCAGCGACATCGGCGACGGGGCGCAGCGATCAAGGGGATGAGCAGCAACCGTCCTGATCAAGACCTGAAGCCTAAGGAATCATGCCAAGCGCCCCAACCGCGTCCCAAGGCCGCAAAACCATCTGGTGACGACGCGACACGAGACCTACCGGATCGCTTGCCGACCTTCCAGCTGCGACGTGGGCGTAAAGCATAGTCATGACGACGCTACCTCTCTTCGATGCGCTACGTCGCTTTGACGAGGAGTACATTCCGTTCCCGCCTTTCGTCGCGGCGAGTCGGTCAATCGAGACCAACCTCGCGCTCTATCGCGAAACCGGGATCGCGCAGCACCTCCTGATCCTGGGCGAAAGCGGTACCGGGAAAAGCAGCCTTTGCCGGTGGGTTGAGCAGAAGTACCCGCGTCTGGTGCTCCCGGACCGGGACATGCTGCCGGTACTCATCGTTGCGGTTCCTGCGGCAGCCACCATCGCCAGCATGGCGTCGGCGATGCTCGATGGCCTTGGTGACCCCCTGTCATCGGGCGGAACCGTGTCCGCCAAAACCGCTCGTATCGTGTCCCTGTGCCGTGCCTGTCGGGTTGAAATGATCCTGCTCGACGAGGCGCAACATATCCACGACCGGGGCCAGGCCACTACCCATTACATGGCCGGTGACTGGCTCAAGTCCTTGATCGATCAGGTGGGCGTCCCCACGGTCTTTCTGGGCCTGCCTCGCCTTGAGCAACTCCTCCAGGTCAACGAGCAGTTACGCCGACGGTTTTCGCGCCGCATTCGGCTTGCCTTGGGCCAGAGCGACACGGACACCATACACAACGAGTGTCTTCAGCTTTTCATTTCGCTCGGCGCTTGCCTGCCGATTCCGCTTTCGTGCGGCGATTCCGACTGGGATGAACTGGGTATGCGCCTGTACTACGCCAGTGATGGGCGCGTGGCCTACATCAAGAAGTTGCTTGCCAGCGCCTTACGGGTAGCGGCTGAAACCGATGCCCGTGAAATCGGACCCGCGCTCCTGGAGCGAGCATTCACGGACGAACTGTGGTGGGAGGGAATCGGAAAGCTCAATCCGTTCAATCCAGCGTTCGAATTTCGCCGACTGGACCGGGGTAACGAACCGTTTGAACGTGGCACTTCGAAGGTTCGCCGGAACAAGGACCTTTTCGCATGCTGACCCCGTTCCGAGATTATCCGGTGCGGCCAGCAAGGATTTCGGGGGAAAGCCTGGCGGGCTACGTGCATCGGTTTTACTGGGCAAACGGTCACGAGCCGCCGCAAGCCTTGCGCGCCACCCTGCGACGCTTGTACCTCGGCGATGGGCACCGTGATGCGTTCGTCCTGCTTCAATCGACAATCGGCACCCTGAACGCCGCTGACCATGAGTGGTGGGTTACCACGCGCATCGACGCCGAGCACGGCTTCGGCTCGCATACGAAATGGCGAAGCCCGCACTACAGTCCGGTTCGCCATTGCCCCATCTGCATCGGGGAAAAAACCTATCACGCCGAACTCTGGACATTGCCACTGGTGCGGGCGTGTCCATTTCATCATTGCGCGCTTGTGTCCCATTGTGCGACATGCGGCCAATCCCTGGCCTGGAGTTCGCTGCGCACGGGTTGGAATTGCAGCTGCGGCGCCCCCTTGGCCAACGCCGGAACCACGCCCGCCGCATCGTGGATGGTGCGCCTCGCCTCGATCGTTGCGTCTAGCACGCATCTCGACGGGCCTCACAACGAGGCAGCCCCCCGTGTAGCACTCACGCTTAACGATCAACGCGGCCCCCTACACGATCTCTATGACTTTGTTGGTTGGGCACAGCGGCTGCGCAACCAACTGAGCCGGAGGCTGCCGTATCAATCGAGGCCACGGTGGCCTGTTTTCAGGAAGCCGTCGTCCTCAGCGACACCAACCCATTGGGCACAAAATTTCGTCGTCGCAGACGCATCGACGCGCAAGCGCGCGTTACACCGGTTGCTGAAATGGGATTTCCGCCACCACACCGGTGTGCTGGTGTTTCCAGAGACAGCGCGGCCCTTTGCACTGGCCATGAGGGCACTTTCAGACCTCCCCCGTAACCCGCATACCGAAAGGCTGCACCGTGAGGCCGACTCGCTACTTGGCGCGCTCCATGCCGGGATTGAAACCCTTCCCGATGTGTATTTCCATCCGCGATCTCTGAATTTCGATCGCGAACGTCAACTCGTCTTGCTTGCGCATTGGTGGAAGGCAGTGGCGAGGCGCATTTCTGTCCTCGAACCCGACGCGGCTCTCAGCTGTGTCCGATGGAGTCCACTGTTCGCGCCCAACGCAAGACTGGCCGTTCAAGTCCTGAATACCCTTTTCGACGCAGCGTCGTTCAATGACGACATCGAACGGTATTCCGCGCTGACAAAGAGATGGCATGTGCCGGAAAGGTTGCGACAAGCGTTCCGGCCAGACCACGTCTTGAACGAACTCGCAGCCTATCTGAACAGCCTGCGACAGTCAGAACTCGCGTTTGTATTGGATCTGCTTGCCGAGTCAGGGAGGAAGGCGGCATGCCGCTGACCGCTCGCCACGGCCGGGCTGATCGCGTCGCCCGACCAACGGGCGCACTGCTGGTTCGACCGCGACCGATTCCAGGGGAAGCCGCTGCCGGTTACGTGATCCGCGTCGCGCAAGCCAACGGCTATGCAACACCGCGTCAGCTTTGGCACGCACTCCAATCGAGCCAGCCCCCCGCGACGCTCGAAGATCTGATCAAGAGGGTTGGCATTTCCAGCCGAGCGGTCGCGTCGCTAGTCGGTCCGCTTCCCCACTACTGGAGGTCGCCCGCCAACTGCGCGCCGGGGCTCACTGCCAGTGACTATAACCATAGCCTCATGCGGTGGTGCCCCCGCTGTCTTGAGCTCTCCCCACATCTGCGCGGCGTGTGGGGTCTGAAGCTCCAGTGCGTGTGTACGATGCACCGGATCATGCTCGTCGGCCAATGCCCGGCATGCGGCGCCACACAGCGCTTCGAGCGCCGCGACATCACACGATGTCCTTGCGGCGGCAGGTTGGCGGCGGCCGAACGCCTTGCCGCCTCTCCGTTGCAGTGCCGGATCGGCAACTGCCTTGCTCATGGCTCGGTCGGCAATGCCTCCTCGATGCTTCCCGAGTTGACTGCCGCCGAATGGCACCGCCTGGTGCGCTATCTGGGGCAATTTACGATGCAATCGCAACCCCAACGGCCGGGACAGATTGCCGGACTCCACGGCCTTGATGTCGCCACCGCTGCAATCGCCAACACGGCCCTGCTGCTCGACACCTGGCCTCAACATTTCACCGCGCTACTGGCGGCCATTCAAAGTCGCGAACCTAGAACGCAGAGTCTGGCGCGTTCATTCGGACGACTCTATCGAGTCCTCTACATGGACCTTCATGCCCCGTGCTTCGAGTTCCTGCGGCGCGCCTTCGAGGGCTATCTCCATGAAAACTGGTGGGGTTACATCGGCCGGCGCAATCGCTCGCTTCGCGCCGATACGGTAAGCCTCCATCCACGCATGTCCGTCGACGAGGCCGCCAAACTGGCTGGCACCGCGCCATCGGTGGCACGACATCTCGTACAGGCGAAGCTCATCCCAAGTGTCGCCAGCGAAACACCTTCTGGTCGCTGCAACCGCACGGTTCACAAGGGCGACATCGAACGACTCGTCGAACTCACGCAAGACACGATGACGTTGGCGGAGGCGGCGAGATCGCTCGCGCTACCAGAGCGACGCGTGCGCGCGCTGGTCGATTCTGGCCTCATCGCCCCAGTCGTATCGCGGCGAAGCATGCAAGCGGCGGCTTGGCGCATTCCGCGAGCTGAGATGGCCAGGTTTTCTGCCATCGTGGGCGAGCCCTGCGACGCGGCGCACGCCGTCGCGTTCAAACGAATCCTGCAGTCCTGGCGATTGCGTGACGGTGAGTTCGTCGCATTGGTCAAGGCAATCGAGGGCGGACATCTGAGATCGGTTTCCAGCATGCCGCACCCCCTCGGCGAGGCTGTGCTGGACGCTGAAGCCGTACGTGCGTACCTGCAAACCACCCGTGCATCAGTCGGCGACTGGCTTTCCGTCGACCGAGCAGCACACCTGCTGGGCGTGAAGCAGCAGGTTGCATACGAGCTGATTGCCGTCGGACTGTTGAAAAGCACGCCAACACGTTCCGGTCACCGGCGCATCAGTCAGGCAAATCTGCGCGAGTTCCAAGACACCTACGTCTCACTGGCCGATCTGGCTCGCAAACAAGCGCAATCCCCGACACGAACCTTGCGATCGCTGAGAGCCGACCCCGTTTCCGGACCATCGGTGGACGGATCGAGGCAGTATTTTTTTCGACGCACTGACATCTGCGAGGAAGAGCTTCCGCCTGTTTGCCGAGTAGCGGATACAACCAGCCCCTGAAGAGGAGGAGCGTTGTAACCAAGCAAGTGATCCTGTGCGCTGGGTGGCGAACCGGATTGCGAAAACGCTGTAAATCGCCCCCAACACTATGCGGCGGTATCTGAGAGCCGGCGGGCCTGTCTCGCGCGGCTCGCCAGCTCATGGAGAAGACAAGCGATGAACAAAGACGATCGGTCCCCTTCCGATTTGGACCTTCTGCGCCAAGAGGTCTTGTCCGGCCCGCCTGAAGCCGCTCTCCCGAGCCTTTTGCCCGATCATTGGCTGGACCAAATCGCGCACGACCTCGAAATGTCGATCGGTGACGGTGCGGGCACGGCCGACACGCAGACATCCTACGCGGTGGCACCATTGGTATTGATCATTCATCTGCTCTGCGGGAAGGCCGACTGTAGTCACCAAGAGATCAGCGTGATGCAGATGCTGGAGTATTTCCGGTGCTATGAGATAGAAATCGCGCTCGAGATGCTCAACCGGAGAACTAACTTGAAGGCCGAATCGGCAACCTTGGAGACGATCTTTTCCGACAGGACTGTGATGATCGCGGAGAAACACCTTGAGGCGTTCCGTTCTCGGGGACATCTGAACCTCATGAATTGAGGCCATGCAGAACGAGGACGATGTCCCCCCTCGCTGAACCGGATTAGCCTCACTCTTGATCGTGACGGGCTGGCCGGAATCGGCTCAGCCCCGATCACCGCGGGCACTGTCAATTCTCGCGCAGTGCCCAGCGCTTTCCATCGAAGACTACGGTAAACGACGAGCCGTTCGCGATCGGCCGGGCCAGATCTCTCGCTCGAAACTGCCTCATTGCAACTGCATCTATCGAATGTAGGGAAGTCTCGATCAACCACTGCAACGCTTGCAGGAACTGTCCATGCCCAAACACTGCGACGAACGACACTGACTCTCGATGCAGCTCCTCAAGTCTTCCCAACGCAGCGCGTACCCGGTCGGTGAACGAGACGAACGATTCGGCCCCTTCTCCGTCGACAGCGCCAGGATTGGACCCGTCCCAATATGCCTCGACCCAAGATCGGCGCTGCGCTGCGGTCGTTCCCTGGCAGCGCTGAGGTGCAAGGTAGGTAAATTCCTCGATCGGCCAGATCCGGATCGGCACGCCGGTAATCGCGGAAGTCGGCTCAGCCGTTTGACGCGCCCGAAGAAACGAAGAGCTCACCAGCAGATCAGGTGTCTGGGAGAATTCACGCGCAATCGCGTCTGCTTGACGCAGTCCGACTTCGGTTAGCGGAATCGATGCGGGATCCGCCGTCGCATGTCCCGCATTCGCCGCGCTCTCGCCGTGGCGGTAACAAACAACCCTAAGAATGTTCCCGCTCATCGCCCCTTGCATCCTATGAAACCGTCGGTTGCTACCGCTCCCAACTACTGCGGCGCCTCATAGCCAGGCGCGAACTTGGCGCTACCCACGCCGTACAGGGCAAGCGGATTTCGCAACCATAAGCGAAAGGCGTCGTCTTGCAGTCGATGATCGGGTGTGCAGTCGATATGCCACTGCCGGAGCACGTATCCAGCCATCGCCGCACGAAGTTCAAGATGCAGTACGCCGTCCGTCATCCCGAAATCCTTGGCCGTAATCTCGGGGTACTGTCTGCCCGGGTGCGGCACGAGATCGAGCTCGACGATTCGGTTCCACTGGATGTCTGCAGCTGAAGTCTCATGCTTCTGGACGTTGTCACTTGGTATCACGTGGGTGTCGTCCATGCGGCTAATTACGAAGTCGCGGAATTCCTGATGCTTTCTGCAAAAGGCACGCACATGCCATCTGAGCCCATCCGTGGCCAAGGCAAACGGCACGATCTCCCGCGTCGTCGGACCGCTCGTGCGAGAGACGTACTTCAACCGCACAGCCCTACCAAGGTGAATGGCTCGGGTGACCGGCGCAAGTACGTCGATCCGTAGCCGATTCAGCGCGGCGGGGGTCTCGCACGGAACGAGCGAGCCCACCACAGGATTGACACCGTCGCCAAAACCCTCCGAGAGCGCGGTTAGAACCCTGTCGGTCACATGCTGAAAGGCCGGCGCAAAGCACTCACCAACGACATAGGTCTTGGTGACGTTATCGAATGCGATGTTGTCGGCAAAAAGCTTCTTGTAAAGCGCGAAGTCCCGAGTGGCGACGGCCGGAGCAACGCCAAATCGCCTCATCAGATCTGCCCGACCAACCTCCCCTAGGAAATACAGCCGGAACTCGACGTAGGCCAAGCGCTCACGCTGCGTCTGACTGAGTTCGTTCAATGCGCCGCGTTGATCGACGTTTGGAGTGCTCGATTTCATGGACGTGGATTCTGCTCCGATCACCTCACATGGTCAAATCCCGATGACTCGTTGACTTCATCGTTTTGATGACTTAACTTAGTCGTCATCAGCATATGCTGATTCAAATCATGGAGAACTGAGATGGCTAAGAACCCACCTGCCGGCGATGGAAGGCGTATCGGGGCAGTTCGCGAAAGAAGCCAGACACAAACGCCGTCTGGTCACTGGGCGAAGCGTGACACGAATACCGGCCGCTTCATGGACGTCAAAACGACCGACAAGACCCCATTCAAGGGTGTCCGCAAGGAGAAGTAGTGATGGCAAACCGAAACAACGTGCACATCATCCAGCGTGGCGACAAATGGGGAACCCTGCGCGAAGGGGGCGAGCGGGTCAGTGGCTTGCACAACACTCAAGCGGCTGCAGTCGCGGCAGGTCGAGAAATGGCGCGCGAGGGACGAGGCGAGCTATTGATCCATGGACGCGACAACTTGATCCGCGCACGAGATTCGTATGGCAACGATCCATGCCCGCCGAAGGACAAAAAATGATCAAGATCGATTTTAAAGGGCCCAGCAAACAGGATCTGGCCAAGATGATGTCCGCTGCGGCGGAGAAGCAGATCTCCGAGGTTGCGCGTCGAGCGGCTGCTCCCCATGGCGGCGTGCAACTCCGGTTTAAGCGCAAGGCCGACGGATCGCTGGCGTCCGTGGAATTCGAAGGTAGTGAGAAGGCCGTGCAAGCCGCGCGGGATGCATTGGCGGACTGACACTACACCGGCTGATCTGTCGATTGCGAGGGCGGCTGCATTGCATCCTATGCGTTCCACGAGGAAGCATCTTGAAAGACTACATCGATATCGCGAAGCTGTATTTCCGGCATCTAGAGGGGCTGCACCTTTACCCATCGCTAAAAACCCCTTGGGCCCTTGCTTGGCTCGCTGTTACAGCAGTTTGGCTAGGCACGTTGGCTCGATTTGCCATCCTCGATCACTCCTCGCGCGACGAGATGGGGATCGCGACCATTCTCGTCCCGGAAGTATTATGGCTACTGGTCACGTTCCGTATCCAGGCGCTGAAGGAGCGTCGTCTCGTTGAGGAAACGAACCGACATCTTGGGACATCCTTCAACTCGCCGTCGGAATGCAGGCGCCACGTACTAGCAGCGGCGGTAGCTGCTCATCCATCGGAATTCCTCCGTTTTGCGAAGGAAATCGATGAGCTGATCTCACTCAAGCGGAAATTCCGGAAATACTCCGACCTGAGCTGGACGGAGCTCGGGCGCAAGATCTACGACAGGGATTCAAAGGCTAGACTGCTAACGCTGATGATCGCTCTAGTTTCCATCACCGTTGCTCTTGCGGCAAAAAGCGACGCGACCCTAGAGACATTGTTTGAAGTCTATTCAGAGCCCACAGCGCGCGATTTCTTGCTAATGGTCGCAGCGTGGACCGCAATCCTCTTTGCGCTGTACATTGGCTTGCAAGTGCTTGTGCGAACGATTATCGACGGCCTCGCGCTGTGGTCGATCAAGCTCCTTGGTGGCTCGCCCCGATGGCTTTTGGAATACCTCGTTCGCGACTTGGTGATGTACCACAGCAGCATCGAATCCAATCTCGGGCTGCGGATGGCGACCTCAGCAGATAAGGTAACTATCGACACTCCGGCAGACGTTCATCCAGTACGTCCGGTTGCCGATCAGCAGCGAGAACCTTCTGCCGCCATGAACGAGTCGAACGCGACGCCTCCAACGCACGGAATTGCATCGGGCGGAAACCATAAACGTTGCGCACGCGTACGTCGGCTCGTCGGATTTATGCAGGAACTGTGGCAAAGGTTCCGAGTTTTTTCACTATCTTTGGCACGTCGCGGCGTCACCAATGCCAGGTAGAGTGAAAAATCCCAAGTCTTGCAAAGAGTCTTTTTTCACTTTCCGTGACACCCAACACGAGCCGCCCGAGCTTGAAGTGGTCATTGAGATTCCGCGGGGCAGTTTCCTCAAGCGCGGATCGTCCGGCCAGCTCGACTTCATCTCTCCGCTGCCATGCCCCTTCAATTACGGTTCGGTGCCCAACCTACTCGGCCTGGAGGGCGATCTGCTCGATGCGCTGGTGCTCGGGCCGCGACTGCCGTCGGGGACGCGCATACGGGTCAAGGCGTGGGGCGCGGTCACCTTGACCGATCGCGGCATGCAGGATGACAAGCTCGTGTGCAGCCATCAGGCGCCAAGTACGTCCGAGCGCAGCTTTGTACTGCGCTTCTTCCGCCTCTATGCAAAGTGCAAGGGGGTGCTGAACTTCTTCCGCCACAGACCCGGGCGCAACGCCTGCGAGGGGTGGTGTGAGGCTGGTGTTGCGCTCCGCCGCGCAAGGCCGAAACCAGACGTGTGGACGGGTGCCCCCGTCGAATTCTGATCCGCCACGGTACCCACACACGCTGTGCGAAAAAACTGCGGTCTGGGCTCAATCGGTGGCATGCACACGTTACATGCATCGGACCTCATGTTTCTCACCGTCCTAGCCGGAAACAACGGACGAGCAGATGGCCGTACCCGTCCATCCATCAAACAGTGTCAGGCCGCCAGGTATCGCAGCAATTCGCGCAAACCCTTGCAGACAATAGTGACAGAAGACGCTTCACCTGCTCACCACACATCTGTTCTGCCCGGCCAAGTGTATGCACCCTAGCGCAAGCACCGTGACAATCAACCGCGACAACTCATATAGACAATCTAATTGACCAAGGGAGGAGGCAGGAAGTTATCCTTTGCCATGGTTGCAGTAATCTACCTGCACCTTAGCGTTGAATTTACAGGCCTCGAACAGAACCATGTCTTCCATCCGGACCTTTAAAATATTTCTCGCAGTCGCCAAGCACGGCACCTTCGCTGCAGCTGGCGCAGAAATCGGACTGACTGCAGCCGCAGTTGGCATGCA
>JALNWS010000057.1 GCA_023230755.1 Azoarcus sp.
GCATAGGTGTATGCAATCACACGATGACTGGCGATCTCATCGATCGAGACGGGAGTGCCATGACGCTCCAGGTATTCGGGACTGGCGCAAAGCAGCAGGCGAGTGCATGCAAGCCGTCGGTGGACAAGCGTCGAATCCTGCGGCGCGCTGATCCGGATGACGACATCGAAGCCTTCATCGACCACATCGACCAGCCGGTCGGACAGGCTGATGTCGAGTTCGACGTCGGGGTATTGCGCCATGAATTCACCCCACAGGGGCGCGAGATGTTGTATTCCGAACGAATAAGGCGCATTGATGCGAAGACGCCCGACCGGGTTGCCACTGACCACCCCAACCGCGTGGTCAGCCTCTTCGAGTTCGGCCAGAATCTGCTTGCAATGCCCGTAATAGGCACGCCCGGCCTCGGTCAGCGACAGGCGCCGCGTTGTACGCTGCAACAGACGCGCACCAAGGCGAGCCTCAAGTTCGATCACACTGCGCGATACCGCAGCCTTGGACAGGCGCAATACTTCGCCCGCAGCAACAAAACTGCCGGCCTCGACAACAGCGACGAAGCTCTTCATTTCGCGGAATCGACCCATAGCCCACATTGTCGTGAAATACATGACAGTCAGTCAAATAATCACCCGTTTATCGACAACGCAGCAACCAATAGACTAGGGTCATCAGATACAGGCTTGAAAACAACAAGGAGGCACAGTGCCACTCTCCACACTTTTCATCTCGCACGGCTCACCCATGTTCGCGGTCGAACCCGGTATGCTGGGCGCCCGGCTCGGCGAGCTGGGTCGCAGTCTGCCGCGACCGCGTGCCGCAGTGGTGCTGTCCCCACACTGGATGACCCGTGACATCAGGGTGCAGACCGGCGACGTACTCGACACGATTCACGACTTTCGCGGTTTTCCGCGCCAACTCTATGAGCTGACCTATCCGGCCCCGCCCGCACCGGCCCTTGCAGCTGAAGTGATCGCGAGCCTTGCTCGTCGCGGCGTCGAGGCGCACGCCGAAGCTGATCGAGGCAGGGATCACGGTGCATGGGTGCCCTTGATGCACCTTTTTCCCGAAGCCGACGTTCCTGTCATCCAGATTTCACAGCCGGCCGCACCTTCGCCGCTCGCGCTGCTGGAACTGGGACAGGCCCTTGCCACGCTGCGCGAGCAAGACATCCTGTTCATCGCCTCGGGCAGCCTCACCCACAACCTGCAAGATGTATTCACTGAACACGCAGGCGAAACCAGCGTCGAAGCCTATGTCCGCACATTTGCCGACTGGGTATGGCAACGGATCGATGAAGGCGCACTTGGCGAACTCCTGGATTACCGCCGGAAAGCACCGTTTGCAGTCCGCGCCCACCCGACCGACGAACACTTCCTGCCCCTGTTCGCCGCGATTGGCGCTGCAGGCAGAGACTGGACGCAGAACGCCCGCATCGCCGGCGGCGTCGCGCATGGCGCACTGGCCATGGACAGCTTCATGTTTGGCACCGGGCCCTGACTCGTATCTCCGCACCGATAACCCCGATGGACAGGACGATGACCAAGACCTACACACGCACCGCGATTTCGCTGCACTGGCTCATGGCGCTCGGCCTGATCGGCGCGTTCTCCCTTGGTGTCTACATGCACGAGCTCCCGCTCTCGCCCTTCAAGCTCAAGCTTTACTCGTGGCACAAATGGACCGGAGTCAGCCTCTTCATGCTGGTCCTGGTGCGCCTCACCTGGCGCCTCAGCCACCCTGCACCGCCGCTGCCTGCGAGCATGCCAGCCGTACTGCGCGTGCTCGCCCACGCCACCCATGTCGCGCTCTATGTACTCATGCTTGCCATTCCGCTCACAGGCTGGCTGATGAGCTCGGCGAAGGGCTTCCAGACCGTCTGGTTCGGCGTCGTTCCGCTGCCCGACCTGCTGTCCAGGAACGCCGAACTCGGCGACCTGCTGCAGTCCGTTCATGAGGTACTGAACCTCAGCATGGCCGCGCTGGTTGTGGCCCATATTGGCGCCGCGCTCAAACATCATTTCATCGACCGTGACGACATCCTGCGTCGGATGTTGCCGGGAAACCGCAGCAATTCGGCCTGAAACCTGCCCAACGCCCCCTGACCGACAAGGCGAACCCCACACGGAGCCCAGCATGAAAACAGCAACACTGCGACTGGCCGCTGCCGCGGCCCTCTCGTTTGGCGCGATAACGGCCGGTGCAGCCGAGTTCACGTCCATCGATCAAACCGCCAGCCGCGTCACCTTCCAGTACGCCCAGATGGGCGTCGGCATGGACGGCAGCTTCGCGCGCTTCAGTGCCAGGTTAAAGTTTGATCCTGCGCACCCTGAAGCCGGGCACGCCACGCTCGAAATCCCGCTTGCCAGCATCGACACTGGCTCCACCGAAGGCAACGAAGAGGTCAAAGCCAAGAACTGGTTCAACACTGCCGTACATCCGGTCGCACGCTTCGAATCGACCTCATTCAAGGCGCTTGGAGACAATCACTACGAAGTCGCCGGCAAACTCACGATCAAGGGTCAGGCCCGCGCCGTGACCGCCCCCTTCACTTTCGAGCCGCAAGGCAAGACGGCCACGGTCAAGGGCAGCTTCGAACTCAAGCGCAACGACTTCGCGATCGGCGAAGGCGAATGGGCCGACACCACCATCGTCGCCGACGAAATCCGCATCAACTTCCAGTTGCGTGCGCTCCAGACCGCGCCCTGAGTTCATTTCCCTCGCCATTCCCGCACGTTCATCGTGTTCGCGCAGCCCTCACACGCGGCGTGCTTGTCACGCCTGCGTGCAATGCGCAAGAATGCGGCATCCCGCCCGCTCCGCGGCGCAACCAGGTCTTGAACCGACGCCATGCCCCTGTTCAACGAACATCCCCTGCGCCTGTCCCTGAACGACGAGGTTCACGCCCGGCCCCCGGTACCGCTCGACACGCCCGAATTCGTTACTTACCTGGCTTTCCTCCACCATGAAGGCAGTGCCGGACGCGAACCCCGGCACCTGGAAGCGCTCGCCGAGCAGCTCGGACTGAATCCGCCGCCAACCGAGACCGGACATGTATTCATCGATGCAAAGACCTTCCGCCTGAAGTGGGAGCGCCATAACGAATTCTCGAGCTACACCTTCTTTCACCGCATCCGACCCGAGGACAGCGCCGGCGAGAACGCCCTGCTTGCGGTACCGGCCAGTTGGCGCAAGGACATCCCCGGTCAGCTCATCGCCGCCACCCATATCGAGCTGCGCGCGGTCACGGATGTCCCCCCCGACACGGTCATGGTGCAGGTTTCACCGCATGGCAAGACGCTGGTGGCCGCACAGGTCGCCGAGGGTGCAGGCTGGGTATTCACCGACTTCCATATCCACGAAGACGGTTTCTCGCACTTCCTGCTGGTCGACGCCGGTCTCACCCCACGCCAGTCGGGCCGCATGGTGCAGCGCCTGGTGGAGATCGAAACCTATCGCGTGATGGCGCTGCTGGCCTTTCCGGTCGCCAAGGAGGTCGGTCGCCTGCTGGCGCGCGCAGAAGACGAACTGGCCGATCTGATGGATGGGCTGGAGCAGGCACGCAACACTGAGGACGACCGCGCCGTCCTCGCCCGGCTGACCCGTCTCGCAGCCGAGGTCGAGCGCTCTGTCGCACTCACCACATTCCGCTTCGGTGCCGCAGCCGCCTATTACCGCCTGGTCGGGCAGCGCATCGAAGAACTGCGGGAGGTCCGCCTGCCAGGCTTCCCGACCGTGCGCGAGTTCATGGAACGCCGGCTCACGCCGGCCATCAGCACCTGCGCCACCATCGCCCGCCGTCAGGAGGATCTCTCCGGCCGGATCGCGCGCAATTCGCAACTGCTGCGCACCCGCGTCGATATCGAGCTCGAACGCCAGAACCAGGAACTGCTCGCGCAGATGAACCGGCGCGCAAAAGTTCAGCTGCACCTGCAGGAGACGGTCGAAGGCCTGTCCATCGTCGCCATCACCTACTACGCCTCGCAACTGGTGAACTACATGTCCAAGGGCGCCAAGCACCTCATCGAACCGGCCACGCCGGAAATCATCACCGCAGTGTCGATTCCGCTCATCGCCGCGCTCGTGGCAATCAGCTTGCGGAGCTTGCGCAAGAAGCTGGCCCAGGAGTCGGAATGAAAAAACGCCAGCGACTGCTGGCGTTTTGAACTGCTTGAGACAGAAGCAATCAGGCTTGAGTCATCTTGCGACGACGAAGCACGCCGAGACCGGCGAGACCGATACCGAGCAGCGCGAGCACGCCGGGCTCCGGAACCGTGCCGCCGCCGGTGGAACTCGTTTCGATCTCGAGCTTTCTGGTTACAGCTGCACTGAAGTCATCAAAATCCGCCGCAGCCTGTACAAAGCCATCAGACGTGATGACGTAATTGGTGTAGTAATCAGTAATAGACGTTCCACCAATTGGGAGGCCATTGATGGTGATGCCGTTGTCTGTGGCACGAACGTTGGCCGCTGTGTCAGCCGTAGTAGAACTCGTACCATCACCAGAGACATCGATGACCAGGTTGCTCGTACCCTCGAGATCACCGCCGGTCCCGATCGCTGCCAGCATCAGTTCGATGGCACGGTTGGTGCCGTTATAAATCGACGTACCGCCACCGCCCGGCCGAGTGAAGTTGTCGAGTGTGTCCGCAAACGAGTTGATGTCCGCAACGGAGTTCAGCAACATGAAACCATCAAGCGCCGTAGTGAAGTAGTTGCTTGAAAAGAACACCACATTGACTGCGGTAGTGCCGAAAGCGCCACCGAGCATGTTCGACTGAATGGTTGCGTTGCGGAAGGCATTGGCATAGCCATCCATCTGCAGGTTGTACTCGGCGGTACTGACACTGCCGGAAACATCGATAACCAGAGACAGGGCCAGATCCACCGGCGCTGCCTGAGCAGAACTACCAAAGCCCATCATCGATGCGGACAAGGCAGTCAGTGCGATGATTTTTTTGATTTTCATGTTTTCCCCCAATCAGTAATTCAGCCAGTTCATGGACAGTTGCGCTACCTTACTAAGCAAGCATCGATCCATTACAATAAAATCAACAACTTACGATAAATCACAGCCTACCGGCCCGTCGTTTGTAAAAAAACTCGACAACTTCCCGTTTGATATAACCACCCGAAGTTTGCGCATCAGCCACCACCATGGCGCGACCGAATGAAACCGTCCAAGCCTAGCGCGCGAGCCTGAAACGCAGCCAAGTTGCCAGCCAGCCCTATAATGCTGTTTTGTCCACACGAGCCATCCTCACCGTGACCTCCCCGCTTTTCGAATCCACCATCAAGAGCCTGCCGCTGCTCGGTCGCGGCAAGGTGCGTGACATCTATGCGGTCGACGCCGACAAGTTACTGATCGTCACCAGCGATCGCCTGTCCGCTTTCGACGTCATCCTGCCCAACCCGATTCCGGACAAGGGTCGTGTACTTATTGCAATGGCGAATTTCTGGTTCGACAAGCTCGGCCACATCGTGCCCAACCAGCTCACCGGCATCGACCCCGAGACGGTCGTAGCCGCCGACGAGCGTGACCAGGTGCGCGGCCGTGCGCTGGTGGTGAAGCGCCTCAAGCCGTTGCCGATCGAGGCCGTGGTCCGCGGCTATGTGATCGGGGGTGGCTGGAAGGACTATCAGGAAACCGGTGCAATCTGCGGCATCCCGCTGCCCGCCGGCCTGAAACAGGCCGCCAGACTGCCGACGCCGATCTTCACACCGTCGTCCAAGGCCGAAGCCGGTCACCACGACGAGAACATCTCCTTCGCCCAGGCCCAGGCAAACTGCGACGCACAACTCAAGGACATGCTCGCGGGGACCGGCAAGACCGGCGCGGGGCTTGCCGAGGAAGCACGCCAGGCGGCACTCGCGCTGTACACCGAGGCGGCCGGCTACGCTGCCGGGCGCGGCATCATCATTGCCGACACCAAGTTCGAGTTCGGCATCGATGCAGCCGGAACCCTGCACCTGATCGACGAGGCTCTGACGCCTGATTCGTCCCGTTTCTGGCCGGCCGACAGCTATCAGGAAGGCATCAGCCCGCCGTCCTACGACAAGCAGTATGTGCGCGACTACCTCGAAACCCTGGACTGGAACAAGCAGGCACCAGGCCCGGTGCTGCCGGCCGACGTCGTCGAGCGCACCGCCGACAAGTATCGCGAAGCCTATACCCGTCTCACCGGACAAAAGTTGTCCTGAGCCTGACCCGCCCTCTCCGCAACGGAGGGGGCGTTTGACGCGCGGGACTGCGCGCAGTAGCACCCGTCCGATCCAAATTCATGCACGCATCGCGAACCTTACCGCACCATCCGCCTCTGACGTGGGAGTGACGGTTCCGTGTCAACAACGGAAGCGGCCAGCGCCGCTCCACGCGACAGGGCATGCCATGGACACTCCACGCCACACGCTGGCAGCCCCGGCCGCTGCCCGCTCACGACCACCCGGCCTTGCAGATGGCTGGCCCCGGGGCCGGAGCGACTGCGAAACTCAGTGGCTGAATGCAGACGATGAATTTTGCCAAGGGTGTCGATAGCGGCGCCCTTATCTTTTTTTGCGGCACAATAGAAACATCAACGGCCAAGACAATCCGGACATCATGCAAGAAGCACACACCCCGAACACATCCAATCCACTACTCGACTTTTCCGGCCTGCCTCGTTTCAACGACATCCGCCCTGCGCATGTCGCACCTGCCATCGAACAGTTGCTGGGCGAATATCGCAGTCTCATCGAAGCGCTCACTCACGCAACGGATATGCCGACCTGGGACAATTTTGTCGTGCCGATGAGCGAAGTCGGCGAGCGCCTGGGTCGTGCATGGGGCGTGGTCGGCCATCTCCACAGTGTGATGGACGTGCCCGAGTGGCGCGAAGCCTATAACAGCCTGCTGCCGGAGGTCTCGCGCTTCTATGCAGAGGTCGGCCAGAACCTTGCGCTGTTCGAGAAGTACAAGGCCCTGAGCGAAAGCCCGGAATACGCCTCCCTGTCGCCCACGCGCAAGCGCATCCTCGACCACGAACTGCGCGACTTCCGCCTGTCGGGTGCGGAGTTGCTGGACGCGGACAAACCCCGCTTTCAGGCCATTCAGGAAGCCATGTCCCAGCTTGGCGCCAAGTTCTCGGAGAACCTGCTCGACGCCACCAACGCGCATGCGGAATGGGTGGCAGACGAAGCCGGTCTCGCAGGCATCCCGGCCGATGCAATCTCCGCTGCGCGTGCTGCTGCGGAGAAGGAAGGCAAACCGGGCTGGAAATTCACCCTGCAGATGCCAGCCTATCTGCCCGTGCTGCAGTACGCAGACGACCGCGGCCTGCGCGAGCGCATGTATCGCGCCTATGCCACCCGCGCCTCCGAACTGGGCAAGCCCGAGTGGGACAACGGCCCGCTGATCGGCCGTATTCTCGCGCTGCGCGACGAAGAGGCGCGCATGCTGGGCTATCGCAATTTTGCCGAAGTCTCGCTGGTGCCGAAGATGGCCGATACGCCACAACAGGCGCTCGCCTTCCTGCATGAACTCGCCGCCAAGGCCAAACCGTTTGCCGAGCGCGACCTGGAGGAACTGCGCGCCTTCGCCAGCCGCGATCTCGGCATCGCCGATCTGCAGCCCTGGGACGTCGGCTACGCTTCGGAGAGGCTGCGCCAGGCGCGCTACGCCTACTCCGACCGCGAAGTAAAACAGTACTTCCCCGAACCCCGGGTTCTCGATGGCCTGTTCGGCGTGATCCGCACCCTTTACGGCGTCGACATCCTCCCCGACCAGGTCCCGCTGTGGGATCCCGACGCACACTTCTTCCGCATCGAGAAGGCGGGCGAACTGATCGGTCACTTCTATCTCGATCTGCACGCCCGCGAAACCAAGCGCGGCGGCGCATGGATGGACTCCGCCCGCAGCCGCCACGTCGACCGCAACGGCACGACGACACCGGTCGCCTATCTGGTATGCAATTTCTCCGGACCGGTCGACGGCAAACCGGCAACTTTCACCCACGACGACGTCCTGACCCTGTTCCACGAGGTCGGTCACGGCCTGCATCACCTGCTGACGCGGGTGGACGAGCTCGCGGTGTCGGGCATCAACGGGGTCGAGTGGGATGCCGTCGAGCTACCGAGTCAGTTCATGGAGAACTTCTGCTGGGAATGGGACGTTCTGTGCGGCATGACGAGTCACGTCGACACCGGCGAAGCCTTGCCGCGCGCGCTCTACGACAAGATGATCGCCGCCAGGAATTTTCAGAGCGGCATGCAGACCGTCCGCCAGCTCGAATTCTCGATGTTCGACCTGCGCCTTCACAGCGAGCTCAAACCCACGGGTGAGGGCGATCAGGCCACGGTGGCGATCGAACGCGTGATGGCCCTGCTCAACGAGGTCCGCAACGAAGTGGCCGTGCTGATTCCACCTGCGTGGCACCGCTTTCCGCACAGCTTCTCGCACATCTTTGCTGGCGGTTATGCGGCGGGCTACTACAGTTACAAGTGGGCCGAAGTGCTGTCGGCCGATGCATTCGAAGCGTTTGAAGAGGCCGGCGCTGGCAAGGGTAGTCTGCTTGACCCCGAAACCGGCGCACGCTTCTGGCACGAGATCCTCGCCGTCGGCGGCAGCCGCCCGGCGTTGGATTCATTCAAGGCTTTCCGCGGCCGCGAGCCGCGGGTCGACGCGCTGCTGCGACACAACGGAATGGTGGACGCATGACCAGACCTGCCCTGCTCGTCCCGCTGCTTGCCCTGGGGCTCTCGGCCGCTGTGGCGGCGCAGACCACCTACCGGTGGGTGGACGCGCAAGGGCAGGTGCATTATTCCGACCAGCCTCCGCCACAGGAAATTCAGGAGCTCGAAGCCCGACGCTTTGCCGCACAGCCCCCGACCCCGACGCTGTCCTATACCTTGCGCAAGCTCACCGCGGATTTTCCGGTCACGCTCTATACGGCAGGCAACTGCGGCGATCTGTGTGATTCTGCGCGCAGCCTGCTCGACTCGCGCGGCATTCCCTACACCGAGTTTCCGCTCGCGAACCAGGACGATCTGGTGGCCTATCGCGAGCGCTTCGGCGAGCCCGAGCAGGTGCCCTCATTGAGTGTAGGAAGCGCGCAACTGAAGGGGTTTGAGCCAGGCGCCTGGAACAAACTGCTGAGCGACGTCGGCTACCCCAAGGCGCCGTAAGCGGAACCACGGGGAGCCCGGATCACGTCATCTCGCGCGGGGCGCCCTGAGCCCGGCGCGAATCGATCCCTCAGAACGGCAAGCCCAAGGCCCCAAGCGCGCGCGGATCAAGCGCCTCCCCATTCACCATCAGCGCGCCATCCTTGTAGCGCATGTCGGTCGTCAGCAGGCCATCCTTTTCCACCACCACCCCGTTGCCGGTGATCCCGGCAACACGCTCATTCACGGCAGCGCTGACGGCCTGGTCGATATCGGCGTCGGACGCATCGATTTCCATTTCAGTTACATAACTGACGATGTTCTGGCGTTCGCTCATTTCAATCAGGCGCACCAGCAAGGCCTTTGGCAAACTCACGTTCAGGCTGGCAACGAGATCGCTGAAGGGGTTCATGCCACCCTCGCCTCCCTTGCCGACATAGTCGATGCGCGCGCCCATCTCGGCCCGGCCTTCGTTCAGGCTCGCGCCCACCCGCTTGAGCTCAATTGCGGGCGAACGCTTCAGCATGACAGGCAGTTGCTGCATCAGCGCGCGCACCAGCTCGGCCTGCTGGGCCTCGATATCCGTAGTATCGACCGCAGACTGCTCGACACTGCGGGCAATCGAGTCGAGGGCACCGGCGTCGATACGCTCGAGCGCCAGGATGAAACCCAGGTCGTCCACGGTTTCGCCCCCCCCGACCATCTGCTTCACGCCAAAATCGACGCTCATGTTGACGACCTCGCCGTCGAGTGCGGCCCGGGACTCAATTTTCAGTCCGTCCATATCAAACCGCACCTCACCGTCAGGTGCGCTGAAGCTCACCCGGCCAACACTCAGCGCCGACGGACCGGTCCAGAACCGGTATTGTTGCGGCCGGGCGGAATCCAGCGTCAGCGCGAGCTTTTCGACAACGAGCACGTTGCCATCCGGGTCGCGAACGTCAAGCAGGGGAAGATCGATCCGCCCCTTTGCCTGCTGACGATCGGCACTTATCCTGATCTCACCATCGATGCCGCCCCATACCAGATCAAGCCCCTCGCCCGCCTTGCCCTTGTAATCCGGCGACGAGACAAGGTGCTGCATCTCGCCCCCCCAGCCGACCAGTGTCAGAACCTCAAGCGGTGATCGCCCGTGCAAGGCAGCGTCGAATTCGTCCTTCAACTCGACGGGCAGAACGACATCCGAGCGCACCTGGGCTGCGCGTCCGGTGGGGAAAGGCCCATGGTCGATCTCGTGCGTGACACGAAAGTCGAGCGGTTCGTCACCATCGGTCACGGTCCACAGCGTATGTGCTTCGGCACCGAAGACGCCGCGCTTGTAGTCAAGCACGCGGATTTCCATCCCGGGGCTGCTCATCGCCGTCATGCTGTCCCGGAAACCCGACTCGACATAGCCACCGATCGTATAGCTTCCACCCACCAGTGCCAGCGCTGCCGCTCCGACTACACCTGCCACCACAACTGCCTTACCCATAACGTCCTCTTTAGCCCCGAAAGTTTCGTGCCAACGCACGAAAGGCCGTCATTATCACCGCATGATCCCGCCGACGATATGCAATTCACACAAATGAGGCACAATTAACACCAGAAAACCCTCGACTTCAGCGCGGCATCATTCGCACCATCCCCATCTCGGAAAGCGCCCTGGGAACGCCAAGATGGAAACCCTGCCCGTAATCGACCCCGATCTCGCGCAGGACTTCGAGTACCGCTTCGCTTTCCACGAACTCGGCAATCGTGATCAGCCCCATGGTGTGGCCGATGGTGTTGATGGCCTGCACCATGGCGCGGTTTGTCGGGTCGGTCGCAATATCGCGCACGAACGAGCCGTCGATCTTCAGATAATCGACCGGTAAGGTCTTGAGGTAGGCGAACGAGGACAGACCGCTGCCGAAGTCGTCAAGGGCAAACGCACACCCCAGTTTTCGGAGCTCTCCAATGAAGCTGACCACCCGCGACAGGTTGGCCACTGCCGAGCTTTCGGTGATCTCAATGCAGATCGCGCCCGGTGGCAGCGCCGCCCGCACCAGGCCGGCGCAGATATCCTCCAGCAGACGTTCGTCGTTCAGGGAGTTCCCGGACAGATTGATGCACCAGGTGCCTTCGACCCGCCCCTCCTTGCGACAGGTATCGCTCACCCACGCGACGACATTGCGGAACACCCATTCGTCGATGCGCGGCATCAGATTGTAGCGCTCGGCAGCCGGAATGAAGCTGCCCGGGCTGATCAATCGCCCATCCTCCTCCAGTCGCACCAGCACCTCGTAATGGATGGAGTGCGCAGCCGAAAGCGGAACGATCGGCTGCACGAACAGGCGCAACCGGTCTTCGTCGAGCGCGCCATGCAAGCGTGCCACCCACTGCATCTGACCCTGGCGTTCCATCAACTGGTCGTCGTCGGGGAGATAGACGTGCACACGGTTGCGCCCGCCTTCCTTGGCCGCATAGTAGGCGGTGTCCGCGGCGGAGAGAATGCGCCCCATATCGCGCTCGGTCTCCGTCACCGGCACGAGGCCAATGCTGACGCCGATCGAGAATGACTTCCCCTCCCAGGCAAATCGGTAGGCGCGAATCGCCTCGCGGAAGCCCTCGGCCATTTCCATCGCCTTCTCCACCGGACAGTTGAAGAAGATGACGCCAAACTCGTCCCCGCCGAGACGCGCCAGCAAGTCAGCCGCGCGCATGCGTTCGCGCATCAGCGTACACACCTGACGCAGGAGTTCGTCACCGGCCACATGGCCGCAGGTGTCGTTGACCACCTTGAACTGATCCAGATCGAGGTAACAGAGAACGTGCGTCGTACCGGGGGGCACACCTGGCATCAGCAGATCGACCAGACGACGCTCGAACTCGCGACGGTTGGGGATGCCAGTCAGCGCATCATGACTCGCCTGACGGGTCAGCTCGCGCGTCAGGTTCAGGGTAACAGTGACATCCTGACACACGAGCACCACACCGATCAGATACCCCAGGCGGTTGCGAATCGGTGCGGCGGAGTCCTGCACCGGAATCCTCTCTCCGTCACGACGCACCAGCAGACCATGGTCGGGCGCACGCATCTCGCGTCCCTGGGCAAGCACGGTGCGAACGGGATTCTCCAGCCGGCACCCGGTGAGCTCATCTTCAAGGCAGTAGATGGTGGCGATGTTGCGCCCCGTAGCCTCCGCCAGCGTCCAGCCTGTCAGGCGTTCGGCCATCGGATTCAGGTATTGCACTACGCCGGTTTCGTCGGTCGTGATCACCCCGTCACCAATCGATGCCAGCGTGACCTGTGCCAGATCGCGCTCCTGCTGCAGCTGATCTGCAATCTGCCTGCGCTCGGTCACATCGCGCATCAGTCCGGTAAAAACCTTCTCGCCGTGTGTGCCCCCTTCACTCACCGAAATTTCGAGCACTTTGGAAGGCTTTCCCAGCCGGTGCAGGCGCAGTTCCATCTTGTCCTGCAAGCCCATCAGGCTCTCGACCTGACGCGCCTGGCGCAGCGGGGGATCGCCCAGCAGCTGGGCCAGCGGCATACCTACCGCGTCGGCGCCCTGCACCTCCAGCAACTTCTCCGCGCCGGGGTTCAGACTGCGCAGGAGACCATCCTGACCAAAAGTGATGATGCCGTCGCGCACATCGCGAATGATGGCTCGAGTCTGGCTCACCGCACGTTCCACGGCCTCCATCATCCGGTTGTATGCAGCGGCGATCTGTCCAACCTCGGTAAACGGCTCCACCGGCACTCGCACCGAGAGCTCGCCGGTCTTTTCCTGCACTTCCATCGCCTGCAGCAACTCAAGGAGTTCGGTACGCGCACCGTGTTCCGATACGTTGAGGCCGAGCACTTCTTCCTCGGCAGAAACACGCAAGGGAATAAAGCGGTCCAGTCCGCGCAGCAATATCCAGGCCAGCCCGAAAGACCACACACCGCAGGTGACCACGCCGAGCACTTGCACCAGAAGTTGCTCCCAGCGTCCGAGACCGGTTCCCAATGCGCCCAGGTCGCCGAGCAGCGCAACCGCCAGCGTGCCCCAGATTCCCGCAGCAAGGTGTGCAGGAATGGCGCCAACGGCGTCGTCGATTCGATACCGCAGCAACAGCCTGTGACAGGACACCATCACCAGTGCCCCCACTGCACCGACGACCAGTGCGGAGCCGGAATCGAGCACGTGCGCACCTGCCGTGACCGCGACCAAGCCGGCGATCCCCCCGTTCAGCGTATGAATCACGTCGGCGTAGCCGCGCTGCCGCCAGCCTAGCGCCAGGCCTGCGAGGATACCGGCCACAGCGGCCAGCACCGTATTGACCAGAATGCCCGGCACGCGCCCATCCAGTGCCAGGGTGCTGCCGCCGTTGAACCCCAGCCAGCCGAACAGAAGGAGCATGAGACCGAGCATCGCCATCGGCAGATTGCCACCCGAGATCGGCTGCTCCCTGTCTGCCGCATCAAAGCGTCCGCTGCGCGGACCGATGATCAGCACGCCCGCCAGGGCGACCCAGCCTCCGACGCCATGCACCACTGTTGAACCCGCGAAATCGATAAACCCAAGTTGCGCAAGCCAGCCCCGCTCTCCGCCAAGAGCGCCGCCCCACGCCCAGTGCCCGAACACCGGATAGATCAACCCGCCGATGATCGCTGCCACCCCCAGATAGGCAGAGAAGCGCATGCGTTCGGCGACGGCGCCCGACACGATCGTCGCTGCCGTCGAGCAGAACATGGCCTGAAACAGAAAGAAGGCCGCCAGCGAGTTCGTACTCCCATGCCCGACAGAAATCATGAATCCGTCCGTACCCGTGAACCCCGCTGCGGAAGATCCGAACATCAGTGCATAACCGAAAGCCCAGTAGAGCGCCACCGCGACGGCGAAATCCACCACGTTCTTGATCGCAACATTGATCGCGTTGCGACTGCGAGTCAGTCCGGACTCAAGGCACAGAAACCCTGCCTGCATCAGGAACACCAGACCGGCGCACAGAACAACCCACATTACATCGATGTCGACCGCACTCATTGAGAAACCCCGTTCCCCGTACCTGCAACACGGGTTGGGGCGAAATGCCCCGAAAGCCGCACCACGCTGGTGCATAAAGCCTGCCTGCGCTGTGTGCAGGCGAATGAACCAGCGTCATCAGCAAGAAGAGTGCCGCCCCGAACCACGCGCCGGCGCTCATGGCACAATAGGCGCTGTTCCCACAGTCCGTCGCACGGGTCGGCCTGACGCAAGCGTCGCCCGGCGCAAAGAGTTTCATGAAGATCGCCACCTGGAACGTCAATTCACTCAAGGTTCGCCTGCCCCACGTCCTCGACTGGCTGGCGGAGAATCGTCCCGATGCCCTGTGTCTGCAGGAGCTCAAGATGGAAGACAAGGCCTTTCCTGTCGCCGAGCTTGAAGCAGCGGGCTATCACGCTGCATTCATCGGGCAGAAGACCTACAACGGCGTCGCCATTCTGAGCCCACAGCCGCTGCATGCGGTCGTGCGCAACATCCCCGGTTTCGAAGATGAACAGAAGCGCATCATCGCCGCCACCATTGATGATGTCAGGGTGATCTGCGGTTATTTTCCCAATGGACAGGCGGTCGGATCGGAGAAGTTCGAATACAAACTGCGCTGGCTCGAAGCCCTCACCGAATGGGTGCAGGAAGAAATGACCCAGCATCCAAAACTGGTCCTGACAGGCGACTTCAACATCGCCCCTGAAGCGGCGGACGCGCACCCGGACTGGAAAGACGAAATTCACGTTTCGGAACCCGAACGGGCCGCCTTTCGCGCCCTCACCGGTCTGGGGCTGGTCGACGCGTTTCGCCTGTTCGAACAGCCTGACCGCAGCTTTTCATGGTGGGACTATCGAATGATGGCCTTCCGGCGCAATTTTGGTCTGCGCATCGATCACATCCTGGTGTCCCCGGCGCTGCAGCAGGACTGCCGCAGTTGCGTCGTCGACAAGGCACCGCGCAAGCTCGAGCGCCCCTCCGACCACGCGCCAGTCGTTCTCGAACTCGCAGCGTGAGCACCGCATGACGAGTGCCGAACGCTTGCTGCAGAACTATCCGGTCATCGACGAGATGTCACCTTCCGGGCGCGCACGCTTGCTCGATGCTGCACACTGGATGGAAGTGCCAGCGGACACCCTGCTGTTCGACGATCACCAGTCGTGCGAAGGCTTTCCATTCGTCATCGAAGGCTCGGTGCGGGTGGCCAAGTGCGCGCCCAATGGCAGGGAACTCCCGCTCTATCGGGTCTCGCCTGGCGAGACCTGCATCATTTCCTCGTCCTGCCTGCTCGGCAACGAGGACTACAACGCCCGTGGCATCACCGAGACTGACACCCTGCTGATGCTGCTGCCAAAGCCGGCGTTCGACGAACTGCTGGCTGAACCGGCATTTCGCAGCTTCGTCTTCAACCTGTTTGCCGAACGCATCGCCGATCTGATGCAACTGATCGAGGAGGTGGCTTTCCACCGACTGGATCAGCGCCTCGCCACCCTGTTGCTGGGCAAGGGCCGCATCCTGCACACGACCCATCAACACCTTGCCGACGAACTCGGCAGCGTGCGCGAATTCGTCAGCCGCCTGCTCAAGGGTTTCTCCGCGCAAGGCCTGGTCAAACTATCGAGGGAACAGATCGAGATCCTCGACCCTGCCGGTTTGCGCCGCATTGCCAGCGGCGCCGACAGCCGTGCCCCGTGATTGACGACTCGACGCAAACGCAGCCACACGGTTGCCGCGCACTGTGTATCCCGGGTTACAGACGCGGCCGCCTTCCACATGTTCCAATGAGCTCACTTTCTCCGAGGAGCACATCATGAAATCGA
Source organism: Azoarcus sp. (assembly GCA_023230755.1). Lineage (GTDB taxonomy): Bacteria > Pseudomonadota > Gammaproteobacteria > Burkholderiales > Rhodocyclaceae > Parazoarcus. The sequence continues at coordinate 15,932 of JALNWS010000057.1, forward strand.
ACGTAGGCGGCATGGACAAGATCATTCGCATCATTGCTGGCGTCGTATTGCTGGCGCTTGCCTTCATGGGCATCGGTGCACCGTGGACCTATATCGGCATCGTTCCGCTGGTCACCGGCCTGATGGGCTGGTGTCCGGCCTACACCCTGCTGGGCATGAACACCTGCCCGCTCAAGAAAAAGTAAGCAGGCGCAGCACACACGAAAAGCCGGGCATGCCCGGCTTTCTTACGTCCGTTTGCCCGCTGCGCTGCAGTGGTTGGCGATGGCGACAAACTCGGCAACTGACAGGCGCTCGCCGCGCAGCCCGGGATCGAGCCCCAGCGCCGCAAACCCCGCCTCGTCGAGGAACTCCCGCAGGGTGTTGCGCAGTGTCTTGCGTCGCTGGCCGAAAGCCGCCGTCACGATCGCCCCCAACAGGGCTTCGTCCGTGGCGCCAAGCTCATCGGCCGGCAGCGGCACCAGACGCACGATGCTCGACATCACCTTGGGCGCCGGACGGAACGCGCCGGGCGGAACGTCGAACATCCGCCCCATACGAAAGCGGTACTGCAGCATGACCGACAGGCGACCGTAATCCTCAGTGCCCGGCTCAGCCACCATCCGCATCACCACTTCCTTCTGCAGCATGAAGGTCATGTCCTGCACCTGCTCGGCGAAATTTGCGAGGTGGAACAGGATGGGCGTCGAGATGTTGTACGGCAGATTGCCGACAATGCGCAGCGGATTGCCGAGCGCACCGAAATCAAACTTCAGTGCATCGCCCTCGTGGATGCTCAGGCGCTCGGGCGCGTACCGCTCGCGCAGGCGGGCGATCAGGTCGCGGTCGATCTCGACGACATGCAGGTGATCGATACGCTCGAGCAAGGGCGCAGTCATCGCGCCCAGACCGGGCCCGATCTCGACCATGATCTCGCCCGCTTGCGGGCGGATGGCATCGATGATGCGACGAATGATGTTGGGGTCGGACAGGAAGTTCTGACCAAACCGCTTGCGTGCGCGATGGCCGTCGGTTTCGCGATCGTTGCTCATGCGCCTTTCCGTGTTGAGGCCACCATCGAGATCGCCAACTCCACCGCAGCAAAGAGGCTGCCGGGATCGGCGCGACCGCTGCCGGCCAGATCGAGGGCAGTACCATGATCGACCGAGGTCCGGATGATTGGCAGGCCGAGGGTGACATTGACGCCGCCACCGAAACTGGCGTGCTTGAGCACGGGCAGGCCCTGATCGTGATACATCGTCAGCACCGCATCACCTTGCTCCAGGGTGTGGGGCACAAACAGGGTGTCTGCCGGTAACGGGCCGGTCAGCGTCATGCCTTCCGCGCGCAAACGCTCAAGGACGGGGGCAATCACCTCGATCTCCTCACGCCCCATATGCCCGCCCTCGCCCGCATGCGGGTTGAGGCCCGCAACCAGAATGCGAGGGTTCTTCAGATGGAAGCGGCTCACGAGGTCATGATTCAGGATGCGCAGCGTGTGCTCGAGCAGCGCGGGTGTGATCGCCTTTGGCACCGCAGAGAGCGGCAGATGCGTCGTGGCAAGCGCCACCCGCATGCCGCCGCCAACCAGCATCATCACCACCAGCGCAGTGCCGGTCTTCTCCGCCAGATATTCGGTATGACCGGTAAAGGGCACGCCAGCGTCGCAGATCACGCCCTTATGCACCGGCGCGGTCACCATGCCGGCAAACTCGCCGGAAACACAGCCCTGCAGGGCACGATCAAGCAGGGCCAGAACGTAGGGCGCGTTGTCCGTATTCAGTTCGCCGGCGACCGCAGGACTGGCAAGCGGCTGATGCAATACGTCGATCATGCCCAGCTCGGGAGCGATACCAGGCACGTAAGTGCGCACCTGGACCACGCTGCCGATCCGGGCGAGACGTTCTTCGATCAGCTCGGCGTCGCCCAGCACCACCAGATGGGCCGGCCATGCCCGATCGGCAAGACTGGCGCAAAGCTCGGGGCCGACGCCGGCCGGCTCGCCACTGGTGACGGCGAGCACTGGCAAATGGCCGGGCACGACGCTCACTCCCGTCCCAGACGGTAATCGACGTAGGTGCTGTCGCGCAGCTGTCGCAACCAGTCGTCGTAAGCCGCTTCGGCCTTGCGTTCGCGCAAAATGGCACGCGCCGCGTTCCGTTTGCGCTCTTCGGTCACGTCCTGCAGACGGCGCTCCATCACCTGGATCAGGTGCCAGCCGAAGGGTGAGCGCACCGGGCCACTGACATCACCGGGCTTGAGCGCATTCATCGCGCGCTCGAACTCGGGTACCGTGTCACCCGGATTCACCCAGCCCAGATCACCGCCCCTGGCCGCCGACAGGTCGGCGGAGTTGGCCTTGGCCAGTTCGCCGAAATCCGCACCATTGACGACACGTTCACGAAGCGCGACAAGGCGAGCCTCAGCTTCAGTATCGGAAAGCACCTCGGAGGTCTTGATCAGGATATGGCGGGCATGCGTCTGTTCAAGCTGCTGCGGACCGGCCGCCGCACCGCCGCGCCTGTCCACCAGCTTGACGATGTGCAGTCCCGATGCACTGCGCAGCACCGGCGACAGCTCGCCCGGCTTCAGGTCACGTGCGGCGTCCGCATAGAGTGCCGGCAAGCGGTCGCGGTCGCGCCAGCCGATATTGCCGCCGCTGATACCATCGGGTGCATCCGAGGTTTCAGCGGCCACCCGGGCAAAATCCTCACCCGAACGCAGCCGCGCCATCACCTTCTCCGCACGCTCGCGCAACTGCGCAATCTGCTCCGGGCTGGCGCTCTCGGGCGCACGCAGCAGGATGTGCGCAAGCTGGTATTCAACGCCGGAGAATGCATCCGGGTTATTGGTCAGGAAATTGTCGATTTCCGCATCGGTTACAACGACCTTGTTGTCGACCTCGCGCTCGCGCAAGCGGGTCAGCACGATCTCGGTACGGATCTCATCGCGAAACCGGCTCCAGCTCACGCCATCGCGCTCAAGCGCGGCACGCAGTTCGGTCGCCGACAGCTTGTTATTCTCTGCAATGCGGGCGATGGCGCGTTCAAGCATGCCGTCATCGACACGCAGTGAGGTTTCACGCGCAAGTTGCAACTGCGCACGCTCGACGATGAGTCGCTCCAGCAACTGACGTTCAAGCACGTCAGCCGGTGGCAACTGACCGCCTTGACGCTGAAGCTGGCGCGTCGCCTGCGCAACACGCTCACGCAGTTGCAGGGCGGTAATCACCTCACTGTTGACAACGGCGACGATACGATCGACTTCGACCGCCTTGACAGCGGCATGAGCCGGCAATGCGAGTGCAGCACAAGACAGGCCGACGGCCACGAGGGCACGGGAACGGAACAGGAATCGGTTCATGGTTTCTCTATGAAATGGGCCGCAGGGTGTCATTCGACGCCGAAGACACGGTTACCACCGGGCTCGTTGATCTTGCCATAGCCCGGCACGCTGCGTTTGATCAGGTTGACCGGACTGGTGCCGATGCTGGCGAGGTCGTTGAGCTCGAGCTGAATGAAGACTGACTTGGTCACATCGTTGGCATCGGTCGCAAAGCGGTGCATCGCTACCCGCACGACCCAGCAGCCGCCATCGTACTCAATGCCACCGATCGCTTCGGTCAGGCGATCTTCCATGAGCGAATGAGTGAGGCGGGTCACCCCGTACCAGCGCCCCCCGAGTGGCCACTGGCCCGAGATGTCGAGGTCGCGCAAGGTGTCCTTCGTGTAGCGGTAGCTCAGGTTCAGGGTCTTGGCAAAGCCGGGCTGGTAACGCAATGTGGTGTTGAAGCGCTCGGTACGGTTGTCGCGCGGATTGTACTGCCACAGGGATTCGAGGGTGGTGTTGGTTGTGACACTGCCGCTGAAACCGGCCAGGACATCGGCCTGTTTGCTGGTGCGCGCAGTTTCGGTCTCGACCAGCGTGCCGCTCGCGTTGTAATAGTTGAGTGTGACGCGCTGGTCTTCGAAGTAATAGCGCTGACCGAGCAGGATCTTCATCCACTCCGCACCGGTCTCGGGATTGATCAGTCGCGAGGTCACCGCTGCTGTCAATTGGTTGGCATCGGCAATA
>JALNWS010000058.1 GCA_023230755.1 Azoarcus sp.
CAGAGCCTGGCGCAGGCGCATGCGGTCGAGCGCGTTGCGGATGCTGCGGGCGTTGGCAAAGTGGGGGCGGCTGCGGCGCAGGGCGATGTACTCGTCGAAGGCGAGGCGCGCTGCGGGCTCGAAGCGATAGTTCCACTGTGCCAGCATGCGTTCGGCAATTTCGCCGAGCTCGCCGCGGGTGTAGTCGGGAAAGTCCACATGGTGGGCGATACGCGACTTCATGCCGGGGTTGGACTCGAAGAAACGCTCCATGCGATCGGCGTAGCCGGCGAGGATCACCACCAGGTCGTCGCGCTGGTTTTCCATCACCTGCAACAGGATTTCGATCGCTTCCTGGCCGTAGTCCTTCTCGTTCTCGGGACGGTAGAGGTAATACGCTTCATCGATGAACAGCACCCCGCCCATGGCGCGCTTGAGTACTTCCTTGGTCTTGGGTGCGGTGTGGCCGATGTACTGGCCGACGAGGTCATCGCGGGTTACGGCCACCACCTGGGCACGGCGGCAATAGCCGAGGCGCTGGAGAATCTCGGCCATGCGCATGGCGACCGTGGTCTTGCCGGTGCCAGGGTTGCCGCTGAAGCTCATGTGCAAGGACGGTGCTGCGGTCGTGAGCCCGAGGCGCTGGCGCACCCGGTCCACCAGCAGCAGGGCAGCGATTTCGCGCACTCGGCGTTTGACCGGCGCCAGGCCGACCAGATCGTGGTCGAGGCGCTCAAGCACATCGCCGATGCCGGCGTCGGCATACTCGGCAGTGAGGTCGATGCGCGCATCGGATGCAGGCGGTGCTTCGCTTTTCAGTCCTTGCAGGTCACTGGCGCTCATGGAGGTCTCCTGTGTGCGGCATTTGGCGCGGGGGGCTTGCCCCCCGCGGTGGAGCAGGCAGATTCAGCTGGCGTAACGGGCACCCTCGGTGCCTGCGCTCACGGCGTAGCTCTCCAGCGTATAGCGCAGGTTTCGTCCGCCGGTTTCCTGGCGCACAAGACGGAAGCCGGGCTCGTCAGCGGGCCGCTGGACGATGAAGGACATGCGTACTGTCTCCCATCCCTTGGTCGAATCGAAGGCATTGACCCGGATGTAGTGGTCGGGATTGGCTTCGCGACAGGCCTGCAGTTCCTGCATGACACCGGCCGGGTCGGCCAGATCGAACATTGGCAGGCCCCACATCGACCAGTAGATGTTGCGGGGATGCGGATCGTCCGTGTATTCGAGAGCCACTGCCCAGCCCTGGTTCAGGCAGTAGCTGATCTGTGCCCCGATCTGGCTGTCGCTCAGATCGGGCAGGAATGAAAAACAGCCTTGAGTGATGCGCATGCTGATGTCTCCTTGCTGTGTTCGGATTTTCTCGTGCTGCGCGATCAGGCCACGCTTGCGGTGGGCACGAAGTCCGATGTGTCGGTGCTGGTGTAATTGAAGGTGATATCGCCCCAAGTATCGAGGGCGGCGCGCAGGGGCTGACACCATTTGGCTGCGTCGGCCAGGATCTGCGGACCTTCGTTGAGAATGTCGCGCCCCTCGTTGCGTGCCAGCACCATGGTTTCGAGTGCGACGCGGTTGGCCTGGGCACCGGCCTGGATGCCCATTGGATGGCCGATGGTGCCGCCGCCAAACTGCAGCACGACTTCGTCGCCGAACAGATCGAGCAACTGGTGCATCTGTCCGGCATGGATGCCACCGGAGGCCACCGGCATCACCTTCTTGGTGCTCGCCCAGTCCTGGTCGAAGAACAGGCCACGCGGCAGATCCTGCTTCGTACAGGTGTCGCGGCACACGTTGTAGAAGCCCTGGACCGTCATCGGGTCACCCTCGAGCTTGCCCACCGCAGTGCCGGCGTGGAGGTGGTCGACGCCGGCCAGGCGCAGCCACTTGGCGATGACGCGAAAGCTCACGCCGTGATTCTTCTGCCGGGTGTAGGTGCCGTGGCCTGCGCGGTGCATGTGCAGGATCATGTCGTTGTCACGGCACCAGTTGCTGATCGACTGGATGGCGGTCCAGCCGATGACGAGGTCGATCATCACCACGCAGGAGCCGAGATCGCGAGCAAACTCTGCGCGCCTGTACATTTCCTCCATGGTGCCGGCGGTAATGTTGAGATAGTGACCCTTGATCTCGCCGGTCTGCGCGGCCGCCTGGTTGACGCCTTCCATGCAGTAGAGGAAGCGGTCGCGCCAGTGCATGAAGGATTGCGAGTTGATGTTCTCGTCGTCCTTGGTGAAATCCAGTCCGCCGCGCAACGCTTCATACACCACTCGTCCGTAGTTCTTGCCGGAGAGCCCGAGCTTGGGCTTCATCGTCGCGCCCAGCAGCGGGCGGCCGTATTTCTCCAGTCGCTCGCGTTCGACCACGATGCCGGTCGGCGGGCCGCGAAAGGTCTTCACATAGGCGACCGGCAGGCGCATGTCTTCGAGGCGCGCCGCCTTCAGCGGCTTGAAGCTGAACACGTTGCCGATGATCGAGGCGGTGAGGTTTGCGATCGAACCCTCCTCGAAGAGGTCGAGGTCGTAGGCCACCCAGCAGAAATACTGGCCTTCCTGGCCCGGGACCGGGTCGATACGGTAGGCCTTGGCCCGGTATTGCTCGCTGGCGGTGAGGCGGTCGGTCCACACCACGGTCCAGGTGGCAGTCGACGATTCGCCGGCGACGGCTGCTGCGGCTTCGATCGGATCCACGCCCTCCTGCGGCGTGATGCGGAAGACGGCGAGCACGTCGGTGTCCTTCGGCTCGTAATCTGCATCCCAGTAGCCCATCTGGGCGTACTTGAGCACGCCGGCCTGATAGCGCTTCTTCGGGTCGAGAATCTGCTGCGGAGTATCGGGTGCGCCCATGTCTGTCTCCTCTGGTCTGGTGAGCAGACATTACGGTTTTGTTGAGATAAGCTCCAATGATGAATGTTAGGGTTTTGAGATAAGGTTTCCTGATGAAACTCGCGCATCGCCTGACCTTGAAACAGCTCCGTGCAATCGTTGCCGTGGCCGATACCTCCAGCTTCACGCAGGCGGCCCGCCTGCTGCACCTCACCCAGCCGGCGGTGTCGATGCAGATCAAGGAGCTCGAGACCGTGGTGGGCCAGGTGCTGGTGGATGGGCGGCGGGAGATACGCCTCACCCCCGCAGGGGAGGTGCTGGTGCGCAGGGCGCGTGAAGCGCTGCTTGCACTGGAGCTGGCCGAAGTCGAACTCAAGTCGATGCGTGGCGTGGCCTCGGGAACGCTGGAGGTCGTAGCCATCACCACCGCGGAGTATTTCGTGCCCCACCTGCTGGCAGAGTTCGGACGCCGCTACCCGGACATCAAGTTCCGTCTGACCGTGGAGAACCGTGATCGCGTGCATGCACTGCTTCAGGAGCAGCGCGCAGGCCTCGCGATCATGGGGCAGCCTCCGGGGGGCATGGCCTTGCGCCGGATTCCGTTTGCACCGCACCGCCTGTCCTTCGTTGCCCGGCCAGACCACCCGCTGGCGTCGCGACACAACATTCCGCCCGCTGCACTTGCGGGTGAACGACTGCTGCTGCGCGAACGCGGTTCGGGAACGCGGAGCAATCTCGAACGCTTCCTGCGTGCGCACGGCGTCAAACCGCTCGCGGCAGACGAACTCGGCAGCAATGAAACCCTGAAGCAGGCAGTGATGGCGGGCATGGGCATCGCTTTCCTGTCTCACCACACCTTTGCAATGGAGCTCGAAAGCGGCCGGCTGGTCCGGCTCGACGTGGCCGACACGCCGGTGATCCGTGAGTGGAACGTGCTGGTGCATGCCGAACGCCCGCTGACGCCGGCGCTGGAGGCGTTGCTTGAATTTCTGCAGGCGGATGGAGCATCAATGATGCGTGCCATCACCGGTTGAATGCCAGGAGGTGTCGTCGGTTCCGGTGCGGCTCAGTGCTGAGTCGGTTGCAGGACGGGTTCAAGGGCAGAGTCGAACAAGCCCTCGTCGAGAAAGCCCAGCAATCGATTCGTCAGTGCGGCAATCTTTTCGACCTCGAGATGTGGTCCGGCGAGGACGAAATTTACTGAGTGGCGATGCCCGCGCTCAGATGTTTCTGAAGCCGGTATATTCGAGTTCGAAGCGTTGCCGGCCCTCACGTTCGAATGCGGCCATGTCCCAGTCGCCCGCAAGCAGTTGGGTCGCGTACTCAGGGCGAAAAACGTAGGTGTCGGCCAGCACTTGCCCGCCACTCGCGTCGACGACGGTCACGGTGCTGCGCACGTATTGATCGCCCTCGAACGCGTCCAGCCGTGCCAGTGCTGCCGGGGGGACGTCGAGGTAAAGTACGCCGCTGACCGCATGGTCGCGGGTCGGAACCATCCCCGGGTAGTCTTCGCCGCGGACCGGATGGCGGCGATAGTCGTTAAGCACGGCGGGGACAGCTTCAAGCTTCATCCCGCATACCTCGTACATGATGTGCGGGGTCATCAGTGAGCCGTAGGTAAAGCAGTGACGCTTGGGGCCGGTCATCGGGTTTGCTTCGTTTGTTCGTGTTCGGGGCGGAAAAAGGCGCGCCAGTGGCGCGCCCTTGTGCAGCTCTCTCAAGCGCAGACGATCAGCGCACGATTTGCTTCAGTTCGCCGGCCTTGTAACGAGCAGCGATTTTCTCCAGCGACAGCGGCTTGATCTTCGAGGCCATGCCGGCGCAGCCAAAGGCTTCGAAGCGCGCCTTGCACACCAGCTTGGCCGCTTCGCGGGCGGGCTTGTTGAACTCGCGCGGGTCGAACTTGGAGGGGTTCTCGAACAGGAACTTGCGCACCGCGCCCGTCATCGCCAGGCGGATGTCGGTGTCGATGTTGATCTTGCGCACGCCGTACTTGATGCCCTGCACGATTTCTTCGACCGGCACACCGTAGGTTTCCTTCATGTCGCCGCCGTACTGACGAATGATCTCGAGCAGTTCCTGCGGCACGGACGACGAACCGTGCATCACAAGGTGAGTGTTGGGCAGGCGGGCGTGGATGGCCTTGATGCGGTCGATGGCGAGAATGTCGCCGGTGGGCTTGCGGGTGAACTTGTAGGCGCCATGGCTGGTGCCGATGGCGATGGCGAGCGCGTCGCAATCGGTCTGCTTGACGAAGTCTGCAGCCTGGTCAGGGTCGGTGAGCAGCTGGGAGTGATCCAGCGTGCCCTCTGCGCCGACGCCGTCTTCTTCACCGGCCTGGCCCGTCTCGAGCGAACCGAGGCAGCCCAGCTCGGCTTCGACGGTCACGCCAATGGCGTGGGAGAACTTCACCACTTCGCGGCTCACCGCAACGTTGTATTCGTAGGAGGAGGGCGTCTTGCCGTCTTCGAGCAGCGAACCGTCCATCATCACGCTGGAGAAGCCGGAGCGGATCGCGCCCATGCAGATCGCGGGGCTCTGGCCGTGATCCTGGTGCATCACCACGGGGATGTTCGGGTAGGTTTCGACTGCCGCTTCGATGAGGTGGCGCAGGAAGGCTTCGCCGGCGTATTTGCGGGCACCGGCGGAGGCCTGCATGATCACCGGGCTATCGCATTCGGCGGCCGCTTCCATGATGGCCTGAACCTGTTCAAGGTTGTTGACGTTGAAGGCAGGCAGACCATAAGTGTGTTCGGCGGCGTGGTCGAGCAGCTGGCGCATGGACACGAGAGGCATCAGAAATCTCCGGGGGTCGCCGGCACTGGGTGGCCGGTCAATGGTCAGGTGGAATAAAACGACATTTTATCCCGTGAGCGGCTCCTGCCGGAACAGGCTCACATGGATTGAGACAATCGATGCGGTCAATTCACCGCAGTGCTGGCTTATTCATCGTTATTTGGGGGGTGGTGATCGCCGACTCGGATGATCTTGAGGGTGTTGGTGCCGCCCGTGCTGCCAATCGGCTCGCCGATTGTGAGCACGATCAGATCGCCGTATTCGACAACGCCCTGATCGAGCAGAATCTGTTCAGCTTCCCACAGCAGCACGTCGCGGTCTACATGGAGCTGGCTCATCAGCAGTGGATATACCGCCCGATACAGCGTCATCTGATTGCGCGCGATGACTTCGGGGGTGAGGGCGTAGATCGGGATACCGGAGATGGACCGGCTCATCCACAGCGCGGTCGAGCCGGTCTGGGTCAGCGAGGCGATCGCCTTCACCTTGAGATGGTAGGCGGTCCAGATGGCCGCCATCGCAATCGACTGGTCGATGCGGGTGAACACGCGATTGAGCACCTCACGGTCGAGTCCGGTTTCGGCTGATTTTTCCGCTTCGAGGCAGACCCGGCTCATGGCTTCGACCACTTCCACCGGGAAGCTGCCGGATGCGGTTTCCGCCGACAACATCACGGCATCGGTGCCATCGAGCACCGCATTGGCGACGTCCGAGACCTCGGCCCGGGTGGGAACAGGGCTGCTGATCATCGACTCCATCATCTGGGTGGCGGTGATGGTGAGCTTGTTGAGGTCGCGCGCGGCGCGGATCATTTTTTTCTGCAGCGCGGGCACGGCGGCATCGCCCACTTCGACCGCAAGGTCGCCGCGTGCGACCATGATGCCGTCCGAAGCGTCGAGAATTTCGCTCAGGTTGGCGACCGCCTCGGTGCGTTCGATTTTGGCGATCAGCATCGCGTCGCTGCCCGCCGCCCGCAGGAGTTGACGTGCCATGTACATGTCCGCCGCTGTCTTGGGGAAGGAGACCGCCACGAAATCGACGCCGATCTGCGCCGCGGTCTTGATGTCGTCCATGTCCTTCGCGGTGAGCGCGGGGGCCGTCAGTCCGCCGCCCTGACGATTGATGCCCTTGTTGTTGGAGAGTTCTCCGCCGACCCGCACGCGAGTGTGGATCTCGTGGCCGATCACGCGCTCGACCACCAGCTTGAGTCGGCCGTCGTCGAGCAGCAGGACGTCGCCCGGTTTCACGTCCTTGGGCAGATCCTTGTAGTCCAGTCCGACACGCTGGGCATTTCCGGATTCGCAGCGGGCATCAAGAATGAAGGGCGCGTCGCCCGTGAGCGTGACCCGGCCGCCTTCGAATTTTCCCACCCGGATCTTCGGCCCCTGCAGGTCGGCCAGAATGCCGACTGGCCGCCCGGTACGCGCCGAGGCTTCACGAATGGCACTGGCGCGGGCAATATGATCCTCGGCCTTGCCGTGGGAGAAGTTCATCCGTACCACGTCCACCCCCGCATGGACCATGCGCTCGAGCACATGGGGGTCGGTTGAGGCAGGGCCCAGTGTGGCTACGATCTTGGTGTGGCGTGGCATGCGGTCTCCTCTTCTGGTGGCCGACGCCGTGGTGGGTCGGACCGGCGCCGGTAACGCATGATTCTATCGGAGTGTTGAATGCAAAGGCGGGGGGCGACGGTGCGGATGTCGTGTTCTATGCTTAGATGGAAATTGCCGGGAGATTACATATGGAAAATGCAGCAATGCTGATGACGTTGGTAGCGGTGGGACTGCTGGCGTTTGTGATCATCAGAAAAAGGACGGACGAAGACGAGACTCCGCCGGAAATGGAACATGAGAGGACGCATAGACGCTCCTTTCATGCCGTGGAGGTGCGGGCCGCCGGAAAGGCGTGCGCGTCCTCGCGCGCGCTGAAGGGCAAGCGTTACCTGTCGACTGAGGCTCCACCCATACCCCTGCCCACCTGTACTCAGGAGGTCTGCTCCTGCGTCTATGTTCATTTCGACGACCGCCGCGTGCTCCAGCGACGCGACGTCTATCTGCATGGCGCATATGACCTCGAAGAACGCAAGCAGGAGCGGCGAGCGCAGAACGGTCGACGGTTGTCCGATCGTTGGCTTTTTGGCGGAGGGCACTGATTACGACCTGTACTGAGCGCGGCCGTCGTCCGCCGCCGAATGTCCGAGGAATATCGGGGCGCTACGCTCACAAAGTCTAACAATTGAATCCAGGCGCGTGGATTGAGCACGCGCCTTGCGGTATAACGGCAGCTTTTGACCGAGACTGCCGATGCTGTCATGGCAAAGGTCGTTGCGCCCGATTTTGCCGTGAGGACCGCCTGTTGAAGTACGCTTTGCTGTGCGCGCAGCTCATTTTTTCGCTGTTCGCACCTTCTCTTTTTGCCGCAGACTGGATCTATGCGATACGTCCTGGCGACACCTTGAGCGGGATCGCACATCACTACCTGAAGAAACCGGGTGACTGGGCGCAGCTGCAGGTGCTCAACGCAGTCGAAGATCCCCGCCGCCTGATACCCGGCACAAGCTTGCGGATTCCGGTCGTCTGGTTGCGTCAGGGGGCTGCAATCGCGACCGCGATCCATGTCAGGGGCGAAGTCGTGCGCGTGTCGAGTGGCGACGAGACGCCGTTGCAGGCAGGTGACGAACTGAACGCAGGCGAAGTGCTCAGGACGGGCGCAGACAGTAATGCGAGCCTGCGCTTCTTCGATGGTTCGCGTTTGTTGGTTGCCGCGAACACCCGGATCACCTTGGCGCGCATGCGGCAATATGGCAATACCGGCATGGCCGAAACGACAATCCGTCTTCATGAAGGCAATGTCGATAGCCGTGTAAATCGACAACAATTTCCCGCTGCGCGCTACAGGGTTGAATCGCAGGCGATGAATCTTGGTGTGAGGGGTACGGTGTTCCGTGTTGGTGTTGCCCCGGGGGGCGTCGCGCATGGAGAGGTCGTTGCGGGGAGGGTGCTCGCAGAGGGGGCGAGGGGTGGCAAGGCGATCGGCCTCGATGCCGGATACGGTACCGTGGCCAGCGTCCGAGGCGGCCCGTCTGCCGCCGTGGCTCTGGCGCATCCCCCTGTGCTCTCCGGCTTGCCCGAGCGGATCGAGCGGTTGCCGTTGCAGTTCGTCTGGCCGGCAGCAGACGGGGTTTTCCGGTGGCGTGCGCAGGTGTTTTCCGAACGCAGCGACGATGTTCTGCTGCTCGACGATATTTTTACCGGACCTGTGGCAAGTTGGCCTGAGCTGCGCGATGGCAGGTATCGCTTGCGGGTACGTGCGGTCTCCGACGATGGGGTCGAGGGGCTGGATGCCGAGCATGTCTTTGTCCTTGCGGCTCACCCCGAAGCGCCGCTCGCGCTCGGCCCGAATGAGGGGGCGGTCGTTCGCAGCAGTCCAGTGACGCTGCGCTGGGCGCGGCCTCTGGGGGTTTCCGGCTACAGACTGCAAGTTGCTGACAATGCCGGGTTTGATCCGCTGCTCGTCGATCAGACGGACCTGACCAGTAACGAGTTTCAGGTTCCGGTGGTCGCAGGAAACTACTATTGGCGCGTGGCCAGTCATGCCGACGATGGCAGGCAGGGGCCCTTCAGTCTGGTTCACCGCTTCAGTCAGTTGCCGCCGCCGGCAAGTCCGGATCTGGCAGCGCCCGAGCTTGATGACGACGCTTTGCTGTTGCGCTGGCCGCAGGGCACCGCGGGGCAGACGTATCGGCTTCAGATATCCGGGGATGCGGATTTCAACACTCTGATCGTCGATGAGCAACTGTTCGAGCCTGGCTTCCGGCTTGCGCGGGAAAGCTTGAGCACAAGCGTCTTCGTGCGCCTGCAGGCGATTGATCCCGGCGGTGTTGCGGGGCCGTTCAGCCGTCCCCAGCAAATAGAGGTGCCATCCTCGCTGCCTTCCTGGTTATTGTTGCTGGTGCCACTGATGTTCGCGCTGTGACGGCTGCCGTCAACGGACCTGACGGCGAACAATCAGGGTTGAAGCGGCTCAGAGCAAGCCTGACCTTGCTCTGCCTGATATTGCTGCTGGCGTGGCTCGCGCCCCGAAGTTCGCTCTATCCCCGGATCGAGTCCTGGCTGCAGGATCGCAGCCAGGCCGTGCTCGCCGGGGATGTGAACTTCGACGACGTCCTGGTGGTGGAGATCGACGAAGCGTCGCTCGCCGAACTGCGACCGTATCTGGGCAACTGGCCCTACAGTCGTGATATCTACGCGGTGCTGCTCGACTATCTCGGCGAGATGCAGGCCCGGACCGTATTCTTCGATATCCTGTTCCTGGATGCGCGGCCGGGCGATGCTGAATTCCGCGCTGCTCTTGAGCGTAACCATAACGCCGTGCTCGCTGCAGGCGGCTTGCGTCAAGCGCTTGCCGGCGAACACGATGCGGATGTTCTGGCTGCACTGGCATGGCAGCCTGCGGATGCGGTTCGTGCCCGACCCCTGCCTGCGTCCCGGTGGCCGTCTGTTGCCTTGCCCTTGCCCTTGCTCAATGGCACCGGGCCGCTGCCCGCGGTTGGACTGATTTCACTCGAGCACGACGCTGACGGTATGGTTCGCCGCATACCGCTCTTGCACCGGACGCAGGGCCATTACCTGCCCTCGGCTGTGCTGGCGACACTATATTCGGGCGCCCTCGGTCACGCACTGGCGGTGGAGGGCGGGAAATTGCGTGTCGGGCATGCTAGCTGGGACGTCGACGATGAGGGCACGATCGGCCTGGCCTATCCTGCGAACACGGGTTCGGTTCTGACCATGTCGCTTGCTACCTTGGTCAAAGCGGCCCTCGGGATGGCTGGCCATGAACTGGATCCCGGCCTGTTGCGGGACAAGGCGATCTTTATTGGCTCCACAGCGCTCTTTGCTGACAGGGTAAGTACCCCTCGCGGCATCATGAACGGCGTTCATGTGCTGGCGATTGCATACGCATCGCTTCTGAATGGTCTGTATATCTCTCCCCCGAGGCCGGACTTCGATCTGCTGTTGGTGCTACTGGCAATGATACCGGCGCTGATGACGCCGGCGTTGAGTGTCATTCGACGCCCTGCGCCGGGGCCGGTTTCGATCCTGCTCGTGCTTGCTCTTGTCATTGTCGCCTTGTTTGGGCTGCATCTGTTACTGCTTGCCGGGCGACAGGCGACCACCATTGCTCTGCCGCTTCTGGTGGCGTTGGCTGGAGGTCTTGGTGCCAGCGTGCTCGCCGTGCGGGCTGTCGCGCGCGCATCATCGACCGCGGCGCTGGCGCAAGCCGACCTTGCACGGATGCAGGTTGCGCAACAGCAGCACACGGTTGCAATGGTTTCGCACGAGTTGAAATCACCTCTTGCGACAATCGATTTTACGTTGCAGAACCTCGAACGGGTCGGGAGCCTGCCAGCCGCTGTTATTGCCCGGCATCAGAAGATTCGGCGGGCAAGCCGCCGCCTGTTGGCCATGATCGACGACAACCTGACGGAAGACAGACTGCGGCAACGCGGTTTGTCCGTCGGGGATGAGGCGTTCGACCTGCACATCCTGATCCTTGAGGTGGTTCAGGCGGCCGAGTGGCCGCTGATCGAGCTTGACGCAGACAGGGGGGAGGTGGTGAAGGTGCGTGGCGATCGCGAGATGCTGCGTGTTGCGTTCACCAACCTTGTTGGAAACGCAATCAAGTATTCGCCCGACGAGTCTCCAATCCATATTTCAATTGCATTGAACGGTGATCAGGTGCTCGTTCGGGTAATCGATTGCGGTTGCGGCATCGCCGAGGATGATCTGGGACGGATTTTCGAGCCTTACTTCAGGGCAGGTGGTTTGCGCCAACCCGGTTCAGGACTGGGGCTCGCGCTGGTGAGACAGATCGTTGTCCTTCATGGCGGGGAGATCGATGTGGAAAGTGTCCCCGGGCGCGGGACCGCGTTCAGCGTCCGACTGCCGTTACCGGGTGGCTGAGCGGCTGGCCGGCGCTTGTGCATGCAGGATTGTATGGAAACTGTGTCGCAGTTCACATGGGTTCAAGCAATAGCCCTGCTCCGGATATGGCTAAAGGCTAATATCCGCAACAATTTCACTAATCAACTCAGAGAGCGGAATACCCATGCGTGACACCGGTGACACTATCGAGCAGCTTGAGCCGGGCGCGGGGCTGGGTCTTCGAGTCTGTGTCGTCGACGATGACGATGATCTGCGCGATGAGATTGTGCTGGGGTTGGAGGAGTCAGGCTTCGGTGTTCGCGGTTTTCCCGGCTCCCGTGAGCTTTACCGGGGTTTGCTCCATGCTCCTTGCGATGTCGTCATTCTGGATATCGGCTTGCCTGGTGAGGATGGCTTCTCGATTACGACTTCGCTGAAGGAAATATGCAAGGTCGGCATCGTGCTGTTGACCTCTCGGACATCGATCGAGTCCCGTGTAAAGGGGCTCATGGATGGCGCCGATGCCTATCTGACCAAACCCATCGACTTGCGCGAACTTGCGGCAACGGTGTTGAGCGTACACCGGCGCATTGCCTTCCAGAACAGGGAGCCCGGGGAGGTGACTGGCGCTGGAGCGCCCGCACCGCAGCCGGCAGCAACTACCTGGTCGCTGTCGGTTGATGGCTGGCGCCTGATGGCACCGAATGATCGCAGTGTCTCACTCACGGGCTCTGAGCGTCTGTTCCTTACCTGTCTGTTCAGCCATCTCAACGAAGTGGTGCGGCGAGACGTGCTGGTCGAGGCCATGGGGCACAGAGCTGATTATTATCTGAGTCACCGGCTTGACATGATGATCAGCCGGCTGCGCAAGAAGGTCCTCGGTGAAACGGGGCTTGCCTTGCCATTGCGTGCAGTCAGAGGGACGGGTTTCAGCCTGATTTGCTTACGCTGAAGACGGCTTTCGGCTGGGATTCTCAGTTTCAGTATTCGTACGGCACCCGTCTTCCGGCGTGAATTCTCGCGCCCGGCGGAATGCCTTCGCATGTACCGGCTCAATGAACTCGAATACCTGAATCGAAACAGGTGTCAGGGTCGAATCCCCATTTTGCAGCGTCATGTCGACGCGCTGAAATGGGTGCAGGTCGCACGCTTGTCCCCTATCTCGATATGCATACGTGAGTATGGCGTGAGGATCCGTGAGATTCGAGGTACAGCGATTCAAATAGACTAGCCCGCTTCAAAAAAATGATATCCGGATCTATGCCAAATGCATTGACCGGTGATTGTTCCGAAGCGACGGGCTGTTCTGATGAAAATACGTGCGAGTACCTATGTTCAATAGTCCTGTGAGTGTGCTTGCTGAAAGCGGTCTTGTCCGAGCTTTCAGCAAGCCTTTTCTGCGTTCGAATCGCAGCAGGCGGCTGTTGCTTGCGCTGTCCTGCGCATTGCTCTCCCTGCCGACTGCGCAAGCCGCGATCACGGTCTCGAAGAACATCACTTCGGGCTATACGGGCACGCCCTATCCGGGAGATACGACCGCCTTCACGCTCACCTTGTCGAACGACAATTCTGGCTCCCCGGTTACTGACGTCAGTTTTACCGATGACATGTCGGCCGCGGCCATCAAGGTCGTGCGCGCAGTCTCCAACGACTGTGGCGGTACGCTGATCGCAGGTGTCGGCAGCCAGCAGGTCAGCCTCACGGGTGGCGTCATCCCGGTCGCACCCGGCGCCTCAGTCAGCGGCACCTGTTCAATTGTTTTCGAAGTGAATGCGACAACGGTTGGCGAGCGGGTGAACACGGTTGGAGTCGGTGCGGTAACGGGGAGTGACGGCAGTGCTGTCGCCAACACCTCTCCCGCGCAGCAGAGTTTCACTGTGTTGCCACTGTCTTCATTGACCACCTCGGTATTGTTCAGCCCCGACTCGGTGGTGCAGTTCGATCAGGTTTCCACCCTGCGCATTCGTGTCAATAACCCAAACAGCGCGGCTGCGGTCCCACTGAATTCAACGTCATTCACGCTGCCTGCTGGTGTCGCGGTCGCTGCGACGCCGAATGCCTCCGTGACATGTACCGGCACGGGTGCGGTAAATGACGGGGTGTTTTCACCGACAGCGGGTGCAAGCGGTTCGCTGACGATGAGCGGCGGGACTGCAGGGCAGAGTGGGCACTGTGAGGTGCTGGTGGATGTCGTTGGCACCGATGCAGGCGCGACTGGAAGCAATACCGTCACGCTGACCATGAACGGCAGCGATGCCTCCAATGCGCGCGGACTTGCCGTTTCCAGTTTCTCAGACAGCCTCACCATAGTCTCGCCGCTTCGCGTGGCAAAGAGGTTCTCGCCTGAATCGATGCGTTCCGGTCAGCAGGGGGAGTTGACCATCACCTTGGAGAACAAAGGCGACGTCGCTTTGACCGGGGTCGCCTTCACCGATGACCCGATCGGCACGCCTGCAGGCGGTTCCGGCGGCACGCTGACGGTTGCGTCGGGTGCAGCGACCACGTGTGGCGGCACGCTCACCGCTGTGGCCGGCAGTTCTGGTATCCAGTTGTCCGGTGCATCGATTCCGGCATCGTCCTCATGTACGGTCACCGTGCCATTTGCCGCGACGCTGGACACCGCCTCGGTGTCCAAGGTGTTCAACAACACCATTGCCGCCGGCGATGTGGGCAACTCTCGCTCGGTGACAAACCGTCCGGCCAGTGCGTCGGTCACGGTACATGGGCAGATCGAGGTCGCCAAATCGCAGTCGCCGAGCAATCCGGCCGCTGGAGGGATCGTCGTATACAGCGTCACCTTGAGCAACTATTCCGGTGGCGCGCTGGCCGGCGTCCGCTTCATCGATACCTTGCCGAGCGGCGTGACCGTTGTTCCAACGGTGTCGCCCACGATGAGCGGTGCCGGGTGCTCGGGGGCGCTTGCGCATGACTACACCGATGCCTCCAGGCCGGCATTCACGCTTGACCTGGCGGCAGGTAGCGGGGGGAGCCCTTCGCTTTGTACCGTGAGCTTTACCGCCCAGGTTGCTCACGGCACGGCGCAGGGGCAGAGCCGGGTAAACGGCATCGCCGCAGGTGCGGTTTGCGAAAACAATGGCACAGGCCCGATCTGCAACCCTTCGGCGTCGAATAACGTCACGCTCACGGTTAACCATACGGCTACCGTTGCCAAGAGATTCTCGGTCACCAGCCTGCCCGAAGGGGGGGTGTCGAAGCTGACGATCACGCTGAGCAACAACAGCCAGAACCCGCTGACCAGCGTGCAGGTCACCGACAACCTGCCAGCCGGAATGCTGGTTGCCAGCCCGGCGAACGCGTCGACGACCTGCGTTGGCGGGAGCGTCACGGCAACGCCGAACCAGGATCAGATCTCGCTCTCCGGTGCGACCATCCCGGCCCGCGCGAGCGGTGGTACAGGCACGGCCGGAAGCTGTGCCATTGACGTCAACGTGACTGGCGCTGCCGGCAACTACACGAACACCATTCCCGCCAGCACGCTTGCAGCCACCCAGCAACTGCCTGACGGCAGTCAGCAGCCGGCGACCTATGACCTGGCTGCGTCCGCCAGCATTACGTTCCGTTCTGCGCTGTCGGCGACGAAGCACTTTCTGCCTTCAACAGTGCAGCCCGGTGGTCAGTCCCGTGTGTCGATCCGACTGCGCAACACCGAAACCACGGGTACGCTGTACAAGGTCAGCCTCTCCGATGACCTGCCCTCGGGCTTGACCGTCAGCAACCCCGCAAATGCCTACTCGACCTGTGACGGGGCGCTGACAATCACTGCCACGCCTGGTGCGGGGGTCGTGCAGTTGTCGGGTGCAACCCTGCCGCCATCGAGCGAATGCGATCTGGTGTTCATGGTCGATTCAAGTGGCAGCGGGCCCTGGGTGAACACCATTCCGATTGGCGGCATCACGGCCGATGGGGGCGTGCGCAACACAGCCGCGCTGTCGGCGACCTTGCAGTCGGCGTCGGGCAGTGTCGTCGTCACCCAGACAATTTCGCCGAATACGATCGATTCGCCGGGTGAGGCTGCCCGCCTCACGATTACCGTGCTCAATAACGGTGCGCTCGATCTGTCCGGGTTGTCGCTCACCAACCATTTCACCGATACCGGGTTGTCCTCGGGCACGCTGACGGGATTGCGCATCGCTGCAAACCCGAACGCAACGACAACCTGTCCTGGTGGTGTCGTTACTGCCAATTCCAACGAAACCTCGATCGGATTGTCGGGAGTCTCGATGGCAGGCGGGACGAGTGCCAGTTGCACGGTATCGGTAGATGTTACGACGCTGACCACGGGTACGGTACAGAACTTCATCCCCATTGGTGCCGTGAGCACCGCCGAGGGCGTTACCAATGCCGATGCCTCAACCGCCAGCCTTGCTGCGCTGGGCCGTATCGGGGTGGAGAAGAGCTTTTCTCCCGCAACCATTGCCCCGGGGCAGCGCGCACGTCTGACCTTGCGCTTCATCAACCCGCTGGCGCTTCCGCTGGCCAATATCCGCGTGATCGACGACCTGCCTGCGGGCATGACGGTGCCTGCGGGCGCAGATCCGGTCATCACCTGTGCCGGCGGCAGTATCACGACGCCAACTGCGGACCAGGTTGTGGTATCGGGCGGCACGCTGGCCGCGGCCAGTGGCGGTGTCAGCACTACCTGCGTGGCCGAGATCGATGTGGTGGTCAGCGCCGAAGGCAGCTACACCAACGTGATTAATCCCGGGGATGTGACGGCGAGCGCCGGCGGCTCAAGCGTAAGCAACCCGCCGCCGGGGGCGAGGGCAACGCTCGAGGCGCGCACGAGCGCGTCCATCACCAAAACGTTCATCCCAGATACCGTGCGTCCGGGTGAAAACACCCGCCTCACGATTACGCTGAGCAATCCGAACGCGGTCGCGCTCCACGGCGCCACCCTGACCGACAATCTGCCGTCGGGGCTCACGGTTGCGCTGACGCCCAACGCAAGCACGACCTGTGGCGGCACCGTCAGTGCAGTGAGTTCAGCAACGAGCGTTGCGCTTGCTGGTGCGACCATCCCTGCGACCGGCAGCTGTCAGGTGCAGGTCGATGCGGTCAGCAACGTACCGGGCGTGTACACGAACACGATTCCGGCCAATGCGCTGAATACCGAAGAAGGCGTGCGCAACGAGGATCCGGCGAGCGCGCAGGTCACTGTGTCGGTGCCGCCCGTCGTGACCAAGCAGTTCAGCCCGGCTTCGATTCCCTCGGGCGCAACGTCGACTCTGAGCATCTTCCTTGGCAACGAGAACGCAAGCGCGCTCACGCTGAGCAAGGTGTTCCAGGATGACCTGCCGACCGCGCCGGGCAGTCTGGTGATCGCATCGCCGAACGGACTCAGCTCTACCTGTACCGGAACCGTGACCGCAGCGGCGGGAAGCGGTCAGGTCAGCCTCGCCTCGGGTGCCCAGATTCCCGCAGGTGGTTGCCGGATCAGCGTGAATGTGACTGGCACGGTTGAAGGCAGCTACAACAACTACATTCCGGCGAGTGCTCTGTCCACCAACCTCGGTGACAACCGCGACCCCGCAGCGGCGACGCTCGAGATCAGTCCGCTGGGCTATGTTTCCGGCCGTGTGTTCCTCGACAAGAACGTGACGCCGAACGGTCTGTTCGACGGCAGCGACACGGGTCTGGCGGGCGTTACGCTTACCCTGAGCGGGGTCGAAACCGTTGGCGGCGCGGTGATCTCCCGCACGACGACAAGCGATGCGCTCGGCAACTACGCCTTCACCGGGCTCAATGCCGGCACCTATACCGTCACCCAGCCGGTGCAGCCGACTGGCACGCTGAACGGCATGACAACTGCAGGCACCGTGTCCGGTGGCGGCGGCTCGCCCGGCGCTGCAACACCGGTGACGACGGCGACCAGCGCGATTGCGAACATCATCCTCAACGAGAGTGGTGGTTCCGTCGCCAGTTCGCCCAACAACAACTTCGCCGAAGTGCCGACCTCCACCATCTCGGGTTCGGTATTCCTCGACCAGAACAACAATGGGGTGCAGAACGGCGCTGATGCGGGGATTTCCGCTCAGACGATCCGTCTGACCGGGACCGACAACAACGGCAACGCGGTGACCGTCGATACGACGACAGATGCCAGTGGCAACTACACCTTCAGTGGTCTGGCGCCCGGCACGTATGCCGTGACCCAGCTTGCCCAACCGGCCGACACGGCGAACGGTCAGACCGTACCGGGGGCGGTCGGCAATGGCGGCAGTGCAGGTAGTGCAACTGCACCCACCACGGTAACCAGCCAGATCGCGGGCATTGTTCTGCCGCCAGCCACGGTTTCTGCGGCAAACAATTTTGCCGAGCTACCCAACGGCCGCAGCATTCGCGGGCAGGTCTTCCTCGATTACGCCGGAAATGGTGCCGTCGATGGAAGCGACTACGGCATTGGCGCTCAGGTCATCAACCTGTCCGGTACCGATGCCAGCGGCAACCCCGTGACACGCACAACCACAAGCCTTGCCGACGGCAGCTTCGAGTTCTCGGGCCTGCCAGAGGGAACCTACACGATTGATCAGCCTGTGCAGCCACCCAGTACGACCAATGGCACGCCGGTCGTGGGCAGTGCAGGCGGTGTTGCGTCCAACAACCCGACAGGCGGGGTCAGCAGCCGTATTTCCGGCATCGCGATGACGGGCACGACAATGGTGTCCGGCGGCAACCTGTTCCCGGAAGTGCCGGGTGCTGCGCCAGATCTGGCGATCAGCAAGACGCATACGCCGGCCACGTTCGCCGCAGGTGGCACCTCGGGCTATTACACCCTGGTGCCGAGCAACGTCGGCAGTGTGGCCAGCAGCGGCCTGATCACCATGGTCGACACCTTGCCGGCGGGCATTACGCCGGTAGCTATGCCGACCACGGGATCATGGACCTGCTCGGCTGCCGGCCAGCGTGTGACCTGCACCAGTAGCACCGTGATTGCGGCCGCGATGGTCGGGGACGCCATCGTGCTGCGGGTTGCGGTGGCGTCCGGCCTTGCCGGACAGATCCTCACCAACCAGGCGGTCATTTCCGGCGGTGGAGAACCTGCCGGTTTCGAGGGCAACAACACCGCTACCGATCCGACCCCGATCGCGGACGCTGCGTCCGTGACGGGCAAGGTTTGGCGCGATCTCAATCACGACCGCGTCCTCGACAGTGGCGAGCCGGTTGCTGAAGGCTGGATGGTGGAACTGGTGCTGAGCGGAGTGCAGGTGGGCAGCACGACGACTGCAGCCGACGGAAGCTATGGCTTTACCGGGCTTGCGCCGGGACCCGACTACCAGATTCGCTTCCGCGAGCCGACCACGGGGGTTGTCTTCGGGCGACCGGTGCCGAACGAGCGCGGCCTCTCCTTTACCAACGGGGCGTGGGACGCAAGCGCAAACCCGGCAGGGGCGAGCAATGCAGACGGAACCTTGAGCGGGCTTACGCTGGCGTCCGGAACGAACACCGTCGAGCAGAGCCTTCCGCTCGACCCCCAGGGCGTGGTGTATGACGCGGTGACGCGCCAACCGGTGCAGGGTGCGGTGGTGACGCTCACCGGGCCAGGTGCGTTCGATCCGGCCATTCACCTGCTTGGTGGTTCCGCCACCCAGACGACCGGAGCTGACGGGATCTATCAGTTCCTGTTGCTCGCGGGCGCACCTGCCGGCAACTACACCCTGTCGGTGACCGTGCCGCCGGGCTATGTGCCCGGGACATCGACCCTGATCCCGGCGTGTACCAATGCGCCATCGGTCGGTGCTGCACCGGCGCCCGCACTGGTTGCGGTGTCGAACACTGCACCTGCTGCAGGCACTGCGCTGCATGACCCTGTGGCCTGTGAAGCCTCGATCAGTGCGACCGCGACAACGACGCAGTACTACCTCGGATTCGTTCTGACGCCCGGTACGTCGGCCAACGTGCTGAACAACCATATTCCGCTCGATCCGATTCTTGGTGGAGCAATCCGCATCACCAAGACCACGCCGCTGGTCAGCGTGAGCAAGGGCGGACTGGTGCCTTACACCATTACTGCGACCAATACCCTGAGCGCAGCGCTGGGCAATATCGATGTGGTGGATCAGGTGCCGCCAGGCTTCAAGTACCGCAGTGGCAGCGCCAGCGTGCGTCAGGGCGGCAGCAGTGCGTTTGTGGCTGCAGAGCCGGTTGCGAACGGACGTGCGCTGAACTGGGCCGCACAGAGCTTTGCTGCCGGCGAGACCAAGACCTACCGTCTTGTGCTGGTGATCGGTGCTGGCGTGGGCGAGGGCGAGTACACCAACCTCGCCTGGGCGCTGAACAACATCGTCAGTGAGCGCGTATCGAACATCGGCTCGGCCGTGGTGCGGGTCATTCCCGATCCGGTCTTCGATTGCTCGGACATCATCGGCAAGGTCTTCGACGACAAGAACGCCAACGGCTACCAGGACGACGGTGAGC
>JALNWS010000059.1 GCA_023230755.1 Azoarcus sp.
CGACGCAAAGTCCAGGTAGTCAATCGGCGTGTTATCCACCAGCGTGGTATCGCGGGTCGCGTCCATCCGGGTGGTCAGCGCCCAGATGACTTCCTTCCACTCGCGGATATTGACGTCATCGTCCACCACGATGATGAACTTGGTGTACATGAACTGGCGCAGAAAGCTCCAGATCCCGAACATCACGCGCTTCGCGTGCCCCGGATACTGCTTGCGGATCGACACCACCGCAAGACGGTAGGAGCAGCCTTCGGGCGGCAGGTAGAAATCGGTGATCTCCGGATACTGCTTCTGCAGCAGGGGCACGAAGACCTCGTTGAGGGCGAGCCCCAGCATGGCCGGCTCGTCGGGCGGCTTGCCAGTGTAGGTGGAGTGATAGATCGGCTTGCGCCGCATGGTGATGCGCTCGATGGTGAACACCGGAAACTCGGAGACCTCGTTGTAATAACCGGTGTGGTCTCCGTACGGCCCCTCCGCCGCCATGTCGTCCGGATGAATCACGCCCTCGAGCACAATCTCGGCCGAAGCCGGCACCTGCAGATCAGATCCGACGCAGCGCACCAGTTCAGTCTTGGATCCGCGCAACAGCCCTGCAAACTGGTATTCGGAAATCGCATCCGGCACCGGCGTCACCGCGCCAAGGATGGTGGCCGGATCGCAGCCGAGCACCACTGCTACCGGGAAGGGTTCGCCCGGATGCGCCAGTTGATGCTCACGAAAATCGAGCGCGCCCCCACGATGTGCCAGCCAGCGCATGATCACGCGATTCGGCCCCAGCACCTGCTGGCGATAGATACCGAGGTTCTGACGCTTCTTGTGCGGTCCGCGCGTGACCACCAGGCCCCAGGTGATCAGCGGTGCGACGTCCCCTGGCCAGCAGTGCTGGATCGGCAGCCGAGCGAGGTCGACCTCCTTGCCCTCCCACACCACTTCCTGACACGGCGCCGAGCGCACTTCCTTGGGCGACATGTTCATGACCTGCTTGAGCACCGGCCACTTCTCCCACGCGTCCTTCAGGCCCTTCGGTGGCTCCGGTTCCTTGAGGAAGGCCAGCAGCTTGCCAACTTCACGCAAGGGCGTCTGCCAGTCCCCCGCCTCGAGGTCTTCACCCATGCCGTAAGCCACCCGCTCGGGCGTGCCGAACAGGTTGGCGAGTACCGGCATGTCCTGGGGTACGCCGCGGGTCACCGGTTTCTCGAACAGCAGCGCCGGCCCGCCAGCACGCAGCACACGGTCGGCGATCTCGGTCATTTCGAGATGGGTGTCGACCGGGACGCTGATGCGCTTGAGCTCTCCGCGCGCCTCGAGCTGGGTGATGAAGTCGCGCAAGTCGTGGTATTTCATGCCGTTCCCGTATCAGCGCTGCGCATTGATGGCGTCACGCGTCTCGAGCGCCACCCGGCGCGCTTCAAGGGCGAAGTCTTCGCCCTTGCCTGCGTACAGGATCGCGCGCGAGGAGTTGATCATCAGTCCGCAGCCGTCTGCGGTGCGCCCGGCCTGCATGGTGGCAGCGATGTCGCCGCCCTGGGCACCGATGCCCGGCACCAGCAGTGGCATGTCGCCCGTCAGTTCGCGCACACGCGCGATCTCGGCCGGGAAAGTCGCCCCGACCACCAGACCGCAGTTGCCGCTCGCATTCCACTCGTCTGCGACCAGACGCGCCACGCGCTCATACAACTTTTCGCCGCCGACATCGAGAAACTGCAGGTCGGAGCCGCCCGGGTTCGAAGTACGGCACAGCAGGATCACGCCCTTGTCCGGGTAGGCCAGATAGGGGTCGACCGAATCACGCCCCATGTAGGGATTGACCGTGATCGCGTCGGCACGGAAACGCTCGAAGGCTTCGACCGCATATTGTTCGGCGGTGCTGCCGATGTCGCCGCGCTTGGCATCCAGCACCACGGGTGTGGCGGGATGGCGTTCATGGATGTGATCGATCAGTGCCTCGAGCTGGTCCTCCGCACGGCGCGCTGCAAAGTAGGCGATCTGCGGCTTGAAGCAGCACGCGAGGTCGGCCGTCGCATCAACGATCTGCTTGCAGAATTCGAAGATCGCATCCGGCCTGCCCTGCAGGTGCGCGGGAAAACGGGCGGGGTCGGGGTCGAGGCCGACGCACAGCAGGCTGTTGCGCTGTTGCCATGCGCCCTTGAGGGCGGTCATGAAGTGCATGGTGGATTCCGGGTCAGGGCGGCCGGGTCAGAGCCGGCGCAGCAGGTCGTCGACAAGGACACCGCAAAAGATCGCAGCGCCCAGCCAGTTGTTGTGGCGAAAGGCCTTGAAGCAGTCAGCGCGTTCGCGATGCCGAATGAGGGTGAAGTGGTAAAGCGCGATGCCAGCTGCAGCCAGCAGTCCCAAATAAAAAGCCGGCCCGCGCGCCGTCGCCACGCCCACCCAGGCCAGCAGGCACAGGGCGATGGCATAGCACAGCATCACCGCGGCGACGTCGAAGCGACCGAAGGTAATGGCCGATGTCTTGATACCGATTTTCAGGTCGTCCGGGCGGTCGACCATCGCATATTCGGTGTCGTAGGCCACAGCCCAGAAGATGTTCGCCAGCAACATCACCCAGGCCACCACGGGCACCTCACCAAGGATCGCCGCAAACCCCATCGGGATACCAAAGCCGAAGGCAATGCCGAGGTAAGCCTGCGGAATGGCCAGAAAACGCTTGGTATACGGATAACTTGCGGCAAGAAACAGCGCGGGCAGGGATAGCCAGATCACCAGCGGCTGCAGGGGCAGGACCAGCATGAAGGCGACAAGCGCCAGCCCGCCGGCAAGCAGCAGCGCTTCGCGGGTGCTGACCGCGCCGGTGGCGAGCGGTCGCATGCGGGTGCGCTCGACATGGCCGTCGAAATCGCGGTCGGCATAATCGTTGATCACGCAACCGGCCGAGCGCATCAGCAAGGTGCCCAGCGCAAAGATCAGCAGGATGTGCAGCGGCGGAACGCCATCGGCCGCAAGCCATAGTGCCCACAGCGTGGGCCAAAGCAGCAACAGGGTGCCGATGGGCTTGTCGAGCCGCATCAGGCGAAGGTAATGAGGGAATCGGTCGGCTAAGGTCATCGGATCACAGCGGGTTCGCGCAGCGCGCATTTTACCCGGATCAGGCCCGCAGCAGGCCTTCGCGTCCGCCCACCCAGCGTGTGAGCAGGCGCGCGACCAGCTTCGGCTCGCGCGCCAGCATGCGCTCAGCCAGTGCGCGCGCAGGCTCGATCAGCTCGCCATCTTCCTCAAGGCTGGCAAAGCGCAACAGCGGCACGCCGCTCTGACGCGCGCCGACGAACTCACCCGGCCCGCGGATGTGCAGATCCTCGCGGGCGATCACGAAACCGTCCGTCTGCTCGTAGATCACCTTCAGCCGTGCGCGCGCGGTTTCGGACAGCGGCTGGGCGTAAATCAGGATGCACACCGACTCCGCCGTCCCGCGCCCGACCCGTCCGCGCAGCTGGTGCAACTGCGCAAGCCCGAAGCGTTCCGCATGTTCGATCACCATCAGACTGGCATTGGGCACATCGACACCGACCTCGATCACCGTGGTGGCCACCAGCACCTGCAACTCACCCGCGGCAAACGCCGCCATCGTCGCCGCTTTCTCGTCAGCCTTGAGGCGGCCATGGATGAGGCCGACCTTCAGCTCGGGCAGATCGGCGGACAACATCTCGAAGGTATCCACCGCGGTCTGCAACTGCAGCGCCTCGGACTCCTCGATCAGCGGGCACACCCAGTACGCCTGACGCCCGTCGAGGCAGGCATCGCGAACACGGGCAACCACTTCGTCACGCCGGCCGTCAGACACCAGACGGGTGCGAATCGGCGTGCGTCCCGGCGGCAGTTCATCGAGCACCGACACGTCGAGATCGGCATAGTGCGTCATCGCCAGCGTGCGCGGGATCGGCGTGGCCGACATCATCAGCATGTGCGGGCGCTGCCCGGCCTGCCCCTTCTCGCGCAGCGCCAGACGCTGACGCACGCCGAAGCGGTGCTGCTCATCGACCACGGCCAGCGCCAGCTTTGGCATTGCCACCGGATCTTCGATCAGGGCATGAGTGCCGACCGCGAGCAACAACTCGCCGTTGTGCAGGCGCGCCAGCTCGGCCTCGCGCTCGCGCTTCTTGCGGCTGCCCGACAACCAGGCCACCTCGATGCCCAACGGCGTCAGCCAGCCCTGCAGCTTGCGGTAATGCTGTTCGGCGAGAATCTCGGTGGGCGCCATCAGCGCGGCCTGCCAACCGTTCTCGGCCGCCTGCAGCATCGCCAGGGCGGCTACGACCGTTTTCCCGCTGCCGACATCGCCCTGCAGCAGCCGCTGCATGGGGTGCGCCGCGGCGAGATCGGCGGAGATTTCGGCAACCGCACGTTGCTGTGCGCCGGTCAGGATGAACGCGAGCTGGCCGAGCAAGGCCTGCGTCAACTGCCGGCGCGGCGGGAGGCTTGCCGCCCCCAGCGCCCGGCGGGCGTTATAGGCCCGGCGCAGCGACAACTGCTGAACCAGCAACTCCTCGAACTTGATCCGCCGCCAGGCCGGGTGCTCGCGGTTTTCCAGGGCAGCGGGGTCGGCATCTGGCGCGGGGTGATGCAGAGCACGTACTGCCTCTGCAAAGCCCGGCAAACCGAGACGGCTGCACACCGCAGGCGGAATCGGATCGTCCAGCGCGACGGTTCTGAGCGCCAGATCGATCAGCTTGCGCAGTGTCGCCTGCCCGACACCGGCCGTGGTCGGATAGACCGGCGTCAGCGCATCCGGCAGCGCCTCGCCCGGCTCCACCGGACGCAGGCGCGGATGCACCATTTCGTCGCCGAAAAAGCCACCACGTACTTCACCGAACAGGCGCACGCTGCGCCCGACGGACAATTGCTTCTGTTGCGACGGGTAGAAGTTGAGCCAGCGTGCCACCAGGGTGCCGGACGCATCGCGCACCCGGGCAACCAGCTGCCGGCGTGGCCGCAGGGTGACTTCGCAGGAGACGACCTCGCCCTCGATCTGCGCAGGGAAGCCGTGCCGTGCGTCGGCAATTGGCGTCAGCCGGGTCTCGTCCTCATAGCGCAGCGGCAGGTGCAGGATGAGATCTTCCTGCCGGTAGAGATCGAGCTTCGCCAGGCGCCCCGCCAGCTGCCCGCCAACACCCGGCCAGCCCTGCGCGGGCGAGCGCCCGCCCGGTTCTCGCGAGCCCACGTGCGCTGCTGTCGCTCAGCCCAGCACGAGGATGGCGTCGGCCTCGACCACCGCGCCGCGCGGCAGCTCCTTGACGCCGACGGCGGCGCGCGCCGGATAGGGCTCGGCAAAGTAGCGCGACATGACTTCATTTACGGTGGCAAAGTTGGACAGGTCGGTCAGATAGATCGTGAGCTTGACCGCATCGGCGAGCGAACCGCCAGCCGCCTCGGCAACGGCCTTGAGGTTTTCGAACACGCGAACGGTTTGCGCCTCGAAGCCTTCGACCATTTGCATCGTTGTCGGGTCCAGCCCGATCTGACCAGAGCAGTAAACGGTACTCCCGGTCTTTACCGCTTGCGAGTAGGTACCAATGGCAGCAGGTGCGCTGGGCGTGGAGACGATGGAACGGCTCATGACTGAATCCCTGAAAAGACTAACGTAGGCGGATTCTAACCCGAGCACCGCAGGTGAAACCTCGATTCGGGCTGCGTCCAGAGCGCACAGGGCACGACCGCACGAAATACGGCGCACATGCCATCATCGATGCCGCACCCGATGGGCGGGTGGAGAATCGGGTTGCTGCTGGCGCGGCAACCCGTGCCGGGTGGCCGCGCCAGTTCGATGCTTACGCCTGGGCGCGCAGAAGAATATCGCACCCGAGCTTGTTGATGACTTTCTGCATGCCGCGACGTGCGCCGACGTTGATCACCAGCGGCGCCATGAAGTTGGCGCGCAGGCCTGCCGTGGCGGGGTCGGTGTCATCCTTGCGCACGATGATGGCAACCAGGGCGTCCTCCGGCCGTTCGAGCTTCAGAATGGCCAGTTCCTCGTCCGACAAGGGGAACTCGTAGTTGATGCCAAACTGCTCGGGCCCGGTCAGCGAGAAGGCCACCTCGGGATCATCCACGCTTTGCAACATGAATACCGTTGCCTCGGCCCCCTCTTCGTGTACCAGTACGAAACGGTGGCAACCCTCAAACCCGGGCAAGCCCTCGGGAAACTCGATCAACTTGTCGTCGGATACTTCGAACACACCCAAAACCGGGCTTTCGATCTTCATTTGTCTCTCTCTCCCTTGATTCCATGTTTTTGCCGGGCGCATCTGACGATAGCTCCAGCCTCACTTGCTCTTGCGCGGCGGCACCACAATGCCGGCAGCCAACCCCTCACGTTTAAGCCGCGCACGCGCTGCCTCCGCCGCCGCCTTGTGCGGAAACGGCCCCACCACGACCCGGCCTTCGACATGTGCCGGCAGCCCTCGCGCAGCTACATCGGCGCGCAAGCTGTCCGCATTGTCCATCGAACCGAACACCCCCAGCTGCACCAGGTAGCCGTTTGCCAACGGCACGGATGCTTGTTTCGCTGCGGGTGACGGCGCTGGCTCAGCTACTGCGGGCTGCGCCGGCAACGGATCGCCTTCCGGCTGCGCGGGCTGCGCGCCCTCCTGTTCGGTTTCGACCACGACTGCCGCGCTCTCAACCGGCGCAACGACCGCGGTGGAGAGCACTGGCTGCGAGGGCGGAGCGAGTTCCGTGGAGGGATCGGCCGCGGGCGAACGGCTATCCTCGAATATCAGCACGGCCAGCAGCAGCGCCACCGCAACCGCGCTTGCCAGCCCGGCACGCTTCAGTGCCTGCCGGCGCTGCAACCGGATCTGCTCTGTCGTCATTGCGCTCATGCACCGTCCTCAAACCCGCCACGCGCAGCCAGCGACACCACCAGCTCCGCCTCCGCACGCGTAATGCCACACCGCTCAGACACTTCCTCGACCGACAAGCCCCTGCGCGCGAGCACCAGCGCCTCACTGTATTCAGGCGAAGCGTTCTGACCAGCACCGTCCTCGACTGCGCTTGAAACGACCGGCGCTGCATCCATGAGGCGCTGTACGGTTTCGTGCAGTACGCCGATTTCACCCTGCTGTACGTCAAGCGCCGCGCGCAATGAGCCTACTTCGCGTCGCAAGCGCTGCAACTCGAGTTCGACTGCAAACGCGTCCGGCCCCTCGGCAGCCGGTGCCGCAGGCTGCGGCGATACAGCGGGTGCAACGGAAGCCGCTGGCACCGGAGCGTAATTGAAGTCTGAATCGTCCTCGTCGTCTTGTGCGGCGTCCGACGCACCGTCCGCTGCGCTTGCCGCGCCCGAAGGCGCCACGACTGCAACACGCCCACGCCCGGCGAGCAGGGCTCGAAGCAGTTGCCAGCCCCCGTAAATCAGCAAGGCCGCAATCAGCGCCCAGACAAGTTGGCGAATTCCCATGACGGCTCAGGGATACAGTGGAACGGAGACAGGAAGGACGGAGACCGCCAGCCGGCACTGCATGGGCATAAGCTTGAAACCGCAAGTATGGAATTGCATTGATAATACTGGGCACGACACCAGAGAACAAACACGAATGGATTTCGACACCGCGATTGCCCTGTTCTGGCTCAAGAAGCTCGTTTCGGTCCTGATTCTGCCGCCGCTGATGCCGTATGCCCTGATCCTGCTCGGGCTGCTGATGGGGCGCCGGAAACCGCGCACTGGCAGAACACTGGTCTGGGCCGGACTTGTCAGTGGTCTGCTGCTGATCACACCGGCGTCGGTCAGCCTGTTGCTCGAGCCGCTCGAACCGCGCCAGCCACTGTCGCTGTCAGCGGCTGCCGACGCGCAGGCAATCGTCATTCTGGGGGGCGGGCGCATGAGCAAGGCCCCGGAATACGGTGGCGACACCGTCAACCGCCTGACCCTCGAACGTCTGCGTTACGGTGCCCGACTCGCACGCCAGACCGGCCTGCCGATTCTGGTGAGTGGGGGCGCGCCGAGCGGTGAGATTCCCGAAGCGATCCTGATGAAAAGAAGTCTTGAGGAAGACTTCGGCGTTCGGGTCCGGTGGACCGAGCCATCCTCGCTCGACACCCGGCAGAATGCCCGTTACTCCGCAGACCAGCTCAGCACAACGGGGGTCACCCGCATCGTGCTGGTAACCCATGCCGCGCATATGCGACGTGCGCAGGCCGAGTTCGAAGCGGCGGGATTGCAGGTCAGCGTCGCCCCCACGGCGTGGCTGGGACCGCGCCCCTTCCAGAAAGCGGATGAGGACGAAGTCCTGCCGAATCTGCCAAACGCCAACTCGGCTTACGCAGCATGGTTTGCAGTGCACGAGTGGGTGGGGCTGCTGGCCTACCGTCTGTCGCGCTGACATTGCCGCTGAAGAACCACGGCGAGGCAGGTTCGAACCACCTCGCCGCGTCAAACGACTTACGCGCCCTTGAACACCGGCTTCCGCTTTTCGAGAAAGGCGGTCACCCCCTCGGCAAAGTCGTCGGTGCCACCGCAACGACCGAACGCGAGTGCCTCGCTATGCAGCTGGGACTCGAGCTGACTGTCGTGCGACATCGCCAGCAGGCGCTTGATCTCACCATAGGTCTGCCGCGGCCCCGAGCGCAGACGCGCACACAGTTTTCCGGTTTCGGCATCGAGATCGTCGGCTGGCACGCTGCGCGTTATCAGGCCGAGCCTGAGCGCCTCGGCTGCGTCGAAGCGATCTCCGAGCAAGAGCAGCTCTGCCGCCTTGCGCCTGCCGACGATGCGCGGCAGGAAATACGACGCGCCGCCATCGCCAGACAATCCGATTGCGGCATAGGCCGTGGTGAACACCGCGCTGTCCGCACTTACAACGAGGTCGCATCCCATCGTCAGGGTGAGACCGAAACCGGCACAGGCGCCCCGCACCTTGGCAATCACCGGTTGCTCAAGAGCTTGCAGGGTCTCTACCGTGGGATTGATGTACTGCTCGATCATGGCCCGGAAAGTAGCCTGGCGCGCCTCCGGAGAAAGACTGAGGTGGGTGGCGAAATCCTTCAGGTCACCGCCGGCCATGAAGTGATCTCCGGCACCCGTAATGACGACAACGGCAAAATCCTTGCGTCCCGCCAGGTCATGAGCGACGCCCGCCAGATCCTGCATCATCTCCACTGACAACGCGTTCAGGGCGGCTGGACGGTTGAGGGTCAGGGTAGCAACGCCATCATTGACGTCAAGCAAAACGGTTCCGGCCATGCTGTCCTCCTTTCGGCTATCGGGCAGCCATGCTGCACCGTATGTTGGGACCGACAGGGTAGCGCGGAACCGCAAAATGAAAAATGCCCTTGCATCCGGAACAAGCCGGAAGCAAGGGCATTGTCCGCGTACCGGACCGTGCGGCGAGAAGAATCAGCCGCCGAAATCGTCGAGCATGATGTTCTCGCGCTCAACCCCAAGGTCGAGCAGGGTCTTGATCACCGCAGCGTTCATCATCGGAGGTCCACACATGTAGAACTCGCAATCCTCGGGAGCCGGATGGTCCTTGAGGTAGTTCTCATACAGCACGTTGTGAATGAAGCCCGTGTAGCCCGTCCAGTTGTCTTCCGGCAAGGGATCGGACAGCGCCAGATGCCACTCGAAGTTGGGGTTTTCTTCTGCGAGCTTGTCGAACTCTTCGACATAGAAGGCCTCGCGCATCGAACGCGCCCCGTACCAGAAGCTGATCTTGCGCTTGCTCGACAGGCGCTTGAGCTGGTCGAAGATGTGCGAACGCATCGGCGCCATGCCTGCGCCGCCGCCCACGAAGACCATCTCGTTATCGGTATCACGGGCAAAGAATTCACCGAACGGTCCGTACACCGTGACCTTGTCACCCGGTTTAAGGCTGAACACCCAGGACGACATCTTGCCGGGAGGGATATCGTCACGCCCCGGAGGAGGAGAGGCCACACGGATGTTGAACTTCACCACGCCCTTCTCTTCCGGGTAGTTCGCCATCGAGTAGGCCCTGATCACGGTCTCGTCGACCTTGGACACAAAGCGCCACATGTTGAACTTGTCCCAGTCGCCGCGGTACTCGGGCTGGATGTCGAAGTCGGCGTACTTCACCACGTGAGGCGGGCACTCAAGCTGCACGTAACCGCCAGCGCGGAATTCGACGTTCTCACCTTCGGGCAGGCGCAGCGTGAGT
Organism: Azoarcus sp.; assembly: GCA_023230755.1. Taxonomy (GTDB): domain Bacteria; phylum Pseudomonadota; class Gammaproteobacteria; order Burkholderiales; family Rhodocyclaceae; genus Parazoarcus. The sequence continues at coordinate 10,131 of JALNWS010000059.1, forward strand.
TCCTTGATGAAGGTGGCGAGGTTGGGGTTGGACTCCACCGTGCACTCCCACTTCTTCACCCCGAACACTTCCTCGGGGACCTCGACCTTCATGTCCTGCTTGACCGGGGTCTGACACGACAGGCGCCAGCCTTCCTTGGCCTGACGCTTGTTGAAGTGCGACTCTTCGGTGGGCAGCATTTCGCCGCCGCCCGACTCGACGATACATTTGCACTGCGCGCAGGTGCCGCCGCCACCGCAGGCCGACGACAGGAAGATGTTGTTCGCGGCCAGCGTCTGCAGCAGCTTGCCGCCCGCCGGAACCGTGATGGTGCGCTCGTTGTTGATGTTGATGGTGACGTCGCCGCTCGAGACGAGACGCGCACGCGCCATCAGGATGATCACGACCAGTGCAAGCACGATGGCCGTAAACATGCCGATGGCGATGAAGATTTCCTGACTGTTCATATGTCTGCCCCGTCCTTACAGCTGTACGCCGGAGAAAGACATGAAGCCCAGCGACATCAACCCGATGGTGATGAAGGTGATGCCCAGGCCTTGCAGGCCCTCAGGCACATCGCTGTACTTCAGCTTCTCGCGAATACCGGCGAGCAATGCGATCGCCAGCGCCCAGGAGGCGCCCGAACCGATGCCATACACCGTGCTCTCGGCCAGGTTGTAGTCGCGTTCCACCATGAACAGCGAACCTGCCATGATGGCGCAGTTCACCGTGATCAGCGGCAGGAACACGCCCAGCGCGTTGTAGAGGCTGGGCACGTACTTGTCGAGCAGCATCTCGAGGATCTGCACAATGGCAGCAATCACCCCGATGTACGACAGCAACCCGAGGAAGGACAGATCGACCTCCGGCATGCCAGCCCACGCCAGCGCACCGTCACGCAGCAACCAGGTGTAGATCAGGTTGTTGGCCGGCACGGTGATGGTCTGCACCACGATGACCGCAATGCCCAGACCGATCGCGGTTTCGACCTTCTTCGAGATGGCAATGAAGGTACACATGCCAAGGAAGAAGGACAGCGCCATGTTCTCGATGAAAATCGAGCGCACGAAGAGGCTGATGTAATGTTCCATATCAGTACGCCTCCTTATTGATCACCTGCGGCGCCATCTTGAATGCGGGCGCCTCGACCTGTTCGGTCTTCCAGGTGCGCAGCGCCCAGATGATCAGGCCGATCAGGAAGAAGGCCGACGGCGGCAGCAGCAGCATGCCGTTGGGCACATACCAGCCACCATCCTTGGCAAGACTCAGGATTTCGAAGCCGAACAGCTTGCCGGCACCGAACAGCTCGCGAATCACGCCCAGCGTCAGCAGCATTGCGCTGTAGCCGAGACCGTTGCCGATGCCGTCCATGAACGACAGGATCGGCGGATTCTGCATGGCGAAAGCTTCGGCACGCCCCATCACGATACAGTTGGTGATGATCAGGCCGACGAACACCGACAGCTGCTTGGCCAGGGAGAAGGCATAGGCGCGCAGAACCTGATCGACCACAATCACCAGCGAGGCGATGATCACCATCTGCACGATCATGCGGATCGAGCCCGGGATCTGCGAACGGATCATCGAGATGAACATGCTCGAAAACGCGGTCACCAGCGTCAGCGCAATCGACATCACCACCGCAGTCTTGAGGTTGGAGGTGACGGCGAGCGCCGAACAGATGCCAAGGATCTGCAGCCCGATCGGGTTGTTATTGAAGATCGGGTTAAGCAGGACTTCTTTTACCGTGGGTTGCGACATGATCAGACCCCCTGGGAACGCAGTTTGGCGAGATAGGGACCGAAGCCCTGCTCGCCGAGCCAGAACTGGAGAAGACGGTCGACGCCCTTGCTGGTGAGGGTCGCCCCTGCCAGCGCGTCAACCTGGTGGCCGGCCGCCGGACTGGCCGGATCGACCCCGCCCTTGACGATCTGGATCACCGGCTTGCCGGCCTCGTCAAACAGGGTCTTGCCTGGCCACAGCGCCTTCCACTTGGGATTGTCGACCTCGCCACCGAGACCAGGGGTTTCGGCGTGCTGATAGAAGCCGAAACCGACCACGGTGTTGAGATCGGCCTTCACCGCCATGAAGCCGTGCAGTGTTGACCACAGGCCGTAGCCGCGCACCGGCAGGATCAGGGACTCGAGCTTGCCGTCCTGCTCAACCATGTACACCGTGGTGTAGCGCTCACGACGCTTGATCAGGGCCACATCCTCGTCGCCAGACAGCGCGTCAGAGAGCTTGGGATCGCGTGCGGCCTTGAGCGGATCGAAGCTGACCGGATTGAACTTGGTGGAGTACTCACCGGTTTCCAGATCCACCACCTTGGCGGTGATGCGACTGGCGAAAAGATCCTTGACCTCGCGCCCGGACATGCCGGCTTCGCCCAGCCCGGCGATTGCCAGAATGCTGCGCTGCTTGTCGAGCTGACGGTTCTCGATCTGCACCGGCTTCAGCGACACCGCCGCACCGGCCACGAAGATCGAACTCACCAGACTGACCGCCAGCGCCACGAACAGCGTGCGGCTTGTCGATTCTTTCTTACTGGACATTGCGCGCCAACCTCCGCTTGATATTGGCCGAGACCACAAAGTGGTCGATCAGCGGGGCACACAGGTTGGCGAACAGGATCGCCAGCATGATGCCCTCGGGGAAGGCCGGGTTCACGACCCGGATGAGCACGGTCATGATTCCGATGAAGGCACCGAAAATCCACTTCCCGGTGTTGGTCATCGACGCCGACACCGGGTCGGTCGCCATGAAGATCATGCCGAAGGCAAAGCCGCCAACCACCAGGTGCCAGTACCACGGCAGGCCGAACATCGGGTTGGTTGCAGAACCGATGCCATTGAACAGCAGGCTCATGCCGATCATGCCCGCCATCACGCCCGCGACGATGCGCCAGGACGCGATCTTCATGATCAGCAGCACCGCGCCGCCAATCAGGATTGCCAGCGTGCTGGTTTCACCGACCGAGCCGTGGATGAGGCCGAGGAAGGCATCCATCCAGGTGATGCCGCCATCCACGATCTGCTCCAGCCCACCTGCGGCGCCGAGCGACAGGGGGGTTGCGCCGGTATAACCATCGACCGCCGTCCACACCGCGTCGCCGGACAACTGCGCCGGATACGCGAAGTAAAGGAAGGCACGACCGGTCAGCGCGGGGTTGAGGAAGTTCTTGCCCGTGCCGCCGAACACTTCCTTGCCGATGACCACGCCAAAGCTGATGCCGAGCGCAACCTGCCACAGCGGTACGGTGGGCGGGCAGATCAGGGCGAACAGCACCGAGGTCACGAAGAAGCCTTCGTTGACCTCATGGCGCCGGACGGAGGCAAACAGCACTTCCCAGAAACCGCCGACGACGAAGGTCACCAGGTAAATGGGCAGGAAGTACGCAGCGCCATGCACCATGTTGTCCCACACGCTGCCCGGATCGAAACTGGCAAAGGCAGCGATCAGCGCCATCCGCCAGCCATCCTGGGCTGCGAGCAGATCCGGATTGGCGGCGTAGATGGTATTGGCCTGAAAGCCGATATTCCACATGCCGAAGAACAGCGCCGGAAAGGTGCACAGCCACACCGTGATCATCATGCGCTTGAGGTCGATGCCGTCGCGCACGTGAGCCGTGGTGCGGGTGACGCTGGAAGGGCGGTAGAGCGCGGTATCGACTGCCTCGTAGAGGGCATACCACTTCTCGTACTTCCCACCCTTCTCGAAGTTGTGCTCGATACTGTCGAGATATGAACGCAGACCCATGCTCAGCCTTCCTTTTCGATGCGTGTCAGATTATCCCGCAGGATTGGGCCGTACTCGTACTTGCCGGCACACACGTACGTACACAGCGCGAGGTCTTCCTCATCGAGCTCGAGCGCACCGAGCTTTTGCGCCATGTCGGTGTCGCCGACAATCAGGTAGCGCAGCAATTGCGTCGGCAGGATGTCGAGCGGCATCACCGCCTCGTAATTTCCGACCGGCACCATGGCGCGCGGACTGCCATTGGTGGTGGTGGTGAAATCGAGCTTGCGCTTGCCGAACAGCTTCGAGGCGAAGATGTTCAGCACCGAGTGCTTGTTCGTACCCGCGCGCAGGTAATGCATGAACTCGCGCTCGGTACCTTCCTTGAGGCAGGACACCTGCAGGTGATAGCGCCCGAGATAGGCACAGGCACCGCGCGCCGTGCGCCCGCCGAACACCGACCCCGAGATCACTCGATTATTCCCCGGCGTCATTTCGCCGGCAGTGAGTTCGTCAAGATTGGCACCAGGACGCGTGCGAATCAGACGCGGAGCCTCCACAACCGGCCCGGCAAGCGCAACGACCCGCTCTTCCCACAGGCGACCGGTAGCAAACAGCTTGCCCACCGCGATCACGTCCTGATAGTTCAGGTACCACACCGACTTTTGCGCATTGACCGGGTCGAGGAAGTGGATATGCGTACCTGCCAGGCCAGCGGGGTGCGGCCCGGAGAAGTACTCGACAGTCACGTTGTTCAGACCCGCACCGGGCAGTTTCGCGTTTTCGGCCTGGCACAGAAAAACCCGCGCCAGCCGGCCGAGAACCTTGAGACCACGACCGAAGTCTTCGGCATATTCGCCGATGACCACTGCCGGATCTGCGGCCAGCGGATGCGTGTCGATCGCGGTGACGAAGATCGAGCTTGGTGTGGCATCGACTGCGGGCACCTTGCTCAGTGGCCGGGTGCGCAGCGCAGTCCATAGCCCGGACTGCAACAGGTTTTCTCGTACGGCTTCGGGCGCAAGACTGTCGATCTCGGCTTCGCTGTAGCGCGCAAAGTCGACCGCCTCGTCACCTTCAACCTCGATGACGACGGATTGCAGCACACGCTGCTCGCCGCGGTGAATGGCGCTGACCACACCTGCAGCCGGCGCGGTGAAATGCACGCCTTCCGTCTTCTTGTCGGAGAACAGCACCTGCCCCAGTTTCACCTGGTCGCCCACCTGCACCGCCATCGTCGGCTTCATGCCGTGATAGTCGAAGCCGATGACGGCCACACTACGCACTGGCCGACCGGCTTCGATGCGCTGCGCGGGCGCGCCGGTGACCGGAAGGTCAAGTCCGCGTTTGATTTGTATCATGCGTCTATCGCCCAATCACTCATGAGAATGGTGGAGTCCTGCATGCCCCAAGCCGGATTTTCGCGCTTGAGGGCAATGACTCCGCGTAAACAAACCCGCGAATTATAAGAGATTGCTACCTGCCAATCACTCAGGATGATCCGATATAAGACACATTTCTTGAATATAAGCCTTTCGTGAAATGCAAAGCGGGCAGTCCGCAACCGGAACTGCCCGCTCCTTCAAGGGTTTGCCGCATCACCCTCGATACGCGCCCTGATGGCTAAATTTGTTCGAAGACCCCCGCCGCCCCCATACCGGTGCCGATACACATGCTGATCATGCCGAAGCGCAACGCCCGGTCGCGCTGCATCGCCGCCATCAGCGTGGCGGTACGGATGGCCCCGGTTGCACCGAGCGGGTGGCCCAGTGCAATGGCGCCGCCGAGCGGATTGACCTTGGCCGGATCGAGCACGAGCTGGCGCGTCACCGCCAGCGCCTGCGCCGCAAAAGCTTCGTTGAGTTCGATCCACCCCACGCTGTCCTGTGCCACGCCGGCCATTTTCAGCGCCCGCGGAATCGCCTCCACGGGACCGATACCCATCACCTGCGGCGGCACGCCCGCCACCGCATAGCTGCGAAACCGCGCAATCGGCGTCGCGTTGAAGCGCTTGAGTGCGGCTTCGCTCATCAGCAGCACGGCGCCCGCCCCGTCCGACATCTGTGAGCTATTGCCAGCCGTGACCGAACCACGTGCGGCAAACACCGGCCTCAGTTTTGCCAGACGTTCCATCGCAGCGTCGGCCCGCGGGCCTTCATCGTTTTCGAGTATGCGTTCGGTGATGCGCACGGCCCCTCCCGCGCCCGGCAAATAGGAGCGCACGGCATAGGGGGAGATCTCATCGGCAAAGTGTCCGGCCGCGATTGCAGCGCAGGCACGCTTGTGCGACTCGACCGCAAAGGCGTCCTGATCTTCACGACTGACTTTCCACTGCTCGGCGACTTTCTCGGCGGTCAGCCCCATGCCGTAGGCGATGCCGATATTCTCGGCTTTGCTGAAAATCTCCGGATTGAGGCTGACCTTGTTACCCATGATCTGCGGCATCGCGCTCATGCTCTCGGTGCCGGCGGCAATCATCACGTCAGCTTCGCCGAGACGGATTCGATTGGCGGCGTCGGCCACGGCCTGCAGGCCCGAGGCGCAGAATCGGTTGATGGTGACGCCGGGCACCGTGTCGGGCAGGCCTGCCAGCAGCAGCCCGATACGCGACACGTTCATGCCCTGCTCGGCTTCCGGCATGGCGCAACCGGTAATCACATCGCCGATCTCGGCCGGATCAAGCTCGGGCACCTTGGCGACGACTTCGCGCAGCACCTTGGCCAGCATGTCGTCCGGGCGTACATGACGGAAGGCACCGTTACGCCGCGCCACAGGAGTACGCACTGCGGCAACGATGTAGGCGTCCTGAATCTGTTTGCTCATTTGTTCTGTCTCCGAAAGAACTGCTTGTCAGCGTCTTTTCAACACATTTCGGGTTGTCCGGGTCGCCGGGCTAGTGGCAAGGCAGTCGTGCACGGTTCATGGTTTGTTGCCCATCTCCGCGCCGGGGCGAGCATTTGTTCCGCCCCCGGCGCACACGGCCGCTGCCCCGCGCAGCGCCCCGAATCTCAATTCCGCAAGGGCTTCCCCGTTTCCAGCATGTACTGAATCCGCTTCTGCGTTTTCTCCGTCTTCAGCAACTCGACAAACTGCGCGCGTTCGACATCCAGAATCCACTGCTCGCTCACCCGTGCGTTGGTATCCACCTCGCCGCCGCACAGCGCCGTTGCCGCCGCCTTCGCCACGGTGTAGTCATGTGCCGAGATAAAGCCTCCCTCGGCCATGTTCACCAGCATCAGCTCGCAGGTCGCAATACCGTTGCGCCCGGCAACCGTCACCGCCGAACCCGGCAAGGAAGACCGCCAGCCGGACTCGGCCATCGCCCGCGCACGCCGGATTGCCACGTAAAGCAACTCATGGGCGTTGAACAGGATGTCGTCCCCCGCGCGGCCGAAGCCCATCTGCACGGCTTCGATGCCGCTCTTGGCCACGGTCGCCATGGCAATGGTCTGGAACGCATTCTGGATGTAGGGAAACACGTCGCCGCCCGCCGCACGCTGCGCCATCGCATGGGCCTGCAGCGCAAACTCCTTGCTGCCGCCACCTGCCGGAATCAGCCCCACACCGGCTTCAACCAGGCCAACGTAACTCTCCAGCGCCAGCACCCGGTGCGCTGCGTGCATCACGAACTCGCAACCGCCACCCAGCGCCATGCCCTGCACCGCCGCCACGACGGGCACCTGAGAATGCTTGATCGCCATCGAAGTACGCTGGAACTTCGCCACCACCTGCTCGAGCATGTCGAACTGACCCGCACGGCACGCCTCGCCAACCTGCTGCAGATTGGCACCCACCGCAAACGGCGCATCGTTCCACAGCACGAGGCCGTCGAGTTCGGACTCGGCACGCCCGATCGCCTCCAGCATGCCGTCCAGCACCTCGTCGCCGATTGCGTGCTTCTTCGAAGTCAGCGACACGATGCCGATGCGCGCGTCCTGGTCCGGACGCCGCCACAGGCGCAAGCCTGAGTTTTCCCACAGGGTTTCTCCCCTGTCGTCGGGCGCTTCGCCCAGCACACGATCGGGATAGAGCTGACGCTGGTACACCCCGAGCGTCGACCGCGGCTTTAGCGCCGACGCGGCCGCGCTGAACGATCCCTCGGCCGTATGCACGCCCTCACGCTCGAACACCCAGGCAGGCAGGGGCGCGTTCGACATCGCCCGGCCGTGTTCGATGTCGTCCTTCACCATTGCGGCAATATCTGCCCATCCTGCGGCCTGCCACGTTTCGAACGGCCCTTGGGCCCAGCCGAAACCCCAGCGCATGGCCAGGTCGACATCGCGCGCGTTGTCGGCAATGGCGCCCAGATGTACTGCGCAGTAGTGGAACACATCGCGGAATATCGACCACAGGAACTGCGCCTGCGGATGAGGATGAGCAGCCAGACGGGCAAACTTCTCGGCCGGACTCCTGAGGCTGAGGATGTCGTCCACATCGGGGAACATCTCCGCCCCGCTCTCGCGATAGTCCTGATGGGCCAGATCAAGCACCATGATCTTCCGCCCTTCCTTGCGGTAGATTCCGGCACGTGTCTTCTGCCCCAGCGCGCCCTTGGCAATCAAGGCCTGCAGCCAGTCCGGCGTCCTGAAGTGTTCATGCCAGGGATCGTCGGGCAGCGTCGCCTGCATGGTGCCGACCACATGCGCCAGGGTATCCAGCCCGACCACGTCAGCAGTGCGGAAGGTCGCACTCTTGGGGCGGCCGATGCGCGGCCCGGTGAGCAGATCGACCTCGTCGAATGTCAGCCCGAGCCGCGCGGTGTGATGCATCACCGCCAGAATCGAGAACACGCCGACGCGGTTGGCGACGAAGTTCGGGGTGTCCTTGGCGCGGACAATGCCCTTGCCCAGCCTGGAGGTGAGCCAGGTTTCGAGATTGTCCAGCATCACCGGATCGCTATCGGTTGTGGCGATCAGCTCCACCAACGGCATGTAACGCGGCGGATTGAAAAAGTGGATGCCGCAGAAGCGGCTACGCTGGGCTACGGGCATGCCGGCTGCCAGCGCGTTGATGGGCAGGCCGGACGTATTCGACGCGAACACCGCGCCGGCTTTCAGGTGCGGCGCGACCTTGGCATACAGGTCGAGCTTCCACTCCATCTTCTCGGCAATCGCCTCGATCACCAGATCACACTCGCCGAGGCGGGCGAGGTCGCTGCCGTAGTTGGCCGCTTCGATATGCTGCAGCCTGTCCTTTGCCGCCAGCGGGGCGGGATCGAGCTTTTTCAGGCCTGCCAGCGCCTTGTTGATGACCGCATTGGCATCGCCTTCCTTTGCCGCCAGATCAAACAGAATCACCGGCACATCGGCATTGGCGCAGTGGGCCGCAATCTGCGCCCCCATCACGCCGGCACCCAGCACGGCGACCTTGCGGATGATGAATTTGCTCACACGTGTCTCCCCAGATTTCCTTGCACTACCCGGCTAGCCGGCGCACATGACTTGAACCCGATTTCCGGGCAAACGCGGGCTTTGCCCGTGCGCCCGGAGAACCTGCCTTGCTTCAGAACGCCAGCGAATACTGGGCGCCCAGAATCCACACACTGGAGTCGTACTCCCCCGTAACCCGACCCCGCCCGGCCGCGGCCTGATCGTTGTCGATCTTGGTCTTGGGCACATAAAGATACGCCGCAGCCAGATCGAGCCGGGATGCCTTGGACATCGTCCACTGGCCACCGACGGTGAACCAGGTCCGGTCGTTGTCAGGCAGCGAAACCAGGCGACGCTCCTTGTCCTTGACCGGAGTCTGATCGTAGGCAAGGCCGACCTTCAGTTTCCAGGCATCGTTCAGCTGGTAGTTGGCCCCCACCGCCACGCGCCAAGTGTCCTTGAAGTCCGTTTCAAGTTTTTGC
>JALNWS010000060.1 GCA_023230755.1 Azoarcus sp.
GACCGTCTTGAGTGGTTCGACCGCAACGATCTGCCCGAGTCCGTGGTCCCCTATGTCCGCACGGCGCTCGATGCCGGTGAGGGGCCGTGGGTGATCGAACTGGGCTGGCCAGCCCAGGGCTGAATGCCTGGCGTGGCACGCGGTTGATGTATTAGTGCATTCTGATAGGCTTCCTTGCTTAAATACAAGAACAGGCGGGGGGCGACAATGAAACACTGGAAATACGCGTTTTTTTCGGGGATGGTGGCGCTCGGGTTAGCGGCGGGTGCCCGGGCGGCGGACTTCCCTGAGGTCGATCTGGCGCGCGCGGAAGAGATCAGCATGGGCCGGTGCTTTCTGTGCCACGGAACCGAGGGCGAGAGTACAACCGTCCTCTATCCGCGCCTGGCAGGGCAGCACTATCAGTACATCGCCAAGCAGCTGGCGGATTTCAAGTCAGGGCGGCGGCAGAGCGATACGATGGTAAACATGGCAGCTGATCTTTCGCCCGAGGAAATGCTGGCCCTCGGCGTCTATTTCGAGAAAAAGCCGACCCGAGCTCAAGTGGTGGAGGACGGTGAGCTTGCAGCGATCGGCCGTTTCATCTTCCGCCGTGGTAACGAGTATTCCGGTGTGGCTGCCTGCGCTTCCTGTCATGGAGAGCGGGGACTGGGGACGTCGCAGTTGCCCCGGCTGGCGGGGCAGGTGCCGCAGTACATCGAGCGGCAGTTGCGTTCGTTCAATACGCGCGACCGCACCAACGACAATGCGGTCATGCATTCGATCGCCTCCAGGTTGACGGAGCTGGAGATCAAGTCTGTCGCCCTCTACATCAGCTCGCTGAATTGAGCGCGCAAGGCAAAAGGAAAGGGGCTCGCCTGGAGCCCCTTTTTCATGCCTGGATCAAGTCCTTCGAACCGGTTTCTGCCTCATGCCAGCATATCCGCCCAGATGTTCTGCGCCCAGGCGTGCGCGAACTTGCCCTCGATCTCGTTCGCCGCAACTGAAACGCCGCCCGCACCCGGCACCGGCATCGGTTGTTTTTTTACCGTGTCGTATTGATGTACCGAGGCGACGTGCATCGCATTCTTTGCGTCGACAAAGCTGTAGCAGGTGTTCATGACCACAGGTGAGGGGTTCGGCGCCTCGCCGGCGAGGAGGTTGATGATGGCCGCGGCCACCACTTTGGCCTGCTGATTGGCCATGTGTCCGGATTTGGGCATCGTCGGCGCGGGGAACAGCGAATCCCCGATGACATGCACCCCCGGGATGCCCCTGGCCTCGTAGGTGAGCCATTCGACGTCAACCCAACGGTCGTTGATCAGCGGCAGGCCCGACTGCGTCGCGATGTTGCCCGCACGCATCGGGGGAATGACGTTGAGTACGTCTGCCTTGACCTTCTCGAAGTCGAGTTCGGCGGTGCGCGTCTTTGCATTCACGCTGCGTAACTCGTTGTTGGGCATGTATTCGATCAGGCCCTTGTAGCCCTCAAAAGCCTTCGTGAACAGCGCTTTCTTCGACTGGATCTCACCATTCGCGTCGAGCACAAGGACCTTGGATTTCGGTTTCTCCCTGCGCAGATAATTGGCCACCATGCAGGCCCGCTCGTAGGGGCCGGGCGGGCAACGATAGGGTGATTTTGGGATATGAAGGGCGAAAATGCCGCCATCCTTCATGTCCTGGAGTTGCTGGCGCAGCACGACGGTCTGCGGACCAGCCTTCCAGGCGTGGGGGATGAGTTCTTCATTGCCGGCGAGGCCGCCTACGCGGTCGAACATGAAGTCGATACCGGGCGAGAGGACGACACGGTCGTAAGCGATGGTCCCGTTGTGGGCGGTGCTGACAGTGCGTTTGGCGGTATCGAGTGCAAGTACTTCATCGGTGATGACCTTCACGCCCCATCGCGACCGCAAATTGTCGTAGCTGATCGTGATGTCGGTCATGTTCTTCAACCCGCCGATGACCAGATTTGACATCGGGCAGGAGACAAACTCGGTGCTGCGCTCGATCAGCGTGACATTGATCCGGCCTTCGCTCCACATGCGCAGATATTTGGCGACCGTTGCGCCACCATACCCTCCGCCAACAACGACCACGTGCCCGCCGGCGCCGCGATCCATGCCCGCACAGCCTGCGAGTCCGAGCAGGGAGGAGCCGGCAACGACTGCGCCGGCCGACTTCAGAAATTCGCGTCTGTTCTGCATTTTTTTCTCCCCGTCCTACTTCATTGCTGCGTAATACGCGGTGATCAGATCGAGCTGCTCATCGGTGTAACCCTTGGAGATCTGATGCATGATCGACGCCGGTTTTGCACCCGAGCGGAAGTCGGCAAGCTTTTGCAGGAGTTTTTCCTTCGGCTCGCCCGCGAGGCTTTCCATGCCCCCGAGGCTCTTGCCGCTGGTGCCGTGGCAGTTGGCGCAGGTGGCGGCGAGGTTGCGCGCCAGGTTGGGATCGTTTGCGTGCGAGAGCCCGGCGAGGCCAGTCAGGCAAAGAGTGGTGAGTACAAGCTTTGCGTTCACGATTTCCTCCTCTGGATTTCTTGGTGTGTACGAACGCCAACAACCGACGCTGTAGCCACTTTCGGGCTCATCCTGGGCACTCGGAAGGCACTTCGCCGACCCAGTATATCGCAGCTGTTTAGCATTCAAAGCACCGTTTTTCCGTTATTTCAACGGCATTTTCCGGACCAGTGCGTTTTGCGCAATGCACAAATATTAGTAGTTGACCATATACGTGTATGGTTATAGATTAATTAAATCGATACATAAGGCCGGCTGTGCAATGAATGAGTTGAACAAGGTCTTCGAGAGCGTGGCTGAGTACTTCGGATTGCTGGCGGAGCCCACTCGACTCAAGATCCTCCACTGTCTGTGCAGCGAGGAACACGCGGTCAATGAGGTCGTGGAGGCGGTCGGCTTGACGCAGGCCAATGCCTCGCGCCACCTCAATCTGCTGTACCGCGCGGGGGTGCTGGACCGTCGTCGCGATGGCACACAGGTGATCTACCGGATCATTGATCCGAACTTCGCCGATCTGTGTCGCACGGTGTGTGTGAGCATCGCTTCGCGTGCCGACGTGCCGGCGCCGCGGCGTGAAGAGTTGCTCAGGCTCGAGCAGGATCTTGGTGCAGGGAATTGAGCGATGTGCACTACAAAAATGATGAACGATCGAAAGCAGAGGGGGGTGCGTAAGCATGGACAACAGTGAGTTCCGGCTTGGTCGGGTGAGACCGGCGCCTGAGAATTTCCTGACCGACGAGGATATCCAGTCGGTCAAGGAGGGACGGCGCGATTTCCTGCGCAAGGCGTTTATCGGTGCCAGTGCTGCGATGGTGGCGCCGGCGATGGCGCGTGCCGCGGGTGAGGGTGATCCCGCGATCCTGGATCTGCCGCCGTGGTCCACCAGCCTGGGCCTGCCCGTTGCAGCGAACCCCTATGGCCTGCCGTCAAAATACGAGCGTGGTCTTGTGCGGCGCGAAAGTCCCGGTCTGACCAGGGTCGGCGGATCATCGGTGGCTTTTACCCCGTTGCAGGGGCTGTTCGGGATCATTACCCCGTCAGGGCTGCACTTCGAACGCCATCATCAGGGCTGGCACGACATCGATCCGTCGAAGCACCGGCTGATGATCAATGGGCTGGTGAAATCGAGTTCGGTGTTCACCATGGACGACATCATGCGGCTGCCATCGGTGTCGAGGGTTCATTTCATCGAGTGTGGTGCGAATACCGGCATGGAGTGGGGCAATGTGGCGGTGCCGACGGTGCAGTACAGCCACGGGATGCTGTCCTGTTCGGAGTTCACCGGCGTGCCGCTCAAGGCCATTCTCGACATGTGTGGCGCCGACTACAAGAAAGGCCGCTTCATTCTGGCCGAAGGCGCCGACGGCTCGTCGATGACACGCACCATTCCGATGGAACTGGTCGAGTCCGGTGAGGTGCTGGTTGCTTATGGCATGAACGGCGAAATGCTGCGCCCGGAAAACGGATACCCCTTGCGCCTGGTGGTGCCCGGTGTGCAGGGCGTGAGCTGGGTCAAGTGGCTGCGCCGCATCGAGGTGGGCGACATGCCCTGGGCCGCGAAAGACGAGGCGGTTCATTACATGGACCTGATGCCCGATGGTCAGCACCGCCAATACACGTCGGTGCAGGAGTGCAAATCGGTCATCACCACACCGTCCGGCGGTCAGATTCTGCTCGACAAGGGTTTCTACAATATTTCCGGTATGGCGTGGTCGGGGCGGGGCAAGATCACCCGCGTCGACGTATCGACCGACGGCGGCATCAACTGGCGCCAGGCGCGCCTCGAAACACCGGTGCTGTCGAAGGCGGTGACCCGTTTCAACATTGACTGGGTGTGGGACGGCAAGCCTGCCATTCTGCAGTCGCGGGCAATGGACGAATCCGGTTTTGTGCAGCCGGGCTACGGTCAGTTGCGTGCCGCACGCGGCACCAAGTCGATCTATCACAACAATGCGATTCAGTCATGGAAAGTGGTCGAGTCCGGGGAGGTGAGCAATGTCCAGGTTCTCTAAGACTCTATCAGTGCTCGCTGTTGCCGCTGCCACGGTCGGTCTGGTCACCCCTGCAACCGCCTTTGATCGTTATCCGGGCGTTGGTCGTGCCGCCACGCCGGCGGAAGTCAAAGTGTGGGATATCGATGTTCGTCCCGATTTTGCCGGATTGCCGAAGGGCAAGGGGACGGTTGATCAGGGCATTGAGGTGTGGGAAGCAAATTGCGCCAGTTGTCACGGCGCATTCGGCGAGTCAAACGAGGTGTTCACGCCGCTCGTAGGCGGGACGACACGCGATGACATCAAGACCGGCCACGTCAAGTCGCTCATCAGCGGCTCCTTTCCGCAGCGGACGACGCTGATGAAGGTGGCGACGGTATCGACGCTGTTCGACTATATTCAACGGGCGATGCCATGGACCGCGCCAAAGTCGCTCAAGCCTGACGATGTCTATGCGGTCGTGGCTTATCTGCTCAACCTCGCTGAAGTGGTACCGGCTGACTTTGAACTCAGCGATCAGAATATCGCCGAGGTGCAGCAGCGCATGCCGAACCGCAACGGGATGACGACGGATCACGGCATGTGGCCTGGCGCATCCGCGGCCAAGGGCGGCATCGGCAACGGAGGCAAGCCGGATACGAAGAACGTTGCATGCATGAAAGACTGCAAGAAGGATGTGCAGATCGTCTCCTCCCTGCCCGCGTATGCGCAGGACGCGCACGGTAACCTCGCCGAGCAGAATCGCTTCGTGGGGCAGACGCGCGGGAAGCAGACCGGGGAGCCGGGCGCGACGGAGGCCGCCGCACCCTCTGCAGCGGCGGCGACACTGGCGCTGGCAAACTCGAAGGGGTGCATGGCGTGCCATGGTCTGTCCAACAAGATTGTGGGCCCGGCGTACGCCGATATTGCGGCAAAATACAAAGATCAGGACGATGCTGCCGCAAAGCTGATGGCCAAGGTCAAGGCGGGCGGTCAGGGTGTCTGGGGGGCGGTGCCAATGCCGTCGCAAGGCCACGTGAAGGACGAGGAAATCAAACAGCTCGTCCAGTGGATTCTGGAGGGCGCGAAAGCGCAGTAATAATTCAATGAGGAGAGACGGGATGAATAATCAACGCAGGGCGACCCTGAAGGCGGGCGGCGGTCTGGGCATGCTCGGTCTGCTGGCTGCGGCCGGTCTGATCAAGCCCGAATTGGCTGAGGCAGCCTGGAACAAAGGCGCTTTCGACGCCAAGACCCTTGATGCCGCAATGTCGGCGATGGGGGCAGGCAAGCCGATGGAAAGCGCCGACGTCCAGATCTCAGCACCCGATATCGCCGAGAACGGTGCCGTGGTGCCGGTCGGGGTGGTGAGCAACCTTCCGAATACTGAACAGATCTCGATCATGATCGAGAAAAATCCGAACATGCTGGCAGCCTCTTTCGACATTCCGGCAGGCACGCTTCCCGATGTCCAGACCCGGGTCAAGATGGGGCAGACCTCGGACGTGTATGCGGTGGTCAAGGCGGACGGCAAGTTCTACATGGCCAAGAAGGAAATCAAGGTCACTCTCGGCGGCTGCGGCGGCTGAACCCGGTCACGAATTCAAGGAGATAACTCGATGGCAAATCCGATGCGTATCCGCGCAGCCGCCAAGGAAGGCGTGACTGAAGTGCGAGTGCTGATGTCTCACGTGATGGAAACCGGCCAGCGCAAGGACTCGTCCGGCGCGCTGATCCCGGCGCACTTCATCACCGAGTTGACGGCCAAGCACAACGACAAGGTGGTGCTCTCGGCCCAGTTCGGCGCCTCCGTTTCCACCAACCCCTATCTCGCATTCAAGTTCAATGGTGGGGCCAAGGGTGACAAAGTCACGGTGAGCTGGGTAGACAACAAGGGTGACAGCCGCTCCGACGAGGTTCAGGTTTCCTGATCCGGCGTCCTCTGGCCCGTCTGCAACTGCGGGCGGGTGAGGCGGCTTCCGGGGTACGCCGCCACTGAACAATTACATACACCCCATCCTCGGAGGAGACAGAGACGATGAGGAATGCGCTCAAACTGGTCGCCGTTGCGGTAGCGGCGGTCGTGGTGGCAGGAACAGCGACGGCCCAGTCTACGGCCGACGACATTGCCAAGTATCGCGAGATGATCGCGGACGGAAATCCGGCCGAACTTTACGAGATGCAAGGCGAGGAACTGTGGCGAACGCTACGTGGACCCAAAAAGGCAACGCTGGAAAAGTGTGACCTGGGGATGGGGCCCGGTGTCGTGAAAGGGGCGTCTGCACGGATGCCGCGCTATTTCAAGGATACCGGCATGGTGCAGGATCTCGAGTCGCGCCTGCTGACATGCATGGAAACGCTTCAGGGGATCGACCCCAAGCTCGTCATCGATGGCAAGTTCAACAGTGGCGAGCGCAAGACCATGGATGCGCTGGTGGCCTATGTCGTCACGCACTCCAAGGGTGACGCGATCAAGGTCGACATGAGCAACCCGAAGATGAAGGAGCTCTACGCCCTTGGCGAACGTGCCTTCTATTACCGTGCGGGTCCGATGGACTTCTCCTGCGCGACCTGTCATGGCGAAGACGACAAACGGATTCGCCTGCAGGACTTGCCCAACCTCACCACGCACAAGGGTGCGGCGGCAGGGTGGGGAAGCTGGCCGGCATACCGGGTTTCCAACAGTCAGTTCTGGACCATGCAACATCGCCTTAACGACTGTTTCCGCCAACAGCGGACGGCAGAGCCCATTTATGCATCCGAAGTCACCATCGCGCTGTCGGTCTACATGGCTGCCAAGGCGAATGGCGGTGAAGTGATGACCCCCGGACTGAAGCGCTGAGGAGACCCGAGCCATGAAAATGAAACTGATTGTGCCCCTGGCCCTCGCCGCCGTCTTTGCCGTTCCCGTTCACGCCGCCAGCTCGGACGAGCTCGACATGAAGGCGCGCGAGATGATGAAGGATTCGTTCAAGGAAACCGGCATCGCGAAGAAGCACCGCATGCTCCAGCTTGATTTCCAGGAGGCCTGCTCGCAGGCCAAGTTGCCGCCCACTGCGGTCATGAAGCAGATTGAAGCCGAGCAGATGAAGACCATCAAGTGGCCTTCGGACGGCAAGTACTACGGTGACTGGAAGGAAGGCGAAAAAATTGCCATCAGCGGACGGGGCCTTACGTGGCGCGACAAGGCCGATGCGGAGAACGGAGGTGGTTGCTACAACTGTCACCAGCTGTCGCACAATGAAATCTCCTACGGCACCATCGGCCCCAGCCTGCTCGAATACGGCAAACTGCGCGGCAACTCGGACGAGATGGTGAAGTACACCTGGGGCAAGTTGTGGAACGCCAAGGCCTACAACGCCTGCAGCAACATGCCACGCAATGGTGATGCGGAAATCCTGACCGAACAGCAGATCAAGCACCTGATGGCCTACCTGTTCGACCCTGAATCCCCCGTCAACAAGCGCTGACGGTTGATTCGCTCCGGCCCGGTCCGTGATGCGGTCCGGGCTTTTTTCCGCCCGAATTTCCGTTTTTCGTCCATTTTCATGACGTAAGGATTCAGATCATGAGCATGAATCGCCGCGAGTTTCTCCAGCTCCTGGCCATCGCTTCGGCAGGTGGCATGACCCTTCACAGCGACATTGCGCGCGCCGAGGCGGCTGCGGAAAAGCTCTACGAACTGCCGAAGTTCGGCAATGTCAGCCTCCTGCACATGACCGATTGTCATGCGCAGTTGCTGCCGATCTATTTCCGCGAGCCCAACGTCAACCTGGGCGTGGGCGACATGCTCGGGAGACCGCCCCATGTCGTAGGCGAGGGTTTTCTCAAGGCGTTCGGGCTCAAGCCGGGCGGGGCCGAGGCACATGCCTTCACCTATCTGAATTTCAGCGAGGCTGCGCGACATTACGGCAAGGTCGGCGGGTTTGCGCATCTTTCCACGTTGGTCAAGAGAATGAAGGCCAGTCGTCCCGGCGCGCTCCTGCTCGACGGCGGCGACACGTGGCAGGGCTCGGGTACCGCCTTGTGGACCAATGCGCAGGACATGGTCGACGCCAGCAAGCTGCTTGGCGTGGATGTGATGACGCTGCACTGGGAATCCACCTATGGCGCCGAGCGGGTGAAGGAGATCGAGGAGAAGGACTTCGCCGGCAAGATCGATATCGTGGCGCAGAACGTGCGCACGACCGACTTCGAAGACCCCGTCTTCAAGCCCTACGTGATCAAGAACATCAACGGTATTCCGGTCGCGATCGTCGGGCAGGCCTTCCCCTACACACCCATTGCGAATCCGCGCTGGATGACGCCGAACTGGAGTTTCGGCATCCAGGAGCAGGGCATGCAGGAGGCCGTCGATGCGGCGCGGGCAGAGGGCGCACAGGTCGTCGTCGTGCTCTCGCACAATGGCATGGACGTGGACCTCAAGCTCGCCAGCAGGGTAACCGGCATCGATGCGATTTTCGGCGGACACACACACGATGGCATGCCGGCACCGACGGTCGTGAGCAATTCCGGCGGCAAGACGCTGGTGACCAATGCAGGCTCCAACGGCAAGTTTCTGGGGGTGATGGATTTTGATGTGCGCGGCGGAAAGGTCATGGATTTCCGCTACAAGCTGCTGCCGGTGTTCGCGAACATGCTGCCTGCCGACAAGGAAATGGCCAGCTATATCGACAAGGTGCGGGCGCCCTTCATCGAGAAGCTCTCGGAGAAACTGGCGGTGACCGAAGGCATGCTCTATCGGCGGGGCAATTTCAACGGTTCCTGGGATCAGTTGCTGGTCGATGCGCTGATCGCGGAGAAGGATGCCGAGATCGCGTTCTCGCCCGGCTTCCGCTGGGGAACGTCGCTGCTGCCGGGCGACACCATCACGATGGAGCACCTGCTCGATCAGACCGCAATCACCTATCCGTGGACGACGGTGACGGAGATGAGTGGCGAGACGATCAAGGCCGTGCTGGAAGATGTCGCCGACAACCTGTTCAACCCCGACCCGTACTATCAGCAAGGCGGCGACATGGTGCGTGTTGGCGGGTTGCAGTACAGCTGCGATCCGAATGCGGGCATGGGCAAGCGCATCGACAACATGATGCTTCAGGGCAAGCGCATCGAGCCCGGCAAGACCTACAAGGTCGCGGGGTGGGCGCCGGTGTCGGAGGCGGCGAAGGATTCCGGTCCTGCGGTATGGGACGTGGTGGCCAATTATCTGCGGACGCAGAAGGTCATCTCGCAGCGCCCGCTCAACCTGCCTACGCTGAAGGGGATGGAGGGTAACCCGGGCGTGGCGGTATGAGACTGGTCCTGCAGGGCGGCGCTGCCGTGCCCGTCCTGCTCTGGCAGGCGGCGCGCGTTCGGAACTGAGTTGAATCGGCACCGGGCGGGCGCATGCGCCTGACCTGGGCCGGCCTTCTCATGTGGCCGGCGATGCCGGTTCGTTTTCGGCCTGCTCGGGGAATAGATTGCAGAAGCGCAACGCCTGCGGATAGGGAAAGAAGTCTTCCACATACCCGCTGCGGATGCTGTCCTGTGCCCTGCGCCAGAATTCAGGTGCCAGCAGGTCGCGGTGGTGTTTCAGGAACGCCTTGCGAATGCGGGGCGTGCCGAGCAGAAAGGTCGCGAACTCCTCGGGAAACACATCCATGGGCCCGGTCGAGTACCAGGGTTCGGCCGCCATCTCCATTTCCTCATAGGGCGCGGGCGGGATGTTGCGGAAGTTCACATCCGTCATGTATTCGATCTCGTCGTAGTCGTAGAAGACCACGCGGCCATAGCGGGTCACGCCGAAGTTTTTCCACAGCATGTCGCCGGGGAAGATATTGGCGATCGCCATCTCGCGAATCGCGTTGCCGTACTCCTCGACCGCGTGCTCCACGTCGTCGTCGCTCGCATGCTCCAGATGGATGTTGAGCGGCGTCATCCTGCGCTCGATATAGAGGTGCTTGATGACGATCGAGTCGCCGTCGAGCTCGAACGAGCTGGGTGCCAGCCGGCTCAGTTCTTCGAGCAGATCGGGATGGAAGCGCGACAGCGGCAGCGCGGCGTAGGAAAACTCCAGCGTGTCGGCCATGCGCCCGACGCGGTCGATCTGCTTGACCATCAGGTACTTGCGTTTGACGGTGGCGCGATCCATGTTCTTCGAGGCGCCGAACACATCCTTGATGATCTTGAACACATAGGGGTAGGACGGTAGCGTGAAGACCAGCATCACCAGCCCGCGAATGCCGGGGGCGATGATGAACTGGTCGTTCGAGTGGCGCAGGTGCGAGACGAGATCGCGGAAGAACATCGTCTTGCCCTGCTTGCCGAGGCCAAGCATGGTGTAGAGCTCGCTGCGCGGCTTGTTGGGCATGATCGAGCGCAGAAACTGAACATAGCCCGAGGGCACTTCCATTTCGACCATGAAGTAGGCGCGTGAGAGCGAAAACAGCACCGAGATGCGCCACGGGTCGAGCAGCAGGGTGTCGAAGAAGAGCTTGCCCGATGGCGTATGGCGCACTGCGAGCGTGAAGGGGTATTCCTGATAGCCGTTGATCGCCTTGCCGATGATGTAGGCCGTCTTGTTGCGATAGAACGCCGAGTACAGCACCTGGATCTGGCAATTGACCTCCATCTCGGGCCAGGACGCCAGATGGGCTTGAGTGGTGCGGACGATGAAATCGACATCGCGATCGAGGTTGTCGAACGGACGCTGCCAGTCGAAGTCTTCGATGATGTTCTTCACCGTGGCGCGCAGTCCTGCTTCCTGCGGGTAGTAGCTGGAATAGACCGGCGGGTAGGAGTCGATGTATTCGGTCGAAACTGCCGGGCGGGCAAAGATGTAGTCGTTGTTGAAATAGGTGCGGTGCAGGATCTTGCAGCACACAGAGTTGAAGAAGGTTTCAGCCAGTTCGGGCTGCTTGTGCCGGATCAGCATGCCGATGAAGTGCAGCTTGACCTGCTGCCAGGTGGTGTCGTCGAGGGAGTCGGCGTCGAACTCGCCATGCAGGCGGGCGACGGTTTCATTCACACGGTCGTCGTAAAACTGCACGCGCTCGCGCACCGCGTCGAGCTGTGCCTGCCACTCTCCAGCCTCGAAGTACTCTTTCGCTCGTCGGGATGTGTCGCGAAAAATCCGGTAATGCTTGTTGAAGCCTTCGATCAGGGTCTGCGCAATCGCCTGCGCGACCGGGTTTTCTCCCATGGGTGCATCCATCCCCGCTCTCCTCCGTCAGGACTCGTCTGCGCTTGCCCGGATGGTGCTTGGGGCAGGTCGGGATTTTATCATTGGCGCTTCGCGTCCAAGGTATGGGTGTTGTTTCGGACGTGCCGGATATCATAGATAATCATCGTCCGGTGGCGTGGCGATCGGGCTCCAGAGACAAGCCCTTTCGTCCCGGCTGTCGATGACAGCCGCACCCTTCCAAAGGTCAACAGAGTCCAGCGAGGGAACAGCAATGAGCGAATCCAAAATCACGGTGCCCACCGGCGGCCAGAAAATCGTTCCGGGACAAGCGATCCCTGACAACCCGATCATCCCCTTCATCGAGGGCGATGGCATTGGCGTGGATATCACGCCGGTCATGATCAAGGTCATCGACGCCGCGGTCGACAAGGCCTACGGCGGCAAGAAGAAGATCCACTGGATGGAGGTCTTTGCCGGCGAGAAATCCACCCGCATCTACGGTCCCGACGAATGGCTGTCGAAGGAGACCTTCGACGCACTCAAGGAATACTCGGTCTCGATCAAGGGGCCGATGACGACACCCGTCGGTGGCGGCATCCGCTCACTGAACGTGGCGCTGCGCCAGGAACTCGACCTGTACCAGTGCGTGCGCCCGGTGCGCTACTTCAAGGGGGTGCCCTCGCCGCTGAAGGACCCCACCAAGACCGACATGGTGATCTATCGCGAGAATACCGAGGACATCTATGCCGGCATCGAGTGGCAGGCCGAGTCCGAAGGGGCGAAGAAGGTCATCAAGTTCCTCATCGAAGAGATGGGCGTCACCAAGATCCGCTTCCCGAATACCTCCGGTATCGGTATCAAGCCGGTCTCGAAGGAAGGGACCACCCGGCTGGTGCGTGCTGCGATCAAGTATGCGATCGACAACGACCGCAGAAGCGTCACCATCGTGCACAAGGGCAACATCATGAAGTACACCGAGGGTGGCTTCCGTGACTGGGCCTATGAACTGGCACAGACCGAGTTCAACGCGGCGCCGATCGACGGTGGGCCGTGGTGCAGTTTCAAGAACCCGAAAACGGGTCGCGAGATCATCGTCAAGGATGCGATCGCAGACGCCTTCCTGCAGCAGATCCTGCTGCGTCCGGGCGAATACGACGTGATTGCCTGCTGCAACCTCAATGGCGACTACATCTCCGATGCGCTTGCTGCACAGGTGGGTGGCATCGGCATTGCGCCAGGGGCGAACATCTCCGACCAGTACGCCTGCTTCGAGGCAACCCACGGTACCGCACCCAAGTACGCAGGTCTCGACAAGGTGAACCCGGGTTCGCTGATCCTGTCCGCCGAAATGATGCTGCGCCACCTGGGGTGGACCGAAGCCGCCGACCTGGTCATCAAGTCGATGGAGGCGGCAATTGGCGACAAGGTTGTTACCTATGACTTTGCCCGTCTGATGGAGGGCGCAACCGAGGTCAGCTGTTCCGCCTTCGGTGACGCCATGATCGAACGCATGTGATTCCGCTCCGGCCGTGTCGGGCTGGAGCCATACCGACCGCAAGGTATGAAAAAACCCCGCCATCCTTCCGGATGCGGGGTTTTTTCATGTGCAGGATGAACCGCGGAAGTCAGTGGTCTCCGCGCACGATCAGCACCGACACGTTCACCTTGCGTACCAGGTTCTCAGCTACGCTGCCAAGCAGCATGCGGCGGAAGCCGCGGCGACCATGTGAGCCGACAACCAGCAGGTCGGCGCCTGATGTTTCAACCGCGTGGGCGATCTGGTCCGCAGCATGCAGATCCTCTGCGGCAAGAAA
The DNA here is from genome assembly GCA_023230755.1 of Azoarcus sp. Classification (GTDB taxonomy): domain Bacteria; phylum Pseudomonadota; class Gammaproteobacteria; order Burkholderiales; family Rhodocyclaceae; genus Parazoarcus. The sequence continues at coordinate 13,445 of JALNWS010000060.1, forward strand.
GCGCTCGCGCGGCGCGAGACCGGCTGCGCGCGCAGTTTCCATCGCAGTCTTCAAGGTGTTGCGCCCGCCGTCGAGCAGGGCGTCCTGCATCTTGCCGTGGTCCACCAGGGTCACGCCGTGATGTGAAAATGCCTGCAGCATGGATTCGTCCACCGCATGTGCAATCTCCAGCACCGCTTCGTGAAGTCGCGCCAGTGCAATGGCTTCGTCAAGGGCCTTGGCAGACGTCTCGCTGTCATCGATTGCGACCAGAATATGTTTGTACATCTTGGCTCCCGCGCCAGAACAATATCGCGCAAGCCTAGCACTGGTGAGGGCGTCAGTGCATCGGCGTTTTCCTGTAAGCCACCGCGCCGTGGCCGTCGAATTCTGCGTGGCATGCGGGATTGGAGGAGGCACGGGTTTCGCGCTTTCCCATCTGCGCGGCGGGGCGATATGCGAATGGCAGATTACTCAAGCTGACGAAGAAGTTTCTCTTTGTAAGCCAGAAGTAAGATCCGCGTTCATATAATCCACCTGCAGTTTTGTCGGCTGGCCTGATTCCGGCCTGTCCGGTCGCAAAGCAGGCAACAATTATCGAGAGGAGACATTATGGAAAGCAACAGTTCAGCCTATTGGAAGGCGACGCTGGGCCTGTTGACCAAGATCCTGATCATCTGGTTCTTGGTCTCTTTTGGCGCAGGCATTCTCTTCGCGCCGATGCTCAACAACATCCACCTGGGTGGTTACCCGTTGGGATTCTGGTTCGCGCAACAGGGTTCGATTTACGTGTTCGTTGTTCTCATCTTCTATTACGCGAAGAAGATGGGTCAGCTCGACGAACAGTTCGACGTTCACGAAGACTGAGGGGCGACACATGGATCTTCAAACAATTACCTACGTGGTGGTCGGCATCAGCTTTGCGCTGTATATCGGCATCGCAATCTGGGCACGTGCAGGCAGCACCAGTGAGTTCTATGTCGCAGGCGGCGGCGTTCACCCGATCGCAAACGGCATGGCAACAGGCGCTGACTGGATGTCTGCAGCGTCCTTCATCTCAATGGCCGGCCTCATCTCCAACATGGGCTATGGTGGCGGTCTGTTCCTGATGGGATGGACCGGTGGCTACGTTCTGCTGGCGATGCTGCTTGCACCGTACCTGCGCAAGTTCGGCAAATTCACCGTGCCCCAGTTCATTGGCGACCGCTTCTACTCGAAGTCCGCCAGCACGGTTGCCGTGATCTGCCTGCTGACCGCCTCCATCACCTACGTCATCGGCCAGATGACGGGTGTGGGCGTGGCCTTCTCGCGCTTCCTTGGCGTGACCAACGACACCGGTATCTACATCGGTATGGGCATTGTGTTCATGTACGCCGTGTTCGGCGGCATGAAAGGCATTACCTACACCCAGGTAGCCCAGTACGTTGTTCTCATCCTGGCCTACACGGTTCCGGCGATCTTCATCTCGCTGCAACTGACGGGCAGCGTCCTGCCGCAGTTCGGTCTTGGCGGCACGCTGGTCGGTACCGACACGACCCTGCTGACGCGTCTTGATCAGGTGGTGACGGATCTCGGCTTCGGTCAATACACGACATCGGTTCCGGGCAGCACGCTGAACATGTTCGTATACACCGTGTCGCTGATGATCGGTACCGCAGGTCTGCCGCACGTGATCGTTCGCTTCTTCACCGTACCGAAGGTCAAGGATGCACGTTCGTCCGCCGGTTGGGCGCTGGTCTTCATCGCCCTGCTGTACACGACTGCACCTGGCGTTGCCGCCATGGCCAAGTACAACCTGCATGCGACGGTGAACTCCGCAGTGACCCACGGTGGTGATCTGTACGCTGCTGATGCCAGCCTTGAGTTCGAAAAGCGTCCGGCATGGATGAAGCGTTGGGAGCAAACCGGTCTGCTGGCCTTCGAAGACAAGAACGGCGACGGTCGCATCCAGTACTACAACGACAAGCCGACTGCCAACGCCGAATCCAAGGCCAAGGCTGAAGCTGCAGGCTGGAAGGGCAACGAGCTGACGGTCAACCCCGACATCATCGTGCTGGCCAACCCGGAAATCGCACTGCTGCCCAACTGGGTGATCGCACTGATCGCTGCAGGTGGTCTGGCTGCTGCGCTCTCCACGGCTGCCGGTCTGCTGATGGCCATCTCGTCCGCCGTGTCGCATGACCTGGTGAAGAACGTGATCAATCCGGATATTTCGGACAAGAACGAACTGCTCGTGGGCAAGATCTCCATGGCTTTCGCGATTGTTCTGGCCGGCTATCTCGGTCTGAACCCGCCGGGCTTTGCTGCCGGTACCGTGGCCCTGGCCTTCGGTATTGCAGCCAGCTCGCTGTTCCCGGCGATCATGATGGGCATCTTCTCCAAGAAGATGAACAAGGAAGGCGCCATCGCCGGCATGCTGTCGGGTCTGCTCATTACCCTGCTTTACGTGTTCGCTCACAAGGGTATGTTCTTCATCAAGGGCACCGAGTTCACCGATCTGATCGGTGGTCCGAACTCCTTCTTCGGCATCACGCCGGAAGCGTTCGGTGCAATCGGCGCTGTGGTGAACTTCACCGTGGCCTTCCTGGTCGATAAGGTGACGAAAGAGCCGCCCGAGCACATCCAGGCGCTGGTCGAGAGTGTTCGTATCCCCCGCGGTTCCAAGGCGGTCGACGGCGCTCACTAAGCACGCATGAAGTGGTCCTGCACCGCGTGGCGCCTGGTGCGGCGCGCGGTGCAGGTGAAACCCTGCCGGATTCAATGGCGGGGTTTTTTGTTTTGTGGCACGGTGCAGGCAGGATCGGTATGTCTGCTGGCCGGCATAACAGGAGTGCCCAATGAAGTTTGATGTAAGTGTTGCGCTGACCTGGATTCTTTTCCTGGCGCTGTTTCCGATTACCTTCTTCTGGCTGCGCCGCGCGTGGCGTATCGTCGTGAAGCGTGATTTTTCCGAAGTTGCGCTCAAGCGCGGCGAATCGCCACCCAATCCCGAGAAGTACGCACCCTATGCGGCAGCAATCAACCTTGTTGCAGGAGGGGTCATCATCTTTATCGTCAGCTGGGTTGTCTTGTATGTCGCGTTTGGTGTTGGCGGCAGCGCGCCCGACTACGAAACCTGGAGTGCAATCGCCGGCAGCACGATCTGGTGCAAGTTCTTTGCCGATTTCATCCTCAGTCGGCAGGCACATCCGATGGTCATCAAGAAGCGCGGAAAACCTGAGTCGGCAACGGAAAAACCGAGCCGGTAAAGATCGGGTCGTCGGTAGAGGCTGGCTGTGCGGCGGTCGTCGGGACAAGGTCGAGCCGTGAGGCCCGTGCAGCGCCAGGCTCAGGCGCGGCGTTCGGATACGCCGTAGCGCCGGTCAAGCCGGTTCATGACCTTCACGTAGATGCCGATGATCACGAGATACGTAATCAGCGAGCCCTGGGCGAACACGTAGAAGCCGAGCGGAAAGCCCATAAAGCTCAAGGTGTTGAGCTCCACAGCGTAGTAACCCGCCGCGAAAGTGCCGACGAACCAGATGATCAGCAGGCTGCTGGTCAGCATCAGGTTGCGCCGCCAGTAGGTGCGGTGACGTTCGGACAGTTCCATGGTGTTCAGGGTGGCAGCTAAGGTTTTTGCGGGCAGGCCTGCATTTGTGGCCGAACGTGCCGGCGTGCCCCGCAGGCCGCGCCGGCGTGATGATTGTCGATATTATGCGCTGTGCTCGCGGCGCAATTGTGCCTGTGTTTCTGCTGCGGCGGGCTCGTAGCCGCTGGCTTCAATCATGAACTCGCTTTCTCCAGCGCAGATGGCCTTCAGGCGGGCTTCGAATCCGTCCATGCTGGCCATGGGGACGCGTGCCGAAATCATGGTCCAGCCGCTCGCCGGGCTGTCGGTGGCCGTCAGGTGGCCACGGCGACCGGCAAGCTCGGCGCTGACCTCGCCGAAACGGTCGTCCGCCACTTTTACCGTGATCTCGAGCATCGGTTCGAGGATCTGCGGGCGGGCGGCAAGCACCGCTTCAGTCAGCGCATGACGGGCTGCGGTTGCAAAGGAGATCTCGTTCGAATCAACCGCATGGTGTTTTCCGTCGGTAACGATCACCCGCAAGTCGTGGATCGGGAAGCCTGCGAGCGCCCCTTCGGTGAGTGCCTGACGGACACCTTTCTCGACTGCGGGCATGAAGTGCGTGGGAATGGCGCCGCCCTTCACTTCGTCGGCAAGCTGCAGCCCTTCGCCGCGGGCCAGAGGCTCGACGCGCAGGGCCACCTCACCGAACTGGCCTGATCCGCCGCTCTGCTTCTTGTGGCGGTAGCGTGCTTCCGCCGTGACCGAGATGGTCTCGCGGTAAGGGATTGCCGGTGGGGCGGTGTCGAGCTCCAGGTTCCAGCGGCTCGCAAGCTGGTCGAGCACGATCTTGAGGTGCTGCTCGCCGAGTCCGCGCACGACCGTGTGGTGGCCACGTGCGTCGTAGCTCACCTCGAGGCAGGGATCTTCGTCTGTCAGGCGCACCAGCGCTTCGGCCAGTTTGTGTTCGTCAGCCGGCTTGCGTGTGATCAGTGCCAGCCCGAATACGGGTTGCGGATAGACCGGTGGCGCCAGGCGGAACAGGTCTTCATCGTGCGAGTCGTGCAGGACGGCATCGCGATGGAGTTCGTCGACGCGCGACACGGCGCACAGGTCTCCGGGCACCGCGAGGGCGGTTTCACTTACGTTCCGGCCCTGCAGGCGCAGCAGATGGGCGACCTTGAAGGGTTTGCGTGCATCACCGATGAAGAGCGTGCTGCCCGGTTCGATCGTTCCTTGATGAACACGGAATAACCCGATCTTGCCACGGTAGGGGTCGTTGCTGATCTGGAATACATGGGCCAGAACGTGGCGTGCCGGATCGAGAACGGTGTCCACCGCGACTGCCGATTCGCCTTCGCCCCGGAGAAAGCGCGGAGGATTGCCCTCGGTCGGGTCCGGCATCAGCCGCCCCAGGATATCGAGGAGCTCGCTGACGCCGGCGCCTGTTCGGGCCGAGACGAAGCAGATGGGAATCAGATGCCCTTCGCGCAAAGCCTGTTCAAACGGGGCATGCAGTTGCTCGGGGTCCAGCGCTTCACCCTGTTCCAGGTAGCGCGCCATGAGCGCTTCGTCGAGTTCGATCACCTGGTCGATGATTGCCTCGTGGGCGGCGGCAGACGAGGAGAATGCGCTGGCACGCGATGCGTCGGGCGCAAAGAAACAATCTACGACGCTGGCGCCGTCTGCTGACGGCAAGTTGATCGGCAGGCATGCGGCGCCGAACTCGCCGACGATGGCGTCAGTGAGTGCAGCGAAGTCGGTGCCGGCAAGGTCGATGCCGTTCACCACAATCATGCGGCATTTGCCTGCGGCGGCTGCCATCATGCGGCGCGTGCCGCTCTCGATACCGGTCGCCGCATGGATCACAATCGCGGCAGTTTCGACTGCAGACAGGGTCGCCAGCGCGCGTCCGGCGAGGTCCGGCAGTCCGGGCGTGTCGAGCAGGTTGATCCAGTGACCCGCCCATTCGAGGTGGGTCAGGCTTGGCGTGAGCGAGTGCCCCATGGCCTTTTCCAGCGGGTCGGGGTCGGCCCCGGTGTCGCCGCGTGCCGTGGCGCCGGACGCTGCAAACAGCGCTTCCAGCAGTGTGGTCTTGCCGCAGCCTGTGTGGCCGAGCAGGCTGAGGTTGCGGATATCGTGAACCGACTCTGGTGTCATGACGCATCCCTCCGGAGAACGAATGGTTCGAGTTTCCACCTGTGTCGAACGGATAGCAATGCGCTATATCAAGCGGGCGGTGGCGAGATGGCCTGCGCAGGGCCTTCAGTGCGGCGAGACGGGATTGGCGGGAACCAAAACGGTCATTGCATGTAGATATGTGCGAGCATGTAAACCGAGTTGTTGAACCTGTTTCGGTATCCGCAAATGAACGCCAGAGTCGAGCCTGATCCAGGTGGTGAACACGTCGATTGGCACGCTTGCCCTGCCACCGATGCCATCCAGAAACTGAATGCAAGCAGGCTCAGGGGCCTGTCCACCGCCGAGCTTGAGCTGCGGCAGA
>JALNWS010000061.1 GCA_023230755.1 Azoarcus sp.
CAATGCGGATTGGAAGCGCGATGAAAGACACCGGGCCTGAGGGCAGGCACTCCCGTTCGACGGAACGGGCGAGGAAATTTGCGTCGCGGTCGATGTCCTGAACGATGATCACCTGCCCGTAGGCAATCACGGCGCCCGTCACGCCCTCTCCAAGCCCGTAGTGCCCGCGCGCGATCTCCTTTCGGGTCAGACCATAGGCATAGCGAATGCTGCTGCCCTTGCCATCCGGGTCGAGCAGGACGATGCGCCCACGATTGAGTCCGAGCAGTTCGGACAACAGGTGCAGCGACTCTCGCAACACGATGTCCGGCGAGAGACTTTTCCCCACGAGCCCCATGATCTGCTGCATCAGCAGCATCTCCTGCTCGCGCCAGAAAGAAGGCGAACAGTACGAGTCCGCCTCGGTGCCAGGTGCTTGCTCCATGTAAAACCTCTGTTGCGGGACGCTGTTCGTACCCGGTTTGCGCTCAATGGATGCCTGCAGCAGCGCGACGGGACGGGACTGCAGGGCAACGGCCTTCAGTCTGCAACCATTGAAAGCCAATGAACAGGGGCGGTCGGCTCAGGCGGGGCGCGTTTGCGATCCACAGTGGCGCCCGATAAATCGCCGCGGCGGCATTCAATAACTGAATATTCTCCAGTTACGTATTTTCATGCAATTTTATTCGCAAATGATCAATCTCAAGGGCCGAACTTGCAATCGCCTGCCGCGCCGCCCCGCGTAATATTCTCCGTGTCGCCTTCCGGCCCAGAACAGATCGAGGAACACGCCATGATGTTGCAGGAACCCGCCACCAAGTACCGCGCCTTCGCACCGATCCGGCTCACCGACCGGCAATGGCCGAACCGCGTCATCGACAGGGCACCGATCTGGATGAGCACCGACCTGCGCGACGGCAACCAGGCCTTGTTCGAGCCGATGAACGTCGAGCGCAAGATGCGCATGTTCCGCACCGTGTGCGAGACCGGCTTCAAGGAGATCGAGGTTGGCTTCCCGTCGGCCTCGCAAACGGATTTCGACTTCGTGCGCCAACTCGTCGAAGGCGGGCACGTGCCGCAGGACGTCACCATCGAAGTGCTCACCCAGGCCCGTGAAGACCTCATCCGCCGCACCATGGAATCGGTGCGCGGTGCACCGCGCGCCATCATTCACGTCTATAACGCCACATCGCCGACCTTCCGCGACGTCGTATTCGGCATGCGCAAGCCGGCAGTGGTCGCGCTTGCAGTGTCGGCCGTGCGCATGATCAAGCAGCTCGCCGCCGAGCAGCCGGAAACCGAGTTCGTCCTCGAATACAGCCCGGAAACCTTCTCCGCCACTGAGATCGACTTCGCCGTCGAGGTGTGCGATGCGGTCACCGCCGAGTGGGGCGCGACGCCCGACAACAAGGTGATCCTCAACCTTCCGGCCACGGTCGAGGTCGCCACGCCCAATGTCTATGCCGACCAGATCGAGTGGATGCACCGCAATCTCGCCCGCCGCGACAGCGTCATCCTCAGCCTGCACCCGCACAACGACCGCGGCACGGGCGTCGCCGCCGCCGAGCTCGGTCTCATGGCGGGCGCCGACCGCGTGGAAGGCTGTCTCTTCGGTAACGGCGAGCGCACCGGCAACGTGGACATCGTCACCCTCGCGCTCAACCTGTACACGCAAGGAGTCAATCCCGGCCTCGATTTCTCCGATATCAACGCGGTTGCACGCACCGTCGAGCATTGCAACCAGCTCCCGATTCACCCACGCCACCCCTATGTGGGGGATCTCGTATTCACGGCCTTCTCCGGCTCCCACCAGGACGCCATCAAGAAGGGATTCGCTGCTCAAAAGGCCGGCGCCCCGTGGAACGTACCCTATCTCCCGATCGACCCGGCCGATGTCGGTCGCAGCTATGACTCGGTGATCCGGGTCAATAGCCAGTCGGGCAAGGGCGGCATCGCCTACCTGCTCGAAACGGAATACGGCATCGCCATGCCGCGCCGCCTGCAGGTGGAGTTTTCACGCGAAGTGCAGAAAGTCACCGACGCGAGCGGCGGTGAAATGGCCGCCGCCGACATCTGGGGGCTGTTCTCGCGCACCTATCTCGAGAGCGGCACCCCGGTGCACTACTGCGAGCACCACCTGTTCGAGCGCGGTGCCGCACAGGGCATCCGCCTTGTGGTCGAGATCGGCGGCACGCGACACATGCTGGCCGGTGAAGGCAATGGCCCGATCGACGCCGCAGTGCATGCCTTGCGTACCGTCGGCATCGATGTTCAGGTGCGCAGCTTCGAGGAACGCTCGGTTGCCCCGAGCGAAGACGGCGGCAATGCGCAGGCCTGCGCCTTCGTCGAACTCTCGGGCGCCAGTGGCGGCGTCGACTGCTATGGCGTCGGGATCGACGCCAACATCGTCACCGCATCCATTCGCGCCATCGTCAGTGGCGTGAATCGGCTCAACGCTGCCGCGACCGGCAAACCGGTCGCACAGGCAGCCTGAACCCGGACGCCGGCGCCCCCGCCGGCTAAAGGAAACGCTTCAATCCGGGTCCCGCACGCGGGACATGCGTTTCAGCACGGTGGGAACATCGGCACCCAGTACGCCAAGGCCTCGTCACGCGGATCCTCGCGTCCCACCGTGCCATCCTCAACGGGCGGCCGTACACGTGCCCCCTCCCGTTGTGCAGCGGAAAACCGGCCTTGCGACCAGCGCTGTACCTTCTCCAGAATTTCCAGACGCATTTCACACCTCCTGTCTCACAGACAAGAACACGCGCACCATGCAAGGCGATGCGCTCGGGAACCCGCCCCGGATTGGTGCAGATCTGCGGAAAATGGCTCCGCAGAACCCTTGCAGACGGGCAGGCAAGCTTTTCCTTAGCAGTATTCGTACCCACACTCAGACCATGGCGGCTCCACGCGCCCAACCCGCCCGGCACTGCGTCTGACCGCTGCCAGCGAGATCTTTTCACGCCACGTCATCACCGCGCTTCAGGACACGACCCCACCGCGGGCAACTACCTGCAGCAGCGCATCAACGCCAACTTCGTGAAATACTTACTTTCAGCGCGCGTGCGCGCTGCGTACCGCGCCCCGTCCGGAAAACGGGGGAGATGCCATGCGCCGTTCGTAATACACTCCCACGATTAACCCCAATCTGGGCAGTGGATTGCGAATGACGCTGCTTTGACCGGGGCAACCCAGCAGGGAAACTCACGATGGATTCATTTCAGTGGGACGAGAATTTCGTCACCGGCATAGACGAAGTCGATACCCAGCACATGGAGCTGGTCCGCATCATCAACCGCATTGGCGACGCCTTGTCCAATGCGGTCGCACCGGGCCCTGAATCGCTTGCAGACCTGATCGACGAACTCGCTGCCTACACTCGTTTCCATTTTGCGGCCGAAGAGTCGATGATGGCCGCGCAGGGTATCGACCGGCGACATCTCCAATTGCAGTCCCGCGAGCACGAGAGTTTCGTCGATGAGATTGTCCGTATTTCGCAGACGGAGATGACCGCCGGGCTCTCGAGCCGTCTGCTCAATTTTCTCATCCACTGGCTGGCGTACCACATCCTCGGTTCGGACCAGTCGATGGCCAGGCAACTGCGCCTGATCGGCCAGGGCATGAGCCCGGAACAGGCCCTGGCCGAAGATGCCCGGCTCGGCACCCGTGCCACCGAGCCCCTGCTTGCCGCACTGAGCGGCCTCTTTACCCAGGTATCGCAGCAAAACCGCGAGCTGCACGAACTGAACCAGACACTCGAAGCGAAAGTCGCAGAACGTACGCGCGAACTGGCCATCGCCAACAAGAACCTGGAAACGCTGTCGCTGACGGATGTCCTGACCGGCCTGCCCAATCGGCGCCACGCGATGCACGTCATCGGGCTTGAGTGGCAGACCTCGGGTAGCCCGCTTTCGCTGATGATGATCGATGCGGACGGATTCAAGACCGTCAATGACACCTGGGGGCACGAAGCCGGCGATACGGTATTGACCACGCTGGCAAGAACGCTCGCAGAATCGGTGCGCACCGACGATATGGTGTGTCGCCTGGGCGGCGACGAGTTTCTCGTGATCTGCCCCCACACGCCGCTGGAAGGTGCAATGCAACTCGGCGAAAGCCTGCGGGCCAGGGTCAATGCGCTGCGGGTCGCCGCCGGTGGTGGCGAGTGGCCGGGCAGCGTGAGCATCGGCGTTGCCTCACGCACGACCACCATGCTCGCCCCTGACGAACTGATGCGGCGTGCAGACGAAGGTGTTTACATGGCGAAGGCACGTGGACGAAACTGCGTGGCAAGCGCCGACCTCCCCACCAGACAATCATGAGCACGCTGACCCTCACCGACTTGTATCGCTACCCGGTCAAATCCCTGCGCGGCGCGCAGCACCCCGCGCTCGACATCGATTCAAAAGGCTTCAGCTTCGACCGCCACTGGATGGTCGTCGACGCGCAGGGACACTTTCTCACCCAGCGTCAGTTGCCGAAAATGGCGCTGATCGATACCCGAGTCGACGCCACTGGCGTGCTGGCGCTGAGCGCGCCGGACATGCCCGACATCACGCTGCAGGGAACGACACAGCAGCGCATCCCGGTCACCGTATGGAAAGACACGGTAGAAGCGACGCTGGCCGATCCGGATGCAGACGCCTGGCTGAGCCGATTTCTTGAGCAACCCTGCCGGCTGGTGCAGTTCGCGCCGGATGTTCGGCGCGCGCTCGACCCCGACTACGCCGTGCCGTCCGACCAGACCGGATTTGCAGACGGCTTCCCTTTCCTGCTGATCTCCCAGGGCTCGCTCGACGATCTCAACACACGGCTTGAACAGCCACTGCCAATGCGGCGTTTCCGGCCCAATCTGGTTGTGAACGGCTGCGAACCCTATGCCGAAGACCGCTGGCGCGTCATCCGCATCGGAGGGGTCGTCTTTCGCGTGGTGAAACCCTGCTCGCGCTGCGCAATCACGACCGTCGACCCCGCGACTGCGCTGCGTGGTCCCGAGCCCCTGCGCACGCTGGCAAGCTACCGCCGGCACAACAACATGGTGATGTTCGGGCAGAACCTGATTCACGACGGCCCGGGACGGCTGGAGGTGGGGATGGCGGTCGAAGTGCTCGAATGAGCCGCCCCCTTGCTTCAGTTACTGGGGCGCGAAGCGGCCGCGCAGATAGGCGATGATTTCGTCCGACTCGTACAGCCACTTGCTGTTGCCCGCCTTGTCGGAGACCCGCAGGCAGGGCACCTTGGCCTGACCGCCACCCCGCACCAGCTCCTCGCGGACGCTGCCCGGTTGCTGTGCATCGCGACGTTCAATCGGCAGCGAGAGGCGACGCATCTCCTGGCGCACCTTGATGCAGAACGGACAGGTCTTGAATTCATACAGGGCCAGCATGCCGCATTCCCTGTCGACCTTGCCCTGCGCCTGCGCCGGGCGCGACACGCCCTTGGGCCGGGTAATCATTTCCCACAGCAGAATGAAGGGGCCAATGACGAGACGCAAGGTCCTGAAGAATGCTCTGATGACAACTTTCATGATGGTTTTCCAATAGATGGCAACACCAGCCTGAGCATGCACGACACTGCCTGCAGGCGATAAAATTCGAACAGGGCGCCGAGAATAGAGGAACACGCGGGATTTTGGTGCACTGAAATCGACGATGGACGGCTCCCTGCCTCGCCGTTTCCTGCCCGATAGTCAGCCATCATTTCTCCACACACCCCCTTCGTCATCGCCATCCGCACCATGGACGCATCGCTCACCACCGCCATCGACCTCTACTGCGAACGCACCAGCCCCGGATTCTGGGCAGAGCCGGTCAACGCACTCACCAACCTGTCCTTCGTGCTGGCGGCGATCGCAATCATGCTGCTGATGCGTCGCGACGGCATCCGCGCCAGCGCTCCGGCCATCTTCCTGACCGCCAACATGGCCTGCATCGGGATCGGCAGCTTTCTGTTCCACACCCTGGCCAACCGGTGGACGATGTTCGCCGATGTGCTGCCGATCTTCATCTACCAGATGGCCTTTCTTGTGCTGTACGCACGCAATATCGGCGGCCTCGCACCCTCCAGGGTCGCTGCGCTGGTGCTGGTCTACGTCCTGGTGTCCGTCGGCTTTGCCACGCTGCCGGGCGAATGGCTGAACGGCTCGCTGGCCTACGGCGGCGCGCTGGTGTTCATCGCTGCGATCGGGATCTACCATCGCGCCGCAGGCAAGCGCGAGCCGCTGATCCTGCTGCTCGCGGTATTCATCTTCGTGATGTCGCTGAGCTTTCGCTCGCTCGACATGGCACTCTGCGAAACCGCTACGCTCGGCACCCACTTCCTGTGGCACCTGCTCAACGGGCTGGTGCTTTACCTGACCACCCGGGCCTATGTGCTGAACCAGCCCGGCGCACGCTGAAGGCGGCAAGACGCCGCCGCGGCCGGTCAGGCACCATCGGCCATTGCGAGCCGCAGCCTGCGCACCAGTTCGTCCATCTGCTTTTCGTCGACGTTGCCGTAACCCAGTACCAGCCCGTTGCAGCACAAGGGCGCGTGCGCATAGTGCGACAGGGCCCGCACCCCGAGCCCGAGCCGGGCCGCACGCCGCGCCACCTCGGTATCGCGCAGTTCGGGTGGCAAACGCAGCACCAGATGCAGGCCCGCCGCGCCGCCGTCGATACCGAGTTCCGGACCGGGCTGACGCAGCAGCGCCGCACGCAGCGCACGCTGGCGCAACTCGTAGCGCTTGCGCATGCGGCGCAGATGGGAGGTGTACTGGCCACGCCGGATGAAATCGGCCAGCGCCACCTGTTCGATGCCCTGACCGGCGCGCACAGCTTGCCCTGCGGCGTGCGCAAATGCATCGGACAGCGCCGGCGGCAGCACCAGATAGCCAATGCGCAGGCCGGGATAGAGGGTCTTGCTGAACGTGCCCGCATACACCACCGCCGCCCCCGGCTGCAGTCCATGGAGCGCAGGCAGCGCCGGGCCGCCGCGTTGAAACTCGCTGTCGTAGTCGTCCTCGATGATCCACGCACCGGCCGCACGTGCGCCCTCCAGCAGGGACAGACGGCGCGCGAGCGACATGACGTGTCCGCTGGGATACTGATGCGAGGGCGTGACCATGATCAGGCGCGGCGAATGTGCGTGCCAGTCCGCCGCGGCCGGTGCCAGCCCGTCCTCATCGACCGCCACCGCGTGCAGGCGCAGGCCGGCCAGGCCGAGTGCGCCGCGCGCCGCAAGATAACCGGGGTTCTCCACCCAGGCGATGTCGCCACTGTCGGCGAGCAGCCGCGCACACAGGTCCAGCCCCGACTGGGTGCCGCTGGTAATGATCACCTGCCCGGGAGTGACGGCAAAGCCGCGCACGGTGGAGAGCTGTTCGGCCAGCGCGGCCCGCAGGACCGGCTCGCCGCCATACGGCGTATGACCCAGCTGGCGCGCACCCGCCTCGCGCCACGCCCGGTCCAGGCTGGCCCGCCAGCTGCGAAAGGGGAAGGCACCGAGATCGAGCGCACCGGGCGCGAAGGGCAGGATGTCGGAGTCCGGCCCGTGCTCGGGCTGACGTGAGGCTGCGGCACGCACCGACAGACCGGGCAGGGCCACGGACTCGCCGTGCGATCTGCGTGCGGACGCAGCGGGCAGCGTCAGTTGCGCCACGCGGGTGCCATGACGGTCGGCCTGCAGGCAGCCCTCCGCGCTCAACTGCTCATACGCGAACAGCACCGAGTTGCGCGCAATGCCCAGACCGGCAGCAAGGCTGCGGCTGGAAGGCAGGCGCGCGCCGGCCTTCAGCTGGCCGCTCAGAATGGCCTCGCGCAGCCGCTGATACAGCAGGCGCTGGCGCGGCACACCCGGCGGAAACGGTGGGGCCAGCAGCCAGTCGAGTTGCATGGTGGCTCCAATCCAAATGAATCTGGTGGCACTACTGATGGTGCCACCGGCAGCATATGCTGGACGCTCACCTCAAACAAGCGTCAGGCACCCCGACATGAACACGCACCCCGCCCCTTCCGAGCGCACCCGCGTCAGACGCCTCCCGGCGCGCGCCCACTACGACAGCGAGACCATCAACGGCATTGTCGACGCCGCCACCGTGTGCTCCGTCGCCTTCCAGTGGGAAGGCTCCGTCCATGCCCTGCCCACCATCCACTGGCGCGAGGGCGAGCACCTCTACATCCACGGTGCCAAGGGTTCGCGCATGCTCAAGGCGCTCACCACCGGTCAGGCCTGCGTCACGATTGCGCTCGCCGACGGGCTGGTGATGGCGCGCTCGGCCATGCATCACTCGATGAACTACCGCGCGGTGGTGGTCTATGGGTGTTTCGAACAGCTTGATGAGCCGGACGCCAAGCTCAACAGCCTGCGTGCCCTGATCGAGGGCATAGCACCGGGGCGCTGGGAACAACTGCGCCCGATCACCGGCAAGGAACTCAACGCCACCACGGTGTTGCGCATCCCCCTGACCGAGGCGTCGGCCAAGATTCGCGCAGGCGGGGTCAAGGATGATGAGGAGGATCTCGGCTGGCCGGTATGGGCGGGTGTCATTCCCCTGCAGACGGTGCGCGGCACGCCCGTTACCGAGCCCGACAGTGTCGTGCGCGATGCTCCCGCCAATGTACTGAACCCGGCCGCGCCAACGGTCTGATTCAGCCGCAGGAAGGCAGCGCCGGATCGAGATCGGCGGCCTGATCGACGTCGCGCAGGATGCGGTCATCGTGCCAGTCGAGCACGCGCACGTCGGCCCCGTGCAGCAGGTCACGCGCGCCACGGTCACCCTCCAGCGCGGCAAGACGGCGCCCCCATGCCGCACCGAAGCCGACCGGATGCCCGCGCCGGCCGCCGTGCATGGGAGCCACCACCGTGTCGGGCCTGTCGATGGCGGCGGCCACCCTGCCAACCGCCGCTGCGGGCAACCAGGGCATGTCGGCAAGCGCGATCACCCAGCCGGCAGCATCCGCACTGGCCGCCACTGCCGCCGCCAGCGCACTGCCCATGCCCTGCTCGGCGTGCGCGGTTTCCAGGATCTCGCAGCCTGCCAGACGCAACCAGTGCACCCGCTCCGTCTGCCCCGGACGCACCACCGCGAGGCTGCCGGGCAGCGCCGCGCACAAGGCAAGGGCGCTGTGCCAGATCAGTGGACGACCATCCGCCAGGCGCGCGAGCAGCTTGTCGCGCCGCCCTTCCGGATCGAAGCGGCGGCCGTAACCCGCCGCAAGCAGGATGCCGCGCACCATCACTTGCGGGCGCAGGCGGACAAGGCGTTTTCGGCCAGTTCGAGTGCGGCCTTGGCCTCTGCCACCGGCAGGACCCGCTCGGGCACCACACCATTCTTTACCGCGACCAGTTCAGCCGCGATCGAGACCGCGATCTCGCCCGGCGTACGACTGCCGATGTACAGCCCGGCCGGGCCGCGCAGGGCCTCCACCTGCGACGCGTCGAGATCGAACTCGCGCAGACGCTCGCGCCGCACGACATTGTTGTGTCGCGAGCCCAGCGCCGCCACGTAGAAGGCAGGCGAGCGCAGCGCCTCCATCAGCGCGAGATCGTCGAGCTTGGGATCGTGGGTGAGTGCGATCACCGCGGTGCGCGCGTCGGGGCGCATGCCGATGACCACATCGTCGGGCATCTCGCGGGTGAGCACGGTGCCCGCTACGTTCCATTCCTCGGACCACTCTTCGCGCGGATCGCAGACGGTGACGGCGAAGTCCAGCGCGAGCGCCATGCGTGCGAGGCTGGCCGCGAGCTGGCCGGCGCCGATCAGCAGCAGCCGATAGCGCGGCCCGAACACACTGACCAGGGTTTCCCCATCGAAGCCCGTCGCCTGCTCGGGATGCGCCGGCGCCAGCGCGCTCCTGCCACTGGGCAGATGCAGGCTGCGCTCCACCAGTTCACCCGCCGCCAGCCTGGCGAGCAAGGCGTCGAGCGGTGCCGGGTCGGCCAGCGGCTCCAGCACCAGTTCCATGGTGCCGCCGCACGGCAGCCCGAAGCGGCGGGCCTCCTCGGCACCGACGCCATAGCTCACCCTGCATGCCGCTTCGGGCATGCCTTCGGCGCGCAGGCGCTGCATGAGGTCGTCCTCGATGCACCCACCCGACACCGACCCCACCGCACGTCCGTCTTCGCGCAAGGCCAGCAGCGCGCCTGGCGGGCGCGGCGACGAGCCCCAGGTGCGCACGACCGTGGCCAGCAACACCCGTTTTCCGTCTGCGAGCCATGTTCTCGCACGCTGCAGAACTTCCAGATCCAGACTATCCATGCCCTTACCCCATCTCAAATCGGTACAGAACCTGGCACGCCGGCTTCGGCAGAAGCTGGCGGCGGTTCAGGCCAAGCCTTCCTGCAGCAAGAATCACTCCGGGAAGGCATCCGCATCAGCCTTGCAACTGCGTGCCGATCGGCAGCCTGCGAATACGCTTGCCGGTTGCCGCGTACAGCGCATTCACCAGCGCCGGTGCCAGCGGCGGCACCCCCGGTTCGCCCACGCCCGACGGCTTCTCCGCCGAGGGCACGATATGCACCTCCACGGCCAGCATCTCGTTGATGCGCAGCACGGTGTAGTCATGGAAGTTGGACTGTTCGACCTGACCGTCCCTGAGGGTGATCTCGCCACTCAGGGCTGCGGCCAGGGCGAAGCCGATGCCACCTTCCATCTGCGCACGGATCACGTCCGGATTGACCGCAATCCCGCAGTCCACCGCGCACACCACGCGGTCGACCCGGAAACTGCCATCGGCGGCGACCGTGGTTTCCACCACCTGGGCGACGAAGCTGTTGAAGGATTCATGCACGGCAACCCCGCGACCGCGCCTGCCACCGTCGCTCGCGGCCTGCAGTGGCGTACCCCAGCCGGCCTTTTCCGCAGCGAGCTGCAGCACCGCTGCATGGCGCGGATGTGCTGCAAGCAGCTCGAGCCGGTAGGCCACCGGATCGCTACCCGCCGCCAGCGCGAGCTCGTCCATGAACACCTCGGTTGCAAATCCCGTGTGGGAGGAGCCCACCGAGCGCCACCACTGCACCGGCACCTTGGTCAGCGCATTGGTCGTATGCAGATCAACCGCCAGGTTGGGGATGGCGTAAGGCAGGTTGGCCGCGCCCTCGACCGAGGTCGCATCGACCCCGTCCTTGATCATCAGCGACTCGAAGGGCGAACCGAGCATGATGGACTGCCCCACGATGCGCTGTGACCACGCCTGCGGCCGGCCCGTGGCATCGAGCGCGGCACGCAGGCGGTGCAGATACAGGGGACGGTAGTGCCCGCCACGCATGTCGTCCTCGCGCGACCACACCAGTTTCACCGGTGCCCTGCCACCGATCGCCTTGACGATGTGGGCGGTCTCCACCAGATAGTCGGACTTCGGGTTGGCACGACGCCCGAAACTGCCCCCCGCGAACAGCATGTTGAGCTTCACCTGTTCCGGCTTGAGCCCGAGGATGGCCGCGACCACGGCCTGGTCGACGGTCTGGAACTGCTCGCCGTTCCACACTTCGCAGCCGTCCGCGTCCAGCTTCATCACGCAGTTGAGCGGCTCCATCGCCGCATGTGCGAGATAGGGGAACGCAAATTCGGCTTCGACCACCTTGTCCGCCTTGCCCAGCGCAGCCTCGGCGTCGCCATCGTTCCGCGCCACCGCACCGGGCGTGGCCGCGAGCCTGCGGTAGTCGGCCAGGAGCTGTGCCGAACTGCCGCGCCAAGCGGCGGTTTCGTCCCAGTCCACCTGCAGCGCGTCGCGCCCCTTCCTTGCCGTCCAGTAGTCCCCCGCCAGCACCGCCACGCCGGAGGGAATGCGCACCACGTCGACCACGCCGGGCACGGCCCGCGCCGCCGTGTCGTCGACGCCACGCACGGTCGCACCGAAACGCGGCGGATGTGCCACCACCGCGACCAGCATGCCGGGCAGCTTCACGTCCTGGGTAAACATCGCGCGGCCCGTGGTCTTGGCCACGCTGTCCTTGCGTGGAGCATGTTTGCCGATGAGGGTGAAATCCTTCGGGTCCTTCAGCGTCACCGTGGCCGGCAGCGACAGGGCGGCGGCGGCCTCGGCGAGCTCGCCAAAACCTGCCTTGCGCCCGCTCGGCGCATGGCTCACCACGCCGGCGCTGATGGTGATCGACTCCGCCGCCACCTTCCAGCGCCCGGCTGCCGCCTGCACCAGCATGGCGCGCGCGGTCGCGCCGGCATGACGCATCTGTGCAAAGGAGTTGGCGATCGCGGTACTGCCCCCCGTTCCTTGCGCCGGCCCCCAGAACAGGTTGTTGTAGCGTGCGGCGTCGGCAGGCGCGCCTTCGACCACGACCTGCGCCCAGTCGGCGTCGAGCTCCTCGGCAACCAGTGTCGCAAGACCGGTATAGGTGCCCTGACCCATCTCCAGATGTTTGGCGAGCACCGTCACCGTGTTGTCGGTGCCGATGCGCACAAAGGCATTGGCTTCGAACGCGGCTGCGACCGCCGGGGCCGAACCGGCGATGCCGGGGCCCGCGACCCTGGCAGCCGCGCCGCGCGCCGACGGCAGCACCAGCGCCAGGGTCAGTCCTGCGCCCGCCTTGAAGAAGTCACGTCGGGATACGTTTTCGATACGGGTTTTCATGTCGCGTTCCTTCATGCCAGGGCCGTGGCGGCTTCGTGGATGGCTGCGCGAATGCGCACATAGGTGGCGCAGCGACAGATGTTGCCGCTCATCGCCGCATCGATCTCGGCATCGGTGGGTCTGGGGTTGGCGACCAGCAAAGCGGTGGCCGACATGATCTGGCCGGACTGGCAGTAGCCGCACTGCACCACGTCGAGCTTCTGCCATGCGGCCTGCACGGCCTGCCCTGCACGGGCGGCATCGACGCCTTCGATCGTCGTCACCTTCTTTCCGGCAACCGCCGACAGCGGGGTGGAACAGGCGCGCACCGGCTCGCCGTCCAGGTGCACCGTGCAGGCACCGCACAGGCCCATGCCGCAACCGAACTTGGTGCCGGTGAGGTCGAGGCCGTCGCGCAAGGCCCACAGCAGCGGGGTGTCGTCGGGCAGGTCGGGACTGACACGCTGTCCGTTCAGGATGAAAGTCGTCATCGGGCAACTCCGTGGGGAAGGGGGTCAAACATCAACAGGGTCGCAGGGTGCAGCCCCGCATACCGGACGATTCAGATTAGACTGTTTGGCTATTAAGATCGACGCAGAAATGCTGAATGAGTCATGAAGCCTGACTTACAAATAGATCCCGCGCTCCTGCCCGCACTCGCCACCTTCGAGTGCGTTGCGCGCCACGCAAACTTCACCCGCGCTGCGGCCGAGATGGGCTTTTCACCCTCCGCCCTCTCGCAGTCGATACGCGCGCTGGAAAAGCGCCTCGGCGTGCGTCTGCTCGCGCGCACCACGCGCCGCGTCAGCCTGACCGAGGAAGGTGCTTGCATCCTCGATGGTGTCCGCCGCGGACTGGCCGAACTCGGCGGCGCCCTCAGCGCACTCGCCGACGCACGCGGCCAGCCCAGCGGACGGGTGCGGATCGCGCTGTCGCGAATCGCCTACGCCGATCTGTTTTCACCGCACGTCGTCGATTTTTCAGCGCGCTACCCTGGCATCGGGCTCGAGTTCTACCTTGACGACGGCCTGACCGACATCGTGGCAGGGCGCTTCGACGTCGGCGTCAGGCTCGGCAACAGCATCGAAGCCGACATGGTTGCCGTGCCACTCAGCCGGCCATCGCGAATGGTGATCGTGGGAACGCGCGACTACTTCGCCCGCAACCCTGCGCCGCGTTCGCCGGAAGACCTTGCTGCGCACGATTGCGTCCGCTTCCGTTTCACCACCAGCGGCCGCCTCGCGCGCTGGGATCTGCAGCGCGATGGCGGACTGTTCGAGCTTGAGGTCAGCGGGCGTTTCATCGTCAATGATTTCGTCGCCGAACTCGACCTCGCCCGCCGCGGACTTGCCCTTGCGCAAGTGGTCGAGTCGACCGCAGCGGACGACATTCAGGCCGGGCGCCTGGTCACCGCACTGGACGAATACGCACCGACGCTGGGCGCGGCCCATCTATACTTTCCCGGTACCACCCACATGCCGGCACGGCTGCGGGTATTCATCGACTACTTTCAGGCCGCCCACGCGGCACGCAGGGCGGCGGCCTGACACACGCCGAATGGCATCGGAAAGGAGTTGCGCGTGGATACAGCCGAGACAATCTGCACCTTCTGGTTCGGGACCGATACCGACGAGGCCGGCATCATCGCCAGTCAGTCCGCACTGTGGTGGCGCAAGCGCGACGAGGTCGACACCGCGATCCGCGAGCGCTTCGAGCACCGGGTCATCCAGGCCGGAAACGGTGAACTCGACGCCTGGCTGCAAACGCCGCACGGCCGCCTCGCCCTGATCCTGCTCACCGACCAGTTCCCGCGCAACATCTACCGCAACAGCGCACGCGCCTTTGCCTTCGACGCACGGGCCCTGGGCTGGAGCAAGGAGGCAATCACACTCGGCATCGACCGCCAGTGTCGCCCCGTCGAGCGCGTGTTTCTCTATCTTCCACTCGAGCATTCCGAAGACCGCAACGACCAGGCCGAATCGGTGCGACGCTTCGAAGCCCTGGCGGCCGAAGCCGGCCCAACAGTGACGTCGTCTTTCGACGGTTTTCTGGACTTTGCCCGCCGCCACCGCGAAATCGTGGACCGCTTCGGCCGCTTTCCGCACCGCAATGCCGCGCTGGGACGGCAATCAACCGCAGCTGAAACGGCCTTCCTCGAACAGCCTGGCTCCCGCTTCTAGTACTGCACGCCGCCGCCTGCGCGTGGCAAACCCCACCCGCCCCAATCCGGGCTGCAAGCTGCACCGCCATCGCGCAAGGGCAAAGAACGACGCCCCCATTCATATACAATCATCCTCCGCGTCACCGCCCGCAGCGGTAGTACTGACGCTTACGGCCATTCAGGAGACATATTTTGGGTGAACATGCAATGCTCACCATCGCTGCAATCACCTTGCTCGGTGGTGCTTGCCAGTGGCTCGCATGGCGCTTGCGCCTGCCGGCCATTCTGTTTCTTCTGCTCACCGGCATTGCGGTCGGGCCGGGCACCGGCTGGCTCAAGCCCGACGAGCTTATGGGCGACCTGCTGTTTCCCTTTGTCTCGCTCTCGGTCGCCATCATCCTTTTCGAAGGCGCACTGACCCTCAAGTTTTCCGAGATCCGTGGCCTGCAGCATGTCGTACGGCGTTTCGCCACCAGCGGCGTGCTGGTGACGTGGACGGTGGCCGCACTGGCAGCACGCCTGATCGCCGGTTTCGACTGGGGCCTGGCGACGCTGTTCGGTGCCATCATGGTGGTCACCGGGCCGACGGTCATCGTCCCGATGCTGCGCACTGTGCGTCCAACTGCCCGCATCGCCAACATCCTGCGCTGGGAAGGCATCATCGTCGATCCGATCGGTGCGCTGCTTGCGGTGCTGGTGTTCGAGTTCGTCGTATCCACCGAGGCCGGCGGCGCGCTGAGCGCCACCATCCTGCTCTTCCTCGGCACCATCGCCATCGGCACGATCGCGGGACTGGCCAGCGGTTACCTGATGGGCGCGGCCTTGCGCCGCGACTGGTTGCCCAACTACCTGTTCAACGTGGCCACGCTGGGCGCGGTGTTCTGCTGCTTTGCCTTTTCCAACGCCGTGGCGGAAGAATCCGGCCTGCTCGCGGTCACCGTAATGGGCATCTACCTCGGCAACCGCAAGGGCGTGCCGATCGAAGAGATTCTGGCGTTCAAGGAGAGCTTGTCGCTGCTGCTGATCACGGTGCTCTTCATCCTGCTCGCCGCCCGCCTCGACTTCGCCCAACTCGAAATGATGGGCTGGGTGGTCGTCGGGGTGTTTCTTGCCATCCAGTTCATCGCACGTCCCCTCAAGGTGCTTTACTGTACCTGGGGTTCGAGCATCCCCTGGCAGGAACGCACTTTGCTGGCCTGGATTGCCCCGCGTGGCATCGTCGCTGCAGCAGTAAGCGCGCTCTTTGCGCTCAAGCTTGAGCAGCGCGGCGTGCAGCAGGCGTCACTGCTGGTCCCACTCACCTTCGTCGTCATCATCGGCACCGTCGTGCTGCAAAGCCTGACTGCCGGCAAGCTGGCAAGCCTGCTCAAGGTGGCGGAGCCCGAACCGGCCGGTTTTCTGATCCTCGGCGCCAACCCGCTGGCGCGCAAGCTCGCCCAGGCCCTTGAGCAGCAGAAGATCAGGGTCCTGCTGTGCGACACGCTGTGGGACAACGTCAGCCGTGCCCGGATGGCCGGCCTCAAGGCCTATTACGGCAACCCGCTTTCCGAGCATGCGGAAGTCTACCTGGACACCACCGGCCTCGGACGCATGCTGGCAGTGACCGCAGACGCACATCTCAACGCACTGGCCTGCAACCGCTACAAGGGCGTGTTCGGCGCAAAGGCCGTATTTGCGCTACGGGTCGGCGGCTCTACCGGCACCAACGGCCGCAGTGACACCGCACGTGAAGGTCGCACTGCCTTCAACGATCATGTCGGTTACGTCGACCTTTCGCGCCGGCTTTACCGTGGCGCGGAGATTCGCCGCACCACGCTGACAGAAGCCTTCACCATGGAGCACTTCCGCGACATGCATGGCGACAACGCAACCCTGTTGTTCGCGATCGACCCCAAGGGCCGGCTCGAAGTGTTCTCGGCTGAGAATCCACTCGACCCTGGCCCCGGCTGGGCCGTGATGGCGCTGATCGACCCCGCGTCCGAAAAGACCGGCGGCACCGCGACCTCCGACCCGGCACAGGCCGGCGAACCCGAAGTGGCCTGACACGACGTGATCCTGGGAGCGCCGATGGTCGGTCTGACCGGATGGCACCCGCGTCTCGTCATGGCGGCGGCTGCGGACAAGATCTATACTGAGCAGCTTATTTTTAAGGATGACCTGCGGCCACCGCGATCGAAACTAAGCTGCCATGAACTCGCTGCCCCCGAAAACGGAATCCGTCTTCGCAACCCTTCCTTCCGTGCTGCAGACCATCGACGGCACACTGACGATGCCCACCGACGACGATGAGTTTGCCATCATCGCCTTCGGCGGCTTCCGCTACCTCATCGCGCTCGGCTTTATGCGATGTCAGCCCGCCCTTGCCCTGCTCTACGACCTCGACATCGTGCACCTCGGCACCCGGGATGGCAGCCGCCTGACCGACTTCCGGATCTACGTCCGGCTCAAGGAGCGTGTGAGGGCGGGGATCGACCACACCGCCGCCGTCAAAATGATCGCCAGCGCGCTGGCGCTTCCCGCTGCAATTGCCGCCTCCGCCGAGCAATGGAGTCTGCTGTTCCCACAAGTGCAGCAGCAGATGCAGAACGAGTTGCCGCAATGCCCGCCCTCCATCCGGTTCATCCTCCACCCCGCCCCGGAAAAGCCCAACCCGTTTCACGGCGGGGGGCATTCGTTCAGCCTGTAGGTCACCCCTGACAGGCAGTCAGAACCGCATGCTCATTTTCCCAGCATGGTCTCCGGCAGCGAGGTGACGATGACCGGGAAGAAGAAGATCAGCAGCGTGGTGACGATCTCCATGACCACGAACCAGCCCGCACCGCGGAAGATATCTACGAGCGGCGTTTCACGATCGATACCTGCAATAACGAAGACGTTCAGCCCTACTGGTGGTGTGATGAGACCAATCTCGCACATTTTGACCGCAAGAATACCGAACCAGATCGGGTCGAAGCCGAGCGCCGTCACCGTGGGGAACATGACCGGCAAGGTAATCACCAGCATCGAGAACGCGTCGAGGAACATGCCCAGCGGCAGGTAAACGAGAAGAAACAGGCCAATGATGAGCAACGGCGACAACTCAAGCGTGGTGACGTAGCCGGCGATGAGCTGGGGAACCTGCACGAGCGTGAGGAAGTAGCTGAAGATGCCTGCCCCCAGCATGGTGAACACGATCATCACCGTCGTCGTGATCGACGAACGCAGACTGCCGTTGATCGCGCGCCATAGCCTCATCTTGGACTGACGTGTGAAGACCAGCATCAGGAAGGCCGTGAAGGCACCGACCGCCCCCGCTTCCGTAGGGGTGACAAACCCCAGGTAAATGCCGCCCAGCACAACCACGAACAGCACGGCAACCTGCCACGCCTGTTTGAGCGAAACGATGCGCTCCCACCAGCCGTACTTTTGCGCAAGCATCGAGCTAGGCGCAATACGGGTCGCGATGACGAAGATGCCGACGATGAAGACCAGGGTCGACAGCAGTCCGGGCAACACGCCGGCAACCAGCATCTTGCCCGCCGAGACCTCGGTGAGGGCCGCATAGAAGATGAGCAGCACGCTGGGCGGAATCAGCACGCCAAGCACGCCGCCAGCAGCAACGGCCCCCGCGCTCAGGCGGCGATCGTAACCCGCCTTTTTCATCTCGGGAATCGCGACCGCACCCACAGTGGCGGCCGTCGCCACGCTCGAACCCGAGGTGGCCGCGAAGCCTGCGCTGGTCAGCACGCTGGCAACGGCCAGCCCGCCGGGCAGGTGGCCCACCCATTTGCGCGCCACGTCGAACAGGCGCAAGCCCACGCCGGCCTGCTGCGCGAAGCTGCCCATCAGGATGAACAGTGGAATGACGGTGAGCAGATAGGCTGAGGTCTGCGAATAGGAGAAGGCCTTCAGCCGGTTGAGGACGAAGTCCAGGCCTTCGATCGTTGCAATGCCGAATGCCCCTGCTACGGCGAGCGCGGCGAAAACCGGGGTACCGAGCGCGAGCAGCACAAAGATCAGCCCGGTCGCGACCAGGGCTACGGTAATTTCATCCATGATGTCGATGCGTCCTGTCGGCGATGGGTCAGTGCGAGGCGGGAGGGTCTGCGGGGTGATCCCCGGCAGGCGGGTTCAGTAGCGCCATGATGGCAGTGACGCTCATCTGGGCCGCACCGAACCAGAGACCGGCGGCGAGCGCGATCTTCGCCCACCAGATCGGGAACTCGATATAGCCCCAGCGGAACTCGCGGATGGCAAACGAACGTGCAGCATCCTCGCTGGCAGGAAACGCGAGCAGAACGAGGGCGACGGCTGCAATGGCCCATGACAGCGCATCCATCACCCGCCTCAA